>CAZCPL010000048.1:15745-27864 GCA_964500255.1 uncultured Solibacteraceae bacterium | reverse complement strand
CTCGACCGAACCAAACCCCTTGGCGTCGGCGCGCACTGTGTAAACGCCGAGTGGTAGGAATGTGATCTGAAAATATCCTTCACCGTTCGTTTGTGACTTGCGGACAAGCCCCGTATCTTTGTCGGTCGCAGTGATCGCGGCACCGGGAATCGCCCCACCGCTGAAATCCCTGACAAAGCCTTCCAAAGTTCCGGTCACCGTCTGAGCAGAGGACAAGAGGCCAAGCGACAAGAGGGAAATCGCAACGCGAGCAAGCATTCTAAGAGAATAGCTCGCGAACAGCCCGGAAAACGGAGTGCGCGGGCATCGCTGCTTGCTTGCCGTGAGGGTGCCAGAACACCCTTTCCGGGGCTAGGCAGTTCTGCGGATCGGGATCCCGTAGCTCACCAGTGCGCCTTCGAGATCGCTACGGCTCAAACGAGTGGCGTCGTAATCCACCGTGATCTTGTCGAGCGAGTTCGCAATCTTCACCTTAAGCACCCCGAAATATCCATGAATACGCGACACTGCTTCGGCGTCCGCGTCTTCCAGCTTGCGCACCAGATCGTAATGCAACTCAACTTTCGTCATTCGAAGCCAGTTTACCATTGGACTGTGATCCTTGACGTTCCCCGCGCAGAAGCCATCGCCTACCGGCACTGCCTCGAGACCTACGCTGGCGAGAGCAACAAGCCGGCTGACACGTCGTTGCACTTCACCGTTGAAGATTGGGATTTTCGCATGCATCCTAAATCGTCTTCGGTCGCCGAGATCCTCAAACATCGACTGCTCTCTGAGCGTCGGTTCTTTGCGGAATTTCTGGCTTTGTCCGAACCCCCGGCCAATGCGATCCTGCCTCTGGAACAGACGCCGCAAGCCTACGCCGCTCGCGCCGTCGAACTCGCTTCTTATCGCCTGCCTCAATTGGCGGCGTGGAAGGAAAAAGATTGGCTGCAGAGCAGCAAGTTCTTCGATGTCGAGCGCGAACGCATCTGGATCTTCTCACGCCGTGTTTTGCATACCGCTCACCACCGGACGCAACTCACAGTCTATCTGCGCGCGCTTGGCGCAGCGTTCCGTCGATCTATGGGCCTACTGCCGACGAAACCTGGGCAGGCGCGGATCCAACGATCGATATCGCGGCGGTAGAGCGCAAATGACAAGCACGCCGATTCTCTACGAAATCAATCCGCGCGCCTTTTCGCTCACCGGCGACTTCGAAGGGATCCGCCAGAGGCTCGATCACCTCGTGCAGTTGGGCGTCACCGTGCTCTGGTTGATGCCGATTCACCCCGTGGGCATTGCCGGACGCAAAGGCCCTCTGGGCAGCCCCTACTCGGCGGTGGACTATTTCGCCATCGATCCTTTCTATGGATCGGCTGCGGAATTAAGACAACTGATCGCAGACATCCACGCACGAGGCCTACGCATCATTCTCGACATCGCGGCAAACCACACGGCGCGCGATGCCGTGTTGCTGCGCGAACATCCCGGCTTCTATCGGCGCAACGAACAAAGCGAAGCCCTCTCCTCAGAAGACGCCTGGACCGATGTCTACGCGCTCGACTACACGAATCCTGCGCTTTGTGAATACATGCGCGGCGTCTTCCGCTACTGGACTCAACAAGGCTTCGATGGATTTCGCTGCGACATCGCCCACTATGTTCCCCGTGAGTTTTGGGAGGACCTGCGCAAAGATCTCGGACCCGATGTCCTCTTGATCGCCGAGGCCGACGACCCTGCCCTCACCGAAACCGCCTTCGATGCCGGCTACGGTTGGAAGTTCTTCAATGCCCTCAACGCAGTGTTCACCGAAGGTGCTTCCGCCGTTCGTCTCCGCGAGGTTTGGGGCCGGCGGCACGGGAAAGAATTGCTGTTCACCGACAACCACGATGAGACCCGCGCCATCGTGCGACTTGGCGAAAGCGCTACCTTGGCCGCCTCGGCAATTGTCTTTCTTCTAGATGGAATCCCTCTTTTGTACAACGGGCAGGAAATCGGTGACACGGCGGAAAGCGGTCCGCCGGCTCTCTTCGACCGCGTACCCATCTACTGGGGAAATGCCGAACGAAGACCGGACTTCCTCAAGTTCTACCGACAACTGATCCACTTACGCCGGGCTCATTCGGCACTGCACAGCGGAGATGTCATCTGGACCCACAACACCGGTGCCGATCGCGTTGTCTCCTTTTTGCGCGAAGGTGACAATCAGGAGTTTCTCATTGCCATAAACTGTTCGAACCGTCCGTTCGATGGAAACGTGGACGGCGGCACCCAACCTGTTTCACTGGCACCCTATGGAATTTTGGTCCGTGAGCGAAAATGGGGCATCTTATTAACACGATAGCCGCTGCTATACTGAAGGCAAATCGCGTCCAGGCCGACAGGCCCGAACAATCCGTATGTGGAGGCGAAAATGATGAGAAACATCCAGGTTTTGGCACTGATTTTCTCGCTGGTTCCAGTGGGCGCTTTGGCCCAGAACACGCAGACTGCCTGGCAGCCGCCAGCGCAACAAGCTGACAAGGACAAGGACAAGGACAAAGATAGAGATAAAGAGAAGAAGGCAGAGGCTCTCAAACCCTCTGAGTCGCGAACCATGGGATCGCCCGGCGGCGCCGTCGATGCCCGTCCCAACCTCGAACCTCGCGTGAAGCCTCGACCCGGTGCCACACAAGATCCGGACGAGCCCGGCGAACGCCGCTCCAACATCCGCGTCGATTCGACTATGGTGCTGATCCCGGTCTCGGTGATGGATCCTATGAACCGCTCGGTCACAGGACTTGAAAAAGAGCACTTCAAACTCGTCGAAGACAAGATCGAACAGGAAATCTCGCAGTTCTCATCGGAAGACTCGCCCATTACGGTGGGAGTTGTCTTCGACGCCTCTGGATCGATGGGCGCGAAGCTGCAAAAGGCCCGCCAAGCGGTCGCACAGTTCTTCAAGACCGCCAACCCCGAAGACGAGTTCTTTCTTATTCAATTCAACGACCGTCCGCAACTCGTTGTGCCTCTCACCTCAAGCACCGAAGAGGTGCAGAATCAGCTCACTTTCACCAATGCCAAAGGACGCACGGCGCTGCTCGATGGCGTTTACATGGCGATGAAGCAGATGCGTAAGGCGCGCAACCCGCGCAAGGCGATCCTTATCCTTTCCGACGGCGGTGACAATGCCAGCCGCTACACCGAATCGGAAGTTCGGAACGCAGTGCGCGAAGCGGACGTCCAGATTTATGCGATCGGCATTTTCGAACCCATGGGCGGACGCGGCAGATCATCGGAAGAACTTTCTGGCCCGGGCCTGTTGCAGGAACTGGCCGAACAGACGGGCGGACGTCACTTTCCTGTCGAAAACCTCAACGAACTTCCCGACGTCGCTGCGAAGATCGGCATCGAACTCCGCAATCACTACGTGCTCGGCTACGTGCCGAAAAACATCGACCGCGACGGCAAGTATCGCCGCGTGAAGGTCGCCATCAAGCAGCCGCCAGGGCTGCCCCCACTCCGGCCCTTTTTCAGACTTGGATACTATGCTCCGAACCAATAGCCTGTTGATCTTGACAGCATCGCTCGCCGCAACTGCCGCGTTCGCCCAGGAAGAAGGAACAACCTTCAAGATAGATTCCCGGCTCGTGGTCCTGCACGCCAGCGTTCTCGATAAGGGCGGCAAGCTGTTGACCGACCTTCCACAAAAGAATTTCAAGGTTCTCGAGAACAACATAGAACAGCAGATCCGTCTGTTCCGGCGTGAGGACGTACCAGTGTCGCTCTGCATCGTCATCGACGATTCCGGATCGATGCGCGACAAGCGCGCCAAAGTGGCCGCAGCTGCCTTGAATCTGGTGAAGGCATCGAACAAAAATGACGAAGTGTGCATCGTCAATTTCAACGACGACGCCTACCTCGATCAGCCTTTCACCAACAGTGTTCAGAAGCTGGAGCAAGCGCTCGAAAAGATCGAATCTCGCGGCGGAACCGCGATGCGGGATGCCGTGGGCATGTCCATCGACTATCTCAAAAAAGACGGCAAGAAGGACAAAAAGGTCGTACTCATCATCACCGATGGCGACGACACTGCATCCACCGAGACTCTCGAAAAGCTCGTCGCCAAGTGCCAGCGTAGCGAAGTGCTCGTCTATTCCATCGGCATCCTGACAGAAGAAGAGGCCCGCCGCGCCAAGACCGCCAAGCGCAATCTCTCCATGCTCGCCAAAGAATCCGGAGGCATGGCCTTCTTCCCTAAAGACCTTGTGGAAGTGGAATCCCTGGCCATCCAGATCGCCAACGAAATCCGCAATCAGTACATCATCACTTACATTCCAACCAACCAACAGTTGGACGGAAGCTACCGTACCATCAAAGTCGTGGCAACCGGCAAAGGCAGCCCCGTGGTGCGCACTCGTTCCGGATACTTCGCCACCGCTGAAGCCAAGGCAACCAGCCCGAAAGCAGCAAATAAGGTGTCACAGAAATAGTGCTGGCCTTCCTGTGGAAATCCACCCGCGGCTACCGCCTGCAACCGTGGAAAAGCCCGTACCTCAAGTGGCGCATTGAAACCTACTGGGGCCTGCATGCGGAACAGATCGACAAGCATGTCTTTCTCCGTTTCAGTTGGGAACACCGCGGCGAACTCTGGCGGTTCCTACAATGGGCCTCACGCACACGCCCGTAATCCTCTATAATCAGATAAAACATATAGATCTGTGAATGGTTTAGCGGCCATCCGGAGGGTTCCTTTCGTGCGCACTATCATCTCTTGTTTCCTACTCACCGCCTCATTGTGGTCCCAGATGCTACCGGGCGCGATCACTCGCACCAATCGCGCAGGCGACAAACTGGTCGCGTTTGAAAATCCACAGCGAGTCTCCATCTTTTCCACAGTCTCAGGACGGCTGGAGCTACGCCACCAGCTCGATCTCGGCAGCGATGTCCGCGATTTCGATCTCGACGCCTCCGGTGCGGTCTATTTTTTGACCAAGGCCAACGAGATCGTCAAGTGGAAGCCGCAATCCGCTGGCTTCGAACTCCGTGTCGAAAGCCCTGCCGACGCGACCGCAATCACGGTGGACGCAGCCGGTGAGCGCATCTTTGTCGCCAACAACGCCGCTATCGCCCAACTGGACGCAGAAGGCGCAACGGTAACGAAATCCCGGCAATCCATCAAAAACATCGAAAAGCTCCGCTTCGATGAACAGACGCAGTTGCTCTACGCACAAGGCTCAGACTTCATCGCATCGCTACCCGCTTCGTTGCTGAGCATGACCCTTCATTCCGCGAAAGGCGGCGTGCTCCCTGGCGCATCCTCCAACAACCGTGCCGCAGTTTATCCGACCGGATTCCTCATCGAACCACCGGCACAAACCGTCGCCCCCGGTGGTGTCGCGCGATTCTACATCCGCACCATTCCTCGCGATCGGGTGCATGGCTCGCTCAATCTCACCGTCGAAGCGCCGCTGCCTTATATCCTCGAACGCAACCTTCTCGAAGTCAACGACGCCGCACAGCTCACCATCAACATCCCGGCCAACCAGGCCTCCGGTATTTACCGCGTGGTCGCCCGTCTCGACGGCGGAGCGACAGGAATCGCCAATGCCGTCTTCATCGTTCCGTTCCCCCGCTCAACGGTCATCCCCGTTCAAGGAACCGCAATCGACCGCGTTGTCGCCACAGGCCTCCCAGATCCCAACTATCGCCTCATCGCCACGCCCGATCCCGATTGCGCCACAGCGAAGGTCGTCTTCAAAGAACAGTCTCCCGTCGGAGCCCCATATTGGTCAGTGGAAAGCAGCCTCAACCAGTGGATCTCCGGACGCCCCGATGCAAACAATGGCTGCGCCCCGGGCCTTTACCGCTACCGCCACGACTTCGACCTTCGCGAATTCGATCCCGCAACCGCCAACATTGCAGTTGCAGCCTGGGCCGACAATGCCGTGACTCTCGAAATCAACGGCACACCGATCGCGGCAGAACAGCAGGATCTGAGTGAACCTGAAGCCTTCCGCGTGCCTCGCGTCTACGCGCTGCCCCGCGCCGCACTGCGCCAAGGCACGAACTCGATGGATTTCATCGTCCGCAACGATCCCTATCTGGGTCTACCCCGCAATCCCACAGGTCTGCGGGTTCAGATCCTCAACGCTACCGCCGTTCCTGTGCAATCGCCCGAGCCTCCGCCGGTTGGCGATTTCTGGCTGTCTTTGACGCCACCCTTCAAGTTCGTCAACGGGACAACGGTCTACTATACGATCAACGTGCATCGTATCGGAGGGTTTACTGGCTCTCCAAACTTCTTCATCAACATCACGCCGCCCACGGGCTACAGCGCGACCGTCAACGGCAACGTTCTAACGGTCACGCGCGATCCAAATGTGACGACAGCTCCGACATCGTGGCGCTTCGCCGTGCTCGGCATCTTCAATCAGACAACACGCAGCGTGGACGGCGCATTCATCCAGAATCCTTACATCCCCGTAGATCTGCCGCTCGTCAGCACAGGCGTCGTCTTTCCTGGCGTCCCCGCTGCGGACAATACCGTCGACACGCACTACAGCCTGTCATCTAGTCCGGATCCCAACTTCCCTGGCCCGAATGCCTTTGTCGCCGACTTCAACCGCTCACCCTTCGGACCCTGGGTGGTCAACGATCAGAACAGCAAATGGATCTCGCCCCGGCCCGATCCAAACAACCTGAGCGCTCCCGGCGTCTATCGATACCGCGCCACGTTCGACCTCGGCCTTGGCGATGCCAGTTCCGCCGCAATCGCCTTGAAGTGGGCCGCGGACAACGACACCAAGATCTATCTCAACGGACTCGAGGTCGCGGCGCTCTTCCCGCTCGACAACTTCAGGCGACTCAACGAAGCGCTCATCACAGAGGGATTCCAGCAGGGAATCAATACCCTGGAGTTCGCCGTGAACAACGCGAATCTCGGCGGCAGTTCGCAAACCGGTTTACGCGTAGAACTGAACGGTGCACAAGCGGCTCGTAATCCGGTCCGCGTTGTGCAAGTCCTACGTGGACGCACATCCACCGGCCCAGTGCTGCTCTCGACAGGCGGCTTCACCTACACAGCGCCGGTGGGAGTGACGGTAACGGCCAATGCCAACAACTTGCTCGTCTCCGCCAGCGACGCCGCGCCTCTGGGTGTCCATCTGGTCACCGTGACCTACAATGCCTCTTCGAGAGCAACGTTTCTGGTTGTTGTCGGCGCACGCGAAGCCGTTTCGTACATCGTGCACAGCACCGGACAGGCGGATGAAGGAACGATCGATCCAAACTACCGGCTGCTGCAGAGCGTCGATCTACAGTTCCAAACCCAGGATGCTCTTGTCATCCTTTCGAACACTTCGCCGGTGAGTCTGGGCTTCTGGGCACCCAACCAGATCAACTCGCGTTGGATCGCTCCTCGACGCGATACGCTCAAGAACAACGCTCCCGGAGCCTATCGCTATCGCACGACGTTCGACCTGACCGGTAAGAACCTCTCGGGCGCAATGCTGGCACTGGAATGGGCTTGCGACAATCGCGGCACGATTGAACTCAATGGCGTGAAAGTGGATGAAATCAACGTCGCCGATGGCTTCCGCGCGATGCGCCCGGTGTCGATCCTCGGCGGATTTCGTGCAGGAATCAACACACTCGACTTCGTCGTCATCAACGATGGCTCGCCCTACGAGATTAGCCCGACAGGCCTGCACGCCGCCATTCTCGGAGCGTTCGCCGTTTCTCGAGGAACCAGTCCTGGCCCTGACTATGCGGTCACACCAGACCCGGGCGTGCGAGTCATCAACGCCGGTCAATCGACAACGTTCGATCTCCGTCTCAATCCGAACTTCACCTTCATCGATCCGGTTTTCTTCAGCATCGTCAACCCTCCAGCGGGATTCACGTTCTCGTTCAACCCGCCTTCCACCAAAGTGTCGACGGTTTTGACCGTATCGGCATCTTCGCAGCTTGCCAGGGGAACCTATCCCATTACCATCCGGGCTCGCTATGGCGACATCATTCGCGATGTCACCGTGCGGCTCGACATCGCGATCGGAATCCCGACGTTGCGGCTAGCTTCGACCGGCGGTGCAACGGTTGGGTCGGCCGATCCCAACTACGCGCTGATCGATGGCCTCGGCCAGCCACTCATCGCCTATGTGGTCGACATGGTGGATTCACCGCCACAATGGTCATTCGGCCGTTGGATCTCGCCCTCGCGCACAGTCGTCAACGCCGCGTCTGGATTCTATCGCTATCGCACAAGCTTCGATCTCACCGGATACAATCCGAACACGGTTGACATCCGAGGCGTATGGGATGCGGACGACACCGCTGTCTGCTACGTGAACGGCGTGCTTGCCGCGACGCTCACCAAGAATAATCTTTATGATTCGGGCCAGTTGTTCTTGAACAGCGGCTTCAAGCCCGGCATCAATACCATCGAATTCGTGGTCACAAACGCGACACCGTCGCCAACTGGATTGATGGTGACATTCCAGTCGGCGACGGCGCGGTTTCAGTAGCCTGATTCTGTTCTAACGGACGGCGTATACCCAACCGCCGTAGTTTTCGTCGTCCGTGCCGAACACCAGGCCACCGTTGGGCAGCAGTTCCATGCCTTCGATCTTGTGACCGCGAAACGAGTGGAGACGAGTTGGGGCGGGAGAGAGCTTCAACGTGACGTCACCATCCTTCGCACTGAAGACGCCAGCCAGATAGACGGCGGAATCAAACGGACCGTCGTCGCCTTGGTCACTCGCCGACGCGATGATCAATGAACCCGTCTCGTCCACCTTGAGGTCAGAGATATGGCGGATCCCCTTGCCGGGCCAAGGCATCTTCAATTTTTCCCACTTCGAACGACCGACCTTGCCCTTTTGCAGATCGAGTTCGCCCCAGAAAAGCGCGCCCGCCATCTCATCCTGCCCGCGATGTCCCCAAATCAGAATAAGCTTCTTGTCGATTCTCTGCACGCACAAACCCTCGAAGTTCGACTGGTCGGACGTTTCAGGTACCTTAAACTTCGAGATCGTTTCGACACGCTTCTCAGCCTCGTTCAAACGAATGTAGAACGCGACACCGCGACTCGACATTCCGACAAACGTCGAAGTCTCTTCAGGCACTCGCGAAAGCGATTCCATGTCTACTTGATCGTCATCCCACTCCCAGCTCAACGGCGTGTACTGGACAGGTTCCTGGCTACGCTGGCTGATCAGCGCAAAGCGAGGCTCGCCACGCTTCTTGTTGTCGTGAACGATCAACAGGCGACGCTCGTCGGGCGTCTGCGACACCAAGGCCATGCCACTGATGCCGTACAGGATCGAGCCCTTGACCGGCTGCCACTCATTGCCATTCGCTACGGTTGAGAACAGAGCAATCAGGGCTCCGCAAAGAGTTGTAACCTTCATTTAATACAGCTATCGGTCGAAACATGCGAGAGAATGAGGGTTGACTATGGAGAACCGCGACATCGCCAAGATCCTCACCGAGACAGCCGACCTGATGGAGATCGCCGCCGAGGACGGATTCCGTATCCGCAGCTATCGCAACGCCGCCTCAGCCATCGAAAGCTACCCCGAAAGCATCATGGCCATGTTGGGACATCCAGACAAGAAGGTTACTGACATCGCCGGTATAGGCAAAGGCATGGCGTTGGTCCTCGAAGAGTTGCAGAGGCGCGGATCGTTCGACCGTCGCGACAAGTTGCTCGCCAAGTATCCGCCCACCGCTTTGGAGCTACTCAAGATCCAGGGCCTAGGACCCAAAAGCGTCGCGCTCCTCTTCGAACACCTCCGCATCACGACCATTGACGATCTCGAGCGCGCCTGCCAAGAAGAGAAGCTGCGCAGCTTGCCACGCATGGGCGCCAAACTTGAAGAAAAGGTACTGCGCTCGATCGCCGCTTACCGCAATTCCGCAGGCCGGTTCCTCATCAGCTTCGCTCAGCAGACTGCCGACGAACTCACTCATTATCTGATGCAGTTGCCCGGCGTCGATCACGTCAAGCCCGCTGGAAGCCTGCGCCGTGGCAAGGAAACCGCCGGCGATCTCGATCTGCTGGCAACCGGCCCTGGAGCCGAGCAGACTCTCGACCACTTCACCAAGCATCCGCGGGTTCAGGAAGTGCTCGCCCGCGGCGGCAACAAATCCAGCATCCGTTTCGGACTCGAAGGCTTGCAAGTCGACCTCCGCACGCTGCCCGCTTCGAGCTATGGCGCAGCCATGCAGTACTTCACCGGCAGTAAGGAACACAATGTCTCGCTGCGTCAGAGAGCCCTCAAAATGGGCCTGACGCTCAACGAGTACGGCTTGTCCAAGCTCGACGGCGGCGCTGTGGTCGCAAGCGAAACGGAAGAGGAGATCTACGAAACCCTGGGCCTTGCCTGGATTCCGCCGGAACTGCGCGAGAACAATGGCGAGATCGAAGCTGCTGAGTCACGCTCGCTTCCAGCGCTGCTCGAACTCTCGGACCTACGCGGCGATCTGCACATGCACACACGCGAGACCGACGGTCGCGCCACGCTCGAAGAGATGGCGATGCTCGCTCGCCAACAGGGCTACGAGTATATCGCCATTACCGACCATTCCAAAGCCTTGGCCATGGCGAACGGACTCGACGAAGCCCGCGTCGTCGCTTTCGCAAAGATGGTGCGGCGAATCAACGAAGACGGCGGCTTGGGCATCCACGTCTTCTCTGGAATCGAGTGCGACATTCTGCGCGACGGGAAGATGGATCTGGACGACAGCGCCCTCAGCGAACTCGACTTCGTCATCGGATCCGTGCATAGCCACATGAATCTTGAGTCTTCTGAGATGACCGAACGCTTGCTGGCGGCCATAGCGAACAAGAACGTCCGCTGCATTGGACATCCAACGGGACGCATCCTGATGCATCGCGAGCCATATCCGTTCGACTTCGAGAAAGTCGCGCATGCGTGCGCTGCCAACGGCGTCTGGCTCGAAATCAACGCTAGTCCCGAACGTCTCGACATCCACGGACCATTGCTGCGCAGCGCGAAATTGAAGGGCGTGAAGTTCACGATCTCCACCGACGCGCATCATCCCAAGCATCTGGGAAACATGCGCTACGGCGTGGTAACCGCACGGCGCGCTTGGCTCAACAGAGACGATGTCATGAACACCAAGTCACTCGCCGAATTCAAAGGGATACTGGAAAGGCGTCGCTAAAGGAAAACGTCTCCCAAAGGAGGCGATTCCCTCGTTGCCGAACGAATTTGGCTAGAACACCAGCCGGAAGCTCACCTGCGCACGGCGCGCATTGGTACCGTCTGGGAAGCCCTGTGAGGCCGTTCCCGTTCCTGTGCCAATGCTTGGACGAATCACACCGGCGGATGCGTTGTACAGCTCCGAGATGATCCCAGTGTTGTACTGGGAATTCGTCACGTTGAACGCTTCGAAACTGATCGCGCCCTGAATCTTTTCGACAAAAGGCAGGATCTTGGTCACGCGAGCATCCATGCGATTGATCGGATCGAGCGGCAGATTCGTGAACGGCAGGAACGGAACTCGTCCAGACCCACCGAAGCCATTCAAGCTCGTATTGAAGGCAGCACCCGTGAACGGAGCACCGACAACTCGCATCGTCGTTGTGAACGCCTGGGCCGAACCAAACGTCGTGAGGTGCGAGAACTGCCAGTTGGCGGCCGCGAACTTCACGAGCTTCGCAGCGGATTTCTTGCCCCAGGTCGGTTCCCAGATCGACGTCAGCACCAAGCGATGCCGTTGATCGAGCGATGAACTTCCCTTATCGCCCGAGTTGTCTCCATTGAAAGTCGACCCCGGGCCGCTAAAGAAGATCGCATTGCTGCCGCCGCCTTGATTTGCGGTATCGATCGCGTGCGACCAAGTGTAGGCCACCGAAGCCTGAAAGCCCTTGCTCATGCGCTTCTGCAACTGCGTCGCGAGGCCGTGATAATACTGGTTGCCGCCGTTCTCGATCTGATTGATGCGCTGATAGCGGGTGTCGATGCGATTCGCCGTATAGTAGGCGTTGGTCGTGTACGTGCCCGTCTGCGTGCCTGCGGCATCCAGAATCCGATACGTCACCGGATTGCCAAAACCGCCGATGTTCAGATCGCGCACCGTGGTGAGCGCTACACCGCGGCTGCCGAGATAACTTACAGTGAGTCCAAGAT
>CAZCPL010000048.1:0-15735 GCA_964500255.1 uncultured Solibacteraceae bacterium | reverse complement strand
GTCCCATTGCTGCGTGTAAGGATTGCGGAAGTCCTTGCCGGTGAAAGCCAGACTGATCGCATTGCCAGGCAGGCCAGAGGCGTTCGACGGCAGGATGTTGGGAAACTGCGGACCGCGAGCATCGCCATTCTGCAGCAGCACCGAGGGCTGATACTTGCCGTTGGTGAGGAACTGCGTCTGAATCAACCCACCCTGAAACCGCGCAAAGAAGATGCCATAGCCACCGCGAAACACCGTCTTGTCGTTCAATGCATAAGCCATGCCAAAGCGCGGAGCGAAGTTTTTACCCGGCGAGTTAATCACGCCAGTCTGCGGATAGTCGGGATTCACTTGCGGCGGTTGCGGCAGGGCCGAATACTCGTAGCGAAGGCCATAGTTCAGTGTCAGCTTCTGGGTCGCACGGAACTGGTCCTGCACATACAGCCCGATGTCCTTGGTCGTGAAATCCACGATCGGATTGCCAACGGTCTGAGAGAAGCTCTGCCAGCGGCGGCCCTGACGGTTATCGCTGGTGTTGACGTTCGAAAAGTCGAGCGCAAAATCGGTGAACGTCGCATAGTTATACGATCCGAACTGATTGCGGAGAATTTTCAGATAGTCCTGAGTGGATGCGAAGTCGAAGCCGACCTTCAACGAGTGCTTGCCCTTGGTCCAACTCAGCGCATCGGCGATCTGAAAGCGCTGTTCCGATGGATTCAGTCGCGGATAATCGATCGAGGTTCCGAGATTGCTCTGTCCCTGCACCGAAAGTCCCAGACGGCCGGTGGCGGCCGGAATCAGAGCGGGATTCACGTCGTCGAACAAACGATCTTTGAACCATCCAAAGCGCAGTTCATTGACCATTGTATTCGTTGGAATCGAAGTCCAGGCAGCACGGCCGTAGCGTGTCCGCACCGTCGAGTTCGCATTGTTGCCGATACCGTTGCCGTTGGTCAGCACAGCCTGCGTCTGAATGCCATTGGGCGAAACCCAACGCAGGTAGTTGCCTGAGAATGAGAACGAATTGCGATCCGTCGGACGCCAGTCGATCTTCGCGAAGGCAAGTTCCGAATCGGCCGTGCGTTCGAGAGTCTGAAACTGGCGCGGAAATAGCGCCGTGGACGCCGCCTGACAGGCCGCGGCGGGTGCGGTGCACGCACCGATGAACTGACCCGCCGAATTGAACAGATTCGGATTGACCAAGCGGTTGATCAGCGGAAAGTTGCGGCGAGTGAGTTCGAGATTGCCGAAGTAGAACAGCTTGTCCTTCTTGATCGGACCGCTGATCGATCCGCCGAATTGATCGCGGCGCTCTTTCGGATTGATGTTCGCATAGCGGTCGCGCGCGTTGAAATCCTGATTGCGAAAGAACCAATAGGCCGTTCCATGCATGCCGTTGCCGCCGGAGCGGGTGACGGTATTGATGACGCCACCGGAGGCGCGTCCGTATTCCGCCGAGTAGCCGTTGGTGAGTACCTGAAACTCCTGCACGGCATCCTGCGAGATCTGCGAAGAGATGCGCGTACGTCCAGCGTTCTCGTTGTAGAACTGATTCGTCGTATCGTTGCCGTCGGTCAAAAAGCTGTTTCCGCCAGCGATACCGCGAAAACTGATGAGGCCGAAGCTGCCGTCGGGAACCACTGAAGGAGTCAGCAATACGAACGAATCCACGCGGCGCCCGTTGATCGGCAGGCTATCGATCTGCTTGGTTCCGACGATCTGTGAAACGCCGGTCTTGGTGGATTCCACCACCGGCGCTGCGCCAGTTACTTCCACCTGCGTCGCGGATTGGGCCACCTGCAGTGCCACCTTCAAGCCCATGTTCTGGCCAACCTGCACGGTGATGTCTTTGAGTTCGTAGGCAGCGAATCCCGCGGCTTCCACACGAACCGCGTATCCATCGGCAGGAACTAGAGAAGGAGCATTGAAGATGCCCGCATCATTCGTTTCTATGACTCGGCGGATGCCCTTGGATTCGTTGACGACACTCACTTTGGCCTTGGGCACGACAGATCCACTGGCGTCGTTCACAACGCCGTTGATGCCACCGAGCCCTGCCGTTGATTGGGAAAATGCGAGAAAGCCGCTAAAAAGGCAAAACGAGACGATTCTGCACACCATGATGCTTCCAGTCTAACGCCCGGCACGTTAAAGTACTGTTGGTTTTCACAGTTTCTTGAAGGTTTGCACTACTTTTGTCCGCCCGCCCAGGCAATCGCATTGCGTAGGAGCCGACGATAGTTCTCGTTGTGATGCGCTTCACTGCCATGCCCTGGCTGCACGGTGATCACTCGAGATTTCTTCCAGGGTCCGACCCAAACGACAGGTCCGTCGCTGGTGGGATGCGAAGTTCTCAACAGCACCTGAATATCCTTCGAAAACCACAGCTTGCCGTACGTCTCGTCGTAGATTTTGAACGGCTTCGAATCCGCCACAACGGGATGCTTCTGATCCACTGGCGTCATTTCAAGATCCAGATCTTCTTTGTAAATCGACGCCTCGTGACCCGCGGTGCCTGGCTCGATCCATCGCGCACCGGTCAGTTCTTCATACCACCAGGGCCAGTCACCATGCGAGCACAACGCGTGATGCACCACCACGATGCCCTTGCCGCTTTCTGCGAAGGCTTTTAAATTCTCCCGCTTTCTCTCATCGAGTCCGCTCTTGATCATGTCGTAGAGGACGATCACGTCAAAACGCCTGCGCATGTCATAAGCGAAGGCCCTCGGATGCGGATCGACCGTGACTCGAAACTCGCTGGTCTCGAAGATCGAATAGAAAGACGGTGGATGATCGTGTCCACCGGTCACGAGCAACACCCTGAGTGGAGCTCCGGCAGCTTGCGCGGCCGCGGCGGAAAGGCCAAGAACCAAACTGCGTCGTGTCATTCTCTCGATTCCACCACATTCTCGCGCTGCATTCCTTGATCACTGTGAAAAGTGCAAGAATCGAGCTACAACGTGTCCTCTTTCCGATTCCAGCACCTTCTTGCCCTAATCGCCGTTATTGTGATCGGGATGTGGCTGCGCTTCAGTGCGCCGTTTCCTCCCTGGCTGCGTGATGCCACCGGAGCCGCCCCTTACGTTGTCTGCTGGGCCTTGGTCTTCGCGATCTGTTCCGGACGTTCGCGGCCGTGGGCCTATTCGAATTGGGCGTTTCTGCTCACAGTCGCGCTGGAGTTCGCGCAGTTGTGGCGTCCGCCATGGTTGCTCGCCGTCCGGAAAACCTACGCCGGACGACTGATGCTTGGAACGACTTTCAGTTGGTGGGACTTTCCCGCGTACTTCGCCGGACTCTTGCTCTCGGTCATCCTACTGAAGAGCCTAAGCGGTGCAAAGTCGCGAGGTCGCGCTCCGCAGCGCCATCCTCGGAAGGGGTCTCCAGGATAAAAGCCTTCGCACGCAGATGCTCATGATTCAGAATCCGCGCAAAGCCGGCTTCGCCAATCTGCCCGTCGCCGATATTGGCGTGGCGATCGAGATGAGATCCCAGCGATCCCTTGGAATCATTCGTGTGGATGACGGGGATGTTGTCGAGTCCTAGCAAGTGGTCGAGTTGAGCCACGGTATCGCGCAAGCCCTCACCGGTCGCGACATCGTAGCCAGCCGCAAGGCAATGGCAGGTATCGATGCAGAAGCCCACAGGCAAGTGCGGAGCGGTGCGTGCCACCAACTGCGACAACGCCGCAAGATCCTCGAACGTAGAACCAATCGACTGCCCTGCCCCTGCCGTATTCTCAAACAGCAGCCGAGTGCCGCCCATTTTCATGCCCTGCGCGGCGACGCCCACAGACGCTGCCGCAAGATCCAAGGCAGCTTGGGGATCCATATGACCTTTGCGACTACCAGGATGCAGCACGACATATTCCGCGTCAAGATGGATCGCGCGTTCGAGTTCGCTGCGAAACGCGGTGATCGATTGCCGCAGCACGTTCTCGTCAGTAGCAGCCAGGTTGATCAGGTAGTTGCAGTGGATTACCAGTGGCGAGAGGTCATGCTTCTCGCACAACTGACGCAATGCGCGAGCCTTGGCCGGATCGACAGGCGAGGCCCGCCACATTCGCGGACTCGATGAGAAAATCTGAATGCAGTTGGCACCTAGCTTCACGGCCTCATGCGCCGCTTGATCGACGCCGCCCGCCGTGGATGCATGGATGCCAAACCGCCGCGTCACTCCGCGTACACGAGCGTCTTCATCGGATTACCGTCTTCGCGAGTGATGGCCTTCTTGGCGGGCTTCAGATCGGCAAGGTCGATGCTCACCGGTTCCGTCGCGGGACCATAGGCGTCAGGATACAGAGCCGCATCCACCATGCCAGCCTTCGCCTTGATCTTCTTGCTGACTTCGGGAGTCACGAAGCCGAGCAGATGAATCTCTCCGCCCTTCAACCGATGGACCTCGAAAGAATGATACGGCTTCTTGGCAAAGAGCGGCATCTCTTCGAAAGCGGGCGAATAGGTGAAACCATAAACGCCGTTGGGAAGATGGAAGACGTCAGTGCCGACTTCCTCATCGGAAACAATTCGCAGACCGCGTTCGGTGCGCAGACCTTCTGGTGATGACATAAATGAACGAACCTCGTTAAGATTTGGTTGCTTTAGCGGCGTTCCAGCTCGTTGGCTTTTGCGAGATCCGCATCGGCTCCGGCCTTGTCACCCTGTGCCCGGCGAGCGTTGGACCGGTTTCGATAGGCGTTGCCATACTTGTCGTTGACGCGTAAAGCCTGATCGTAGTCGGCAATCGCCTTCTTGAAATCACCCATCAAATAGCGGGCGAATCCTCTTCCATTGTATGCAACGGCGAAGTCCGGTTTCAGCTTGATCGCATTGTCGAACTCGACGATCGCATCGGCATACTTTCCGCTTGCATTGAGCTGGCGCCCTCGCTGATTGAAAACGTCGAACGTCACTGTCGCGGGCAAAAGCTTCACTTCTTTGGGTTTCACGGCTGCGGGAGGCTCGGGCGTCGGTTCGGCTGCGCGCGGCGCTCGCGTTGGCACCGGCTCTTCGCGCCGAACGGACTCGGGTTCCACAACTACGGCGCTAGGCTTCGGAGCCTCCGTTTGGGATGCCGCCACAGCCGAATCGATGAAGCGCTTCTTCGCGTCTTCCAATAACAGCTTTACATCGCCCAAATTCGGATCCAGCTTCAACGCATGATCCAAATCGCCCAAGGCTTCGGCATACTTATCTAACAGGAAATAGGCATTGCCGCGGGCCGCCCAAGCCTCCGCCATATTCGGTTCCAGCCGGATCGCTTCTGTGCGATCACGCAGCCCTTCTTCGTGTTTACCCAATTGATGATACGAAGATCCGCGTGCTACCCATACCAGCGCCAACTGAGGCTTCATCTTCACCGCCCGATCGCGATCTGCCAGAGCCTTGTCGTGTTGACCAAGCACCGTGTGGGATGTCGCCCTCGCCAGGTAAAGCAGCACGTCATCGGGCGAAAGGTCCATGGCTCGCGTGAAGTCCGCAATTGCGCCTTCATGATCGCCAAGCCTAGCCCGGGACGCCCCTCGATACGGCCATGCGCGAACGTTGATGGAATCGATGGTCAGCACTCGATCGAAATCGGCAACCGCCGCGCGAAAATCGCCAAGCTCACCGTAGGCATAACCTCGCTCAAGGACAGCGTCGACATAGTCCGGTTTGATGCGAATCGCCTGATCGAAATCGTCGATCGCATCGCGGAACCGCCGCTGGCTCGCTCGCAACAGGCCACGCGCCTTCCATGCCTGCGGATCGTCCAACCGCAACTTGATCGCTTTGGCGTAGTCGGCCTCCGCTTTCTGAAACTCTCGCTTACGGTTCCAGGCCTCACCTCGCGCCAGGTAAAGCTGCGAATGCTCGTAGCCTAGGAACGCACATTTGTCGAAGTCTTCGAGCGCCTGATCGAGATCTCCCCGCGACAGAAACGCCTGCCCGCGCTGGTAGTAGACCTTTGCGTCCGCCGTACCGCCACTCATCGAAATCACTTCCGAGAAACTGGCAATCGCCTTGGCCGACTCACCGGACTGAGAATGCTGGATGCCGTCCGCAAAGGCCTTGTCGATCCGCTTGCGGTCGATCTTCGAGCTTTGCCCAAAGGCCAACGTGGCCAGCAGGGCCAGAGCCAAGATCAGTACGATGCGCATTCGTTCTATTATCGCTGTTAGAACATTCCCTCTGCAGTACGTTCTTTGACCATTCTGAGCAGCGGCGTGTTCAGATAGTTCACCAACGATGCCATCGCCTTCAAACGCGATGTCACAAACGGCACCGATTCTGGCGTCAGGGCAACCGCGGGGTCGAAGCTTTCAAAAAAGATCCACTGCTTCATCCGTAAGAAATCAGCGGCGGCAGATTCCGCTGGAAATCCCCGCGGAACCTTGCGCAGACTCTCACCCTTGAGAGCGCCCATCAGTTCCACCGTCTTCTTGTTCGTTGCGATCTTCTTCAGTTCCGCATGCGTGTCGAGAATGTGTCCGCGGATCGCGGCCAACTGCTCAGCGCCCGCCATATGCACACCCGCGGCGATCTCCATCTTCTCATCCGAGACAGTGAAGTAGAACCCTGCGCCAACATTCTTGTCCATGCCAGTGCGGGGAAAGTACGCAGCGATGTGCGTTTTGTAGGGAGTCTTGTTGGCACTGAACCGCGTATCGCGATAGATGCGATAGATAGCTTTCTTCGGCTCGGCGATGTGTTCCGGCGCAAACTTCGCCAGTGCCTGATTCACCTCAACCACAAACTCTTCCATTGGCGCGCGACATTGCGTGAGATAGTCGTCCTTGTGCGCTTCGAACCACTCGCGCGTATTCTTCTTGCGCAGCTTCTTAAAGAAGTCCAAACCCGTTTGCGGAAAGCCGGAGAAACTCATGCGGATCCCTTAGTAGCACGTGCCACGACCGCTGCCACCGCGCGATTCTTTTCCACCTTTGCCATCGCCTGCAGAGCAGTCATCACGGGCAGATCGTTGGCACCGATTTCGTCGAACGCCAGTACCGCCAACATTCGCACCCACTCCTCGGAACTGCGCAATCCACGCAGCAAAACCTTCAGAGCTTCGGCGTCTTTGAGATCCGATTTACGCAAGCTCTTGGCCAGACTCATGCGTACCGCACCGCTCACATCCGCCAACAGACTTCGAGGGGCCGTTTGCGGCTTGCGCATCACAGCCCAGGCACGCACCGCGGCATCGTCGTCCGCGAACGCCTCACGGATCTTCGTCCCGTCATTCGTCGAGGCGATCTCCGTCAACTTCTGCACCAGTGACTCGAAGCCCTGTTGCCGACCAACTTTGTAACGTGTGCCCAGCGCCGCTTCGCGAACTGCGAGATCCGCCTCGGGAAGCAAGCCCAAATCTCGCGTATCATCCCGCCAGCGCTCCGATCGCTCTTTCAATCGTGCCTGCACGGCAGCATCGGAAACAGGCTTCACCTCATTTGGATCCGCTTTGCTGTCGAACAGCTCTTCGGTGCCACGCGTGAAGTTTCGCACGTAGCGATAGCGCGCATCGCGAACCGAACGCACCAACTCATATCTGTAGTCCGGACGATCGCACGTCGCGAAGACGAACCGGCGGGGGGGACTCAACCTCGGCCCTGAAAACGCGCGCCCCTGCATATGCCCCGGAACCTCCACCCCAGCAAGGTTCAACAACGTGGGAGCAAGATCGAGCAGCATCACGAGTTGAGAATCCACCTTGCCTTCAGAAGCCTCAGGCAAGCGGATCAACAACGGCACGCGCGTGCCACTCTCGTACGCCGCACTGTTGCCTTCGCGTAACGTAAAGCCGTACTCACTGAAGAACGCCACAACCGTCGGCTCAGTAAGCTCTTTCAACCGCGCAGCGAACTGCCGATCGAGCAACGTCGTCATCTCATACCCATTCGCCCAATCGCGGCGCGCCTCCTCTGAGTCTTCAAACTGGGGCGGAAACGGCAACTGATTTGGACTCTTGCGCTGCTCCGGTCTCAACGGCTTCACCGTGCGATCGTAGGCCTCGCCCCGCAAGCGGATGCGGCTGGGATTCGTCGCATCCAACCGGATCCAGCGAAACAGCGGCGCATCCGCGGGACGCGACTTCTTCGGCGCATAGATGTGATAGCCAGCGGCTCTCAGCAGTTCGCTGAAGGTCTTCACAAACGACGGCAACACTGCGGATCCACCGGTGTGCGTTCCAAGCGTTGAGGGAAACATCCCGGTCTGGATCGCGGATCGCGACACTGGCCCGATGCCCGAAACCGCATACGCCCTATCGAACCGCATCGCGCTTGCCGCAAAAGCATCCAGCGCAGGGGTGGAAGCATTCGCATCGCCGTAGCAGCCAAGGGTCGGAGACAGGTTCTCACACGAAATGATCAGAATGTTCGGACGCTTCGCCGCCTGTGCAAAGGCACTCATCGCAGCCGTGGCCAGAAAACTCCGTCGCGTGGTCATCTCTTGCGATAGTATGAAAACCATGCGCCCCACGGCAATTGCCTTTCTTGTCACAGTCGGCCTTTTTGCGCAAGGTTGGACCCCGGAAACCTCACTTCAATTCCAAAACGTGACCAGCGTCACCGTTTCCCCAGATGGAGCGATGACCGCTTGGGTGCAAACCAAACCAGTGATCGAAACCGGGAAAAGCGAACAGCTATCGCATGTTTGGATAGCTTCGGCCGATGGCTCGCGACGCGTCCAACTGACCCGCGGCGACAAGAGTGCCTCTGCTCCGCAGTGGACGCCCGACAGCAAACACATCCTCTTTACTTCAGCGCGAACTCCCGGATCCATACAGATCTACGCGATCGCCGTGGCAGGCGGCGAGGCGGAAAAACTCACCGAATTCAAAGGTACACTTGGCAGTTTCGCGATCTCACCGGATGGCAAGCATGTCGCCTTCACTGGAGCCGAAGCCAATCCCGACGACGAAAAAACCAAGAAAGAGAAGCGCGACATGACCGTTGTCGATCTTCCCAAAGGTAACCAGACGCTCTACGCGATTCCCTTCTCGCCAGACGCTGACGGCAAGCGCAAACAGCGCAAAGTCGTCGACGCCCAAGACGTAAGAGGAAAGTATCACATCGTAAACTTCGATTGGTCGCCCGATGCCAAGCAAATCGCCTTTTCCCGCTGGCCTGCGACACTGTTTGAGAACTGGATCAAGGCCGAAGTCTCGGAAGTCGACGTCGCCACCGGCGCAGTGAAAGACCTGGCTACAACGACAGCAGCCGAAACCAATCCTCAGTATTCGCCGGACGGCAAGTTCATCGCAATCACGCGCAGCGTTGGCCCCAAACCTCGCTGGGCGTTTGAAAATCGCATTGCTCTCATCACGCGAGGCGGCAACGGCGAAGTCCGCGAACTGCCCGCCACCTACGATGCGCAGCCCAACATCATCGGTTGGGCCAAAGACTCGTCAAAGATCTTCTTCAGCGAGTCCAAACGCACACGCAACTATATCGGCGCAATGCCCATTGACGGGCCTCCCACAACATTTTTTGAAACGGCTCGAGGCGTCTTCAACGCGAACCTCAACAGCTCCGGCACCCACTTTGGCATGAGCTTCGAAACTGCGGAGGAGGCCTCCGAAGCCTACACGATGCCCGTTGGTGGAACCACGATCATGAAGCGTGTCAGCCGCGCCAACATCGACATTCCAAAGCCCGCTATGGGTCGCACAGAAGCAGTGAAGTGGAAGTCCAAAGATGGACTCGACGTCGAAGGTCTCCTCACCTATCCGGTCGGCTATCAACAAGGACAGAAGGTTCCGCTGATCCTCAACATCCACGGCGGCCCCACCGGCGTCTTCAGCGAAAGCTTCACCGGGCGATTCAACCTCTATCCGATCGCGGCGTTCGCATCCAAAGGCTACGCCGTGTTGCGACCCAATCCGCGCGGATCTTCGGGATATGGGAAGCAGTTCCGCTTCGCCAACTACGACGATTGGGGTGGCAAAGACTTCGAAGACGATCAAGCAGGCGTGGACAAGTTGATCGCCGATGGCATTGCCGATCCAGACAAACTCGCCATCATGGGTTGGAGCTATGGTGGCTTTATGACCAGTTGGACGATCACGCAAACCAAGCGATTCAAGGCCGCGGTGGTCGGTGCGGCAGTGACCAATCTGTGGAGCTTCACAGGCACCGCCGACATCCCCGGCTTCATCCCCGATTACTTCAGCGGCGAACCCTGGGACAACTTTGAGAGCTATCGCCAGCACTCGCCCATCACGCACATAAAGAACGTGGTGACACCAACGTTGGTCTTGCACGGCGAAGCAGATGATCGCGTGCCCGTGGGCCAAGGCTACGAATATTACAACGCACTCAAACGCCAAGGCGGGGTCGCCAAGATGGTGGTGTATCCGCGCCAACCGCATGGTCCGCGGGAGCCGAAGTTTGTTCTCGACATCATGCAGCGTCACATCGACTGGGTGGAAAAGTATGTTCGCTAACCTCGCACTGGTGCTGCTCGCAGCCGAAGTCTGGACGCCGGAACTCCATATGAAGGTGAAGAGCATCGGCGATGTCCTGCCCTCGCCCGATGGCAAGTTCGCCGCGTGGACCGAATCGAGCGGCGGCACCGGAACCTTGTTCATCGGCGGTAAACCCGTGCCCGATTGGAAAGGCCGCGCTGTCCTCATCGCCTTTTCGCCAGATGGCAAGTACCTTTACTGGCAGTACGACCGCATCGCGTTTCGTGCCGAAACCAAAGGGCCGGGAAAGCCGGAACGGCTGAGCAACTATCCGGGCAACGTCGGGCCTTATGTATTGTCGAAGGATGGAACGAAGCTTGCGTTCCTCGCGCAGGTGAATACCGCACCGAAGACGAAGATTCGCGTGGTCGACGAAGTAAAGTACAAGCAGCAACTCTGCGTGATGGCGAGCGATGCCTCCGGCGAAGCGAAGTGCAACGCCGAGATCCCAGGCTTTGCTTCCGTATTGGACTTTTCGCCTGACGCCAAAAGTGTCGTCTTCGATTCCCGCGTCACTCCATTTGCCGACGACGGCCCGACGGCCGACATCTACGAAGCGGACCTCGCCAGCGGCACCATCACCGCAATTGCCAATACGCGCGCCACAGAAGCCCAGCCGCGTTACTCGCCCGATGGCCGCTACATCGCCTATGTGAAATCCGATGATCCGCCTTTGCAGCCCCGCGACGAACAGATCGTGGTCTTCGACCGCGCAAAGAAATCGGCGCGTCCGCTCGCACCCACGCAAGATCGTTTGCCTCGCATCCTTAATTGGTCAGCGGATAGCAAAAACATTTACTACGAAGAGGCTCGCGGAACTCGTTCTGCGGTGTTCGCGATGCCTGTGGATGGGCCTCCGCAAACCGTCTACGCACCCGATGGGGTCGCCACCGCGCTTCGCGTGAATGCCACAGGCACACACTTCGGATTCGCTCTGGAATCCTCAGAACAAGCGCCCGAAGCCCAATTGATGACCGTCGGTGCCACCAAGCCCGCACGCATCTCCGAAGCCAACACAGCATTGCCCAAAGCGCCGCTCGGCAAGACCGAAATCTTCTGGTGGAGATCGCGTGACAACCTCGAAATCGAGGGACTCATCACTTACCCGGCCACCTTCGATCGCTCGAAGAAGTATCCGATGGTGGTAGTGCTGCACGGCGGACCATACGAACAGTTCAACGAGAGCTTTATCGGGCGCGGCGGCTTGTATCCGATCGCGGCGTTCGCGGCCAAAGGCTACGTTGTCTTCCGCCCGAATCCACGCGCATCCACTGGTTACGGTCGCGACTTCCGCTTCGCCAATCTCAAAGACTGGGGCGGCGGCGATTACAACGACGTGATCATGGGCGTCCGCAACGTCGTGGGCCTTGGTTTCGTGGACAAAGATCGTATGGCCGTGATGGGCTGGAGCTACGGCGGCTTTCTCACCGGTTGGACCATCACGCATTCGAAGGACTTCAAGGCCGCCGCGATTGGCGCTGGCGTATCGAACCTACTAAGCCAGACTGGCACCAGCGACATCCGCACCAACAAAATCGACGCCTTCGGCGCTCCTTGGGAAAACCAGCAGTTCTACATCGATCGATCGCCGCTCACGCACGTCAAAAACGTCGTTACGCCGACGTTGATACTGGGTGGCGATGCAGATCCGCGAGTTCCCATTTCGCAGAGCTATGAGATGTATCACGCGCTCAAGAAGCGCGGCATCGCCACGCGGATGGTTGTCTATCCGGGTGCGCTGCATGTGCCCAGCGACCCCGAATACATTCTCGATATCATGCAACGTCACATCGATTGGGTAGAAAAATATGTTCGCTAAACTTTGCCTCTTCTCAGTCGTCGCGATGGCGGCTACCTGGAATCCCGCCGCAATGATGAAGGTCAAGCCGGTCAGCGCGGTGGTTCCCTCGCCCGATGGACTGCACGCCGTCTGGACGGAAACCACAGCGATTATGGATGGCGACAAGAGCGAGAATGTCGCGCAACTGCATATCGGCAGGTCCGACGGATCGTTGCGATACCGGTTGACGAGCGGAGAGAAGTCCGCGACCTCGCCGCAGTGGGCGCCGAACAACAAGACTGTCTACTTCTTACGCGCCGGACAGGTCTTCAAGATCGACATCGACGGAGGCGAAGCCGAAGCGGTGACCACTTTCAAGGGATCGATCAGCGGCTATCGGCTTTCACCCAACGCCAAGTTCATCGCTTTCGCGGGACGCGAAACCGATACCGACGAGGAGCGCGCCGTGAAAGAAAAGCGCGACTTCAAGGTCATCGACGAGAATCCCAGGAACGAATCATTGTTCGTGATCGACGTCGACGGCAAGGGCCTGAAAAAGATCGCTACAGGACCCTGGCACGTCGGCGCGCTAGACTGGTCGCCCGACTCGCAGCGCATCGCTTTCGACACGCATCCCACGCCGGGTGCCGATGATGCGCCGGTATCCGACCTGATGGAAGTGGATGTCGAAACCTTGAAGATGAAGACGCTCGCCGGCACGCGCGGAACCGAATCGTCACCGCGCTATTCGCCCGATGGCAAGTACCTGGCATTCGTGCATGTCGCGGGCGAACCTTCGCGCGTTCTGAAAGGATCTCGCGTGGCGCTATACAACCGCGCGACTGGAGCGATTCGCGATCTACCAGCCAGCTACGATGAATCGCCGTTCCTCATGCAGTGGACGAAAGACTCGGCCAAGATCCTGTTCTTCGAAGGCCGCGGTACGCGCAGCGCGATCTACGCGGCGCCTGTGGATGGTCCGATCACGCCAGTCTACATGCCCGCGAAAGGAACTCTCGGCTTTGCAGGAGCGACGCTCAACCGCGCGGGTACTCACCTCGGCTTCGTATTGCAGAGTTCCAATGAACCGGCAGAGGCTCATGTGATGGATCTCGCTTCCGGCAAGCCCGTGCGGATCAGCGAGGCGAATCTGGGCGTACCTCGCACCGATCTCGCTGAAACTCGGGTGGTGAAGTGGAAGGGCAAAGATGGCAAGGATGTCGAAGGCCTGCTCACGTTGCCGTTGAAGTTTCAGGCGGGCAAGAAGTATCCGCTCATTCTCAACATTCACGGTGGACCGGCTGGCGCTTTTGGCGAGAACTTCATCGGTTCCGCTGCGCCCTATCCGATCGCCGCCTTCGCCGAAAAGGGCTGGGCGGTGCTGCAGCCGAATCCGCGTGGATCTTCGGCTTACGGACGCGCCTTCCGCAATCTCAACATCAACGATTGGGGCGGCGGCGACTATCAAGACCTCATGGCTGGCGTGGACGAGATGATCCGCCAAGGCGTCGCGGATGCCGACAAGCTCGCAGTGATGGGCTGGAGCTACGGCGGCTACATGACCAACTGGGTGATCACCCAGACCACAAGATTCAAATGCGCGGCCTCGGGCGCGGGGCTTTCCAACATGCCGTCGATGTGGGGAACCAACGATATTCCTGGCATTTTAGACGAATACTTCACCGGCCCCTGGTTCGATCAACCGGAACGCTACGCGAAGTTGTCTCCGCTTTATCACGTGAAAAACGTCACGACTCCGACGCTATTCCTGCACGGCGAGCAGGACTTCCGAGTGCCCATCACACAGGCACACGAGATGCATTCGGCCCTGCAACGGCGTGGCGTGAAGACAGAGATGGTGACGTATCCACGCATGCCGCATGGTCCGAACGAGCCGAAGTTCCTGCAGGACATCATGCAGCGGCACATTGACTGGGTAGAGAAACACATCGGCGCCAACTAGCCCGCGCGTCAGAAGCGCAGCCTACTTCTTGGCGTTGGTGAAGATTGCTCCTGTGAGATCGGCACCTCCAAATCTGGCGTCGCGCAGATCGGCATCGGTGAAATCGGCGTTGCGCAGATCCGCGCCGCTGAAGTCGGTCTCGCGGCAATC
The DNA here is from genome assembly GCA_964500255.1 of uncultured Solibacteraceae bacterium. Taxonomy (GTDB): domain Bacteria; phylum Acidobacteriota; class Terriglobia; order Bryobacterales; family Bryobacteraceae; genus F-183. The sequence continues at coordinate 1,420 of CAZCPL010000048.1, read as the reverse complement.
GGAGCCCCGAAAGCTGGCTCCGTTCAGGAGACATCGGTTGAAGAAGGTGTGCTGACAATCGGCACCATCGAAGATCGCTCCTGTCATGTCCGCACCTCCCGTCCCGGGATCCAGAAGATGTTGCGGTTTACTGCGACGGTGCCGACCGTACAAACCATAAAAGCTCACCCACGAAAGATCGGTTCTGCGAAAACTTGCATGGCGAAAGATTGCACTGTCGAGCCAGCGAGCGCGCTTCAACTTCGCCCCATGAAAAGTGGCATTGGCGAAGTTTTTCCGAAAGACCCGCCATTTCGAAATCAGCGCCACTGAAGTCGGCATATTGCAGGTTGGCGTCGGACAGCATGGTTTCGTGCAGCTTCGTGTTACCGAAGTTCGCGTATGGCAGAAACGCGCGCTCAAAGCTCTGCTCCGACAGATCCTCCCGCTCATGGCTCACCGGGTAGCGTTTCGCCACAGCGGTACGCACGCCTTCGATGTCATTGCGGTACAGCCACTGAGCCAGCACAATCAGCGCTCCGCCAAGCGTCGCCGAGATCAGTCCAATGATTATGTTGCGCAGCATGTCGAACTCCCACTAGCAATCGTCTTCCAAACCCTCATGCGCAGTCGGCCTCCAAATCCGATCACAGGCCGCGGCACGGACGCTCTATGATCGAGAGATGGCGTTTTTCCGGATATCCACACTGCTGCTCTGCCTCACGAGTCTCCTGCAATCCCAACCCGTAGCCGGGCTCAAACAGAACGTCGAGATCCTGCGCGACAAGTGGGGTGTCCCGCACATTTACGCGAAGAACACCCCCGATCTCTTCTTCGCTCAAGGCTGGATCACGGCCAAAGACCGGCTCTTTCAAATCGATCTCTGGCGTCGCACCGGAACCGGCAAACTCGCCGAAGTGCTCGGTCCTGCTGCTGTTTCGCGTGACCGCATCGCACGGCTCGTTCGCTACCGCGGCGATTGGGATGCCGAGTGGAAGAGCTACTCTCCTGAAGCCAAGACGATCGCCACGGCCTTCGTCAACGGCATCAACGCCTACATCCGCTCGCTGAAGGGCGTCCGCCCGCGCGAGTTCACCATCGCCGGGTACGATCCCGGCTTGTGGACGCCCGAGGACGTCGTATCGCGCGTCGCCGGAATCCTGATGACGCGGAACGCCCTCTCTGAAGTCACACGGACTCTCGATGTCAACAAGTTCGGCTTCGACAAAGTGCAGAGCATCCTGCCGCCAGACCCCTTCGTGAAATTCGAAATTCCAAAGGGACTCGACCCGTTCAGCATCACCGCCGATATTCTCAAAGAGTACTCGGCGGCCATTGGACCCGTACGTTTTCCCGGCGAGCAAGGATCGAACAACTGGGTGGTCGATGGAACGATGACCGCCTCCGGCAAGCCGCTGCTCGCCAACGATCCGCATCGGCC
>CAZCPL010000047.1:0-28173 GCA_964500255.1 uncultured Solibacteraceae bacterium | reverse complement strand
GTCGGCCTTTGTTTTCGACCAACCTTGCAGCTTCTCTCCAGTAGCAGTTGTTAGCATGCCGGAAAGATCGACCTGTAGGTTGCCTCCGCGGGTGTAGGCTTGCGCTCCCGTCGAAGTGCGCACGACAAGAAATCCGTCCCCCTGTATCGCCGCATCCATTGGACCCGAAGTCGTCTGGATCGCTCCCTGGGAAAACTGCCGAAACGTGACCGGACGCCCGACGCCGAAACCGACTTGGGTCTCTCCCGAGCCAGCCCCAAGTGATTGGGTCACAAGATCGTGAAAGGAGATCACGCTCGTCTTGAACCCCGGGGTACTCAGGTTCGCTAGGTTGTTGCCAACGACGTCTATGGCTGTCGAATAGGCGTTCAGCGCCGATAGTGCGGTGGAAAAAGAGGTGATCATGCGTGGGGAACTCCTGTATTGGTACTGGTATTGTTTGAATTCTTGACGGTATCCGTCAGATTCTCGATCGCCTTGCGGACGGACGCAACTTCATCTTTCAACTGGATGGATTGCTCAAGACTGCTGAACTGCGCCAACTGCGAGAGGAACTCCACGCCGTCGGTTGGCTTGAGAGGATCCTGGTTGCGGATCTGTGCGACCAGGAGTTGCAGAAATGTATCTTTTTGCGTAAGTGGATCTGTCCCGCTGGTGGGCTTGGCAGAAACCGCGGACCCATCTGCCGCTGTGGCTTTGAATGCCGCGGAAGGGCCTGAAATCGTCATTTTGAACTACCTCCTTGCGAATTTGTTTCGTCGATTTGAAATGTCTCGTCCTGAGAGTTTCCATTTCGGCTGCGCTTTCCATCCTGCCGACCTTGACCACCGGACGGATCCCCACCCTTCGATCCATCGTTCGGAGAGGAATTCTGCGAATTGGTGTCCGGACGTGCCCCAGAAGGTGGCTGGGCACCTCTGAGATTCGACCCGTCAACCACGGTTTGAGGACTAGTCGCTTCGTAGCCTTGCGTTTCGAGGCTACGAACTAGTTCCCCCAGTCCAGCTTGCATTTCTTTTGCCAAGACCGGGTCGCCGGTCCTGACTGAAATGTCCAAGTGCCCGGCCTTCTCGCGAAGGTGAACATCTACCATCTGGTTGTCGACCGGCAATCGCAGGTCGATTTCCCGTATTGGGGCGAAGGAACGAGAGATGGCGGGCGCGGCTCGAGCCGATTCCCAGACTCGGGCTTCCCATGGAGTAGGCGAAGGTAAGAGAGGCTTTACCGAAGCGGCGTGTTCCGTCGCGCTTCCTGCTAGTCGGGTAACGGGAGTTGGATTATTCGTGTCGTTTACTTGGGAATTGGTTCCCAGAACCTCCGGGTTGGCCCGGAATTCGGAAGTTGCAGAGGTTCCGTCAAGCACCCCGCTTTCCAGGTGATCTTTCTCCTTACCACCATACGTGCTCCCTCCTGTTTGACCGTTCGAAGGCGATTCTTGTCCGCCAGAGTCAGAACTCTGCCCACCATCGCCAGCGGATTTCAACTCGATTCCGGCTTCATTGCCAGTCTCGCCAGCCATGTCTTTGGAGAAGAACGATTCCAGAGGGGAAACCGTTTCCTCGGAGTGCAACCCCACGGGCTGTACGACATGCAATGCATTCCATGAATCCTCGACTGTTCGGAAGTTGCCTTGGGGCGAGGGAGTCTCCGCAATAGACGCAATGCTTAGGGAAAAGGCTTCGCGCCAGACCACCGTGGATCTGCTCTCGGATTGAACAAGAGTCTGTTCTTGCCGGGACGGAAGGACTGACTCAGATCGCCAAAAGCCGGAAAGTTTCGAAGGCGGCAAGGAGAGTTCCTGCAAAGTCGTCGGATCGGGTGTTGCTGGAACGGGCCCACGAGGGACCGAAGAGGCAGGCTGCCGAGGTTCCACATCAACGCGGATCTGACCAGCTTCCGTGGAGTTGATTTTGGGAAGGACTTCGACGCCTTGCGTTAGGCCTTCCCTTTGCACACTTATCCCGTTTATACCAGCTGAGACACCATTTGAGCAATCATTCCCCTGGCATTGAGTCTCCGCTGAATGATCCTTGGCGGAAGGTTCCCAGGGAATGGCGATGGCGGAAATGAATGGAATAGAATTCGAAAGTACGGCGAACTCTGGAGATGTCGATGCATCCTGGGAAAGCTCACGATTATCTTCTGATCCTGTCTCTGAGTCAGCCGTTCTCTCGCCCGATGCGCTTGTCTCGAGCTGCGACGGGGCGTTCCGATTCGCGGCAAACAACCACGTCAAGTTCTGATCGAGTGCGGTTAACTGGCTGAACCCAACTGGAAGACCGCCAAAGGAGGCAAGGCTGGTAGCGCCAAACGCACCGGGGCTCATCATGCCATCTAGCTCCACCTGATTCGCAATCATCCCCCGAAAGTCCATATTGGGTGGAATTGAGGAAGGGACATCGGCATTGGGGATGCCGTTTCCAATTGAAAGCGGAGTCGCTGCGAATTGTAGCGGCGTGAGCATGCAAGAACGAATGCAGGTGGAGGGCCAAGTTGAAACCCGCGTTATCTCGCATACTCGGCCGATTTCGCCGTAAAACCTTGATGAGTTACCGCCAAAATTTCGTCGCAGGCTCGGACACCGCCAAGGAAATGGCGGATCGAGTGACGGCCCTTATAAGGACATGCTCCAGGATCGCTTCCGGCAGATCAATTGCAAAGATCCGACCTATGGACCCGCTCACAATCTCCGCAGCCGCCGGAATGCGCGCCCGCCTCGAATCGCTGGACTTGCTGTCGAACAATATCGCCAACTCGTCCACGATTGGCTATAAGGCCGATCGTGATGCATTCCTGCCGTGGGTGAGTGAACAGGCGCGAGAGGGATATCCCGCCCCCGTCGACTCTCCGGATCTTGAGCGTCACTATACGGATCATCAACAAGGGCCACTGACCAGAACAGGGGAAGCCCTGGACTTCGCGGTCTTCGGACGTGGAATGTTCCAGGTGGAAACGCCCCAGGGAGCCCGATACACGCGAAACGGTTCCTTTCAGGTCAACCGGCAAGGAAAGATTCAGACCGGCGACGGCCATATCGTTAAGGTAAAACCGCCGGACGGGCGAGAATTCAGGCTCAATGCCACTTTACCCGTAGAAACAACGGCGGATGGCTCAATCCGTCAGCAGGGCATCCTGATGGGAACCATCGAAGTCTTCGAGTTCGACAGTATGGACGCAGTGAACAAAGAGGGATCCAGTTATTTTCGCGTCGACGCCAGCACTCTTGCACCGAGAGCTGCAACGAATTTCCAGGTCAAACAGGGCTACCTGGAGGCGGCCAATTCAGGAACAGCCGAATCCGCTGTGCGGTTAGTTAATGTGATGCGCCAATTCGAGGCTTTACAGAAGGCTGCCACCATTGGTGGCGAGATGAGCCGTCGAGCCATCGAAGAAGTCGCCAAAGTCACTGCATAGATGGCGCTCCAATTGCTGAGATACTTTACATGATACGAGCACTCTACAGCGCCGGAAGCGGCATGAACGCACAACAGATCAATGTCGACAACATTGCTCACAATCTCGCCAATGCCAATACATCCGGTTTTAAAATGCGGCGCACCCAGTTTCAGGATTTGCTCTATCAAACCCTCGTCCAGCCCGGCTCCGCCGCTGGATCGCAAACTGTAGTTCCAACCGGCTTGCAACTCGGGTTGGGTGCCAGACCTTCATCGAACGAAATCATTTTCACGCAAGGCAGCTTTCAGCTCACTAGCAACCCGTTGGATATGGTCATTGAGGGTCGCGGCTTCTTTCAGATCCGCCGCCCAAGTGGCGAGATTGCGTATTCCCGAGCCGGGAACTTCCATCTTGACAGGGACGGCAATATGGTGACTAGCGAAGGTAACCCGATTGAGCCACAAATCACGATCCCGCCACAAGCGCAGGCGATTAGCATTGCCGGCGATGGCACGGTCAGCTATACGCTGCCCGGACAAAACGCCGCGCAGGTGGCGGGTCAGATTCAGATTGCAAACTTCGTGAATCCGGCTGGATTGAACAGCATCGGAAGCAGTCTGTTTCTACCGACGGACGCGAGCGGCGAGCCAACCGTATCGATCCCCGGTGGTCAGGAAGGCGTTGGATCCCTGATGCAGGGGTATTTGGAGCAATCCAATGTCAGTATCGTCGAGGAGTTCATCAACATGATCGTCAGCCAACGGGCCTATGAGGCAAACTCCAAGGTCGTTCGCGCCGCCGACGAAATGTATCAACAGGTCAACAATCTGACCCGCTGAGGCGAAACCGGTCCAAGCTATGAGATTTTCATTCGCGCTCTCAATTCCGTTCGTCATCGGGGAACTCGCTGCGGGAACCGTATTTGCAGATCATTGCATCGAACTAGACGCGCCTGTGGTGACTGTCGGCAACTTAGCCTCGCACATTCCTGCTTTTCGGCAACTCCCGGCGGAACTGCGATTCGGCTTGGCTCCTGACCCTGGATTGCGACGAGTCATACCTGCTAGCGAGCTAAATCGTTTTTTCGCGGCTTCGACCAAAACGGTACCTTCGGTCCGTGGCTTCCCGGTGGAAAGTGGCCTTTGCTTCTTGCGCAGTTCTCGCACGGTTTCGGAAATGGAAATGGAGTTGGCGCTGCACGAGGTATTCAGAAATCGCAAGATTCAAGTCGAGATAATCGAAATCTCGAAGAGGGCAGTCGCTTACAGGGGCGTGCTTCGGTTTGCCATGCATGAACTCCCACTTGGGAAAGACCCCTCAATGGCTGTCACCTGGAACGGATGGTTTGTCGAAGCCGATGGAAGGAAGCGGCCAATGTGGGCAAGAGTCCGGCTGCGCGAGAAGGTAGCTCATGCCGTTGCACAGAAGGACATCGCTGCCGGAGAGATGCTGAGTGCAAAGAACATCCGGATAGAGCAACGGGATTCATTTCCTTCACCTGGCGACAACGCGGAACGAAATACGGATCTGTTTGAAAAAGCCGCGAGAGTGCCGATTCTCGCTGGCGAGCTCATTCGTCCGGAGCGACTGACGGTGATTCCAACGATTCGCAGAGGGGACATCGTTACCCTGGAGGCCACTTCAAGTCAAACCCGCGTGGCTGTCCAAGGCAAGGCGGAGTCCACAGCCTATCGCGGTCAGAAGGTTGCTATTGTGACCACCCTTTCGAAGAAAGTTATCTTGGCTATTGCCCAGGAAAAAGGCCGAGCAACCGTTATCCCCGGACCGGGAACACGAGAGACAGGAACTACCCAATGAGCAAATCGATCCTGCTTTGCATGACAATGATCCTGGTTGGCAGTTTGGCGGACGGAAAAAAGAAGGCTCCTCCCGCACCATCGGCGGTTGACCGGATGATTGAGGATGCTCAAAAGCGCGAAGCAGGCCCATCGGCAGCAGCACCTGGCTCACTCTTCTCCGCATCCTCCGCATTATCGGACGCCTACCGCGACCTGCGGGCCGCACGGGTGGACGACATCGTGACGGTACTGGTATCGGATCGTGCCTCCGCCGTGTCGACCGGGACGACGGCAACGCAACGGCAATCTTCCGCCAGAGGTGGAATTAAAACGATCTTTGGGAAGTCGGTTGGACCGCTGGGAGACCTAGCGACACTTTCCGGAAACCTGGATCTCAAAAGCCAAGGCTCAACCGGTCGGGAGAGCACACTCACGACAACGCTAACGGCGAGAGTGACCCATGTCCTGCCGAACGGGGCGATGGTAATTGAGGCCGAAAAAGACATCGTCGTCAATTCGGAACGTCAGCAAGTAAAAGTACGAGGAATAATCCGTAGTTTCGACGTCTCGACCTCCAATGCCGTCCGTTCCGATCGTATTGCGAACCTGCAAGTGACCGTGAATGGCAAGGGCGTGGTGGGCGACGCGATTCGGCGGCCAAACATCGTTTATCGGATTCTCAATGGTATTCTTCCTTTTTAGAATTTCGCTTATCGGGCCAGGGCTTGCGCTGCTGCTTCTGACGATGTCTATCAGGGAGGCAGGCGCCAAGCCCAGAGCAAAGATCCGCGAACTTTCCTCCGTCGAAGGAGTCCGTGACAACCAGTTGCTGGGCTATGGTCTCGTTGTGGGGCTGAATGGCACCGGCGACAAACGGCAAACTGTCTTCTCCGCCCAGAGTATGGCCAATCTTCTCGAGCGAATGGGAGTCTCAGTTTCACCCACCGCGTTTCAAGTCCGCAACATGGCGGCCGTTATGGTGACAGCGACGCTGCCACCGTATGCCCAGACCGGATCCCGGATCGACATCACCGTGAGTGCGATCGGTGACTCAAGCAATCTTCAGGGCGGAATGCTGATCTTGACCCCCCTCAAGGGAGCCGATGGCCAAGTATATGCCGCGGCGCAGGGTCCGGTTGTCACTGGTGGGTTTTCAGCTGGAAAGGGTGGAAACTCCCAGACGGTGAATCATCCGACTGTGGGACGGATCGTCGCTGGAGCCTTGGTCGAGAAGCTCGTGCCAACGGCGGCACTCGACGGCGCGGAAGTGCGGCTTCAAGTAAAACGGCCTGATTCAGCAGCAGCCTCGCGAATGGCAGCGGTGATCAACGAACACTTTCAACAAACGCTTGCCAAGCCTGTAAACCCGGGGCTCGTATCCGTTACCGTGCCTCCGCTTTTCTCCGCAAGAAGAGTCGAGTTTCTCGGTGAAATTCAGGAACTCTCGATTGAGACGGAGTCCCGATCCAAAATCATCATCAATGAGCGAACGGGAACCATCATCATGGGAAAGGATGTCCTCATCTCTCCAGTCTCGATATTGCATGGCGGACTTACTGTCGAGATTCAGACCCAATACGCAGTGAGTCAGCCAAACTCGTTGGCAGCCGGGCAGACGGTCACCGTGCCGGAGCGTGGAGTGAAAGTAAATGAAGAGAAGGCACGCAACGTGACGCTCAAGCAAGGCGCAACCGTCGAGGACCTAGTGCGAGGTCTCCAGTCGATCGGAGCGACGCCGCGCGACATCGTTGCCATACTGGACGGTCTCCGATCGAGTGGCGCACTTGAGGCCGAAATCGAAGTGATTTGAGACGCCTCCGGTGAGAACGTAAGGAAACAAGAGCATGACATCGACAATACGAACAATTACGGAGCCAGCCGGGCAAGCGGGACAACTTCGACAAACGGAGGGGAAAGAGACACGGGAAGAGTCCAAACTGCGCAAGGCGGCAGAAGACTTCGAGGGGTTGCTACTAGGGCAAATGCTACAATCGATCAGAGAATCGGCACTGGGCGGATGGCAGGAAAACCACGATCAAGCAGGAGCGGTCGCGCTCGAAATGGCGGAGTCGCAACTGGCGCAGGTGATGGCGTCACAGGGGGGCTTGGGGATCGCGCGCACGCTGCAGGCGTCGATGAAGAGCCGGAAAAAAGAAGAGTCTTCCGAACCGGAGAAACCGTCATTGGGCGAAGCGGCGAAACCTTCTGCGAGCGGGCCGCGCGGATCCGGCGGCTAGCCGACGCTGTCGACTCTGGATCCTTCGAAGTCGACGTCACCAAACTGACTCAGGCTTTGATTCGACGCCATTTGGACGACGGAAACCTCTGAGTTCTTGGCCGACAGCGAAACCCACCCAGTCAACAAAGTCTCAAGCAACTTCCGAACCTCATCGATCGGCTCGCCTAATTGCTGGGCATTCGCATCGTTGAGCCTTCGCTGCATGTAGTCGTAAAGCTCCACCAGTTCGCGACTCAGTCCTCCCCCGTGTTCGTGATCGAGCGAAAGCGAAAGTTCGCACAGAATCGATTGTGCACGTGCGATCTGACGATTGCGCTCAGCAATCTGTCCGCTATCGACGGCGGCCCTAGCGGCACGGACTCCTTCGATCGCACCACGGTACAACAGTTCGACCAATCGAACCGGACTCGCGCAGAGGATTTCGGACTCGAGATATGCGTCGCGATACATGATTGCCTTTCTCTTCAGCGCCTACTCTCTCCTCTTCGGCAACTTTCGCGCCATTCGCAGTACCTGCTCGTTGGGAATCTGCAGAAGGACTTCATCCGTCTCCCGGTCCACAACACGTACGACCAAGCGCTTCGTCTCGCGGTCTACCGTGAAGGTCATCTCCTGGTCAGTGCCCAATACCCCGCTCGCATTGACGGACTTAACAGCGCGGATCAATTCCCGTTGCTCCACGCGATCCTGACGTTCTACTTTCGCCGTGATGGATGTGGCGTTGTTCTCCAACGCCTTATCTATCGCCCGAATTCCGCCGATCTCCATAAAGCCTCCTTGCCTATGACTCCTACACACAAAGCATATCGGCTGCATCCCCCTGGGCTTTAGCAAAGCATCTCCCATTCCCCTATTTCCCGTCGATCCTCCACTACTCCCCGAATGTAGGCTCCTTCGTCGTCGGCATTCTCAGTGGCTCGGCCTCGCACCAGAACATCGATCAAGATCCCTGCGGGGCAGCTAAAACGGAACTCTGTGAGTTTGGGTCGCGCGCCCGAGGTATTGGCGAGCACGACCGGTGGGTTCACGGGCGGATCGGGCGATCAGCGGGGTCGTCGGCATTGATATACTGAACCTCGGTTTGACGCCAAGGGCGGTCTCATCAGCGACATCGGTGACTTGTCGAATACCGGCACGGGCATTGCGCTCACGCAAACCGGCGGGCTCTTTGCTGCGTCAACCGATCCACTCGCAATTCTGTATTTCCAGCTTTTGAGCGGCAGCACCGGCAGCACCTACTAGATCAGGCTGCAACAAAGATCGAAGGTCTGGTTCAAGCGGTTCCAGCGGGCAGTATCAGCGTTCGTTTTCGATAATCCATCGGGTTTCGCCACGGCGAAGTTCTTCTCGAATGTGAGCTTTAGCAATATCCAACTGGAAGGGTTGCCGACGGCTCCTGAATCAAGGTTCGTACTGCTACTCGGTGGGGGCCTTGCGACGCTCGGCTACCTGCGGATGCGTCGTCCCTCGAAGACGGCCAAGGCCTAGTGCCTAGCCTTCAGGTACCCTGTCGTGCGCTCTCTCTACACTTCGACGACCGCTGGCGTCTTCGAGGGGGGACCTGAATGGTTAGGAGAGGGCTTTGTCCCACCTCGAATCTCGGCCTTGCTCTATTCGATCGAGGCTCCCGCGCGACGGCCGTGGGGCAAAGTTCCGCCCCGATCTGCCATCGGCTGAGGAATAGTTTCGGTCGGTGCCTTGATGGACCTTGGACGGATGAACAATTTCCAGCTTGGGATCCACCCAGGTGTTACATTGACTTTTGCATGGTCTGCATCAACTGCAAGAGTCAGGTCCCTTCGACGAGCCGGTTTTGTCTGTCTTGCGGATCTGCGCTCTCGGCATCCTCTGAAATGGCTACCGCAGCCGTCTCGGCCATTGCCGATGGCGCGGTGTCGATGCTTTCCAGTTCGGTTGAAGAAGAGGGCCGGTTTATTGCGGGATCGATTCTTGGCGAGCGATACCGTATTATTGCGCTGCTCGGCCGCGGGGGCATGGGCGAGGTCTATCGCGCCACCGATCTTAAGCTGAATCAGCCCGTCGCGTTAAAGTTTCTGCCCGAGGCGTTGTCGAAAGATCAGAAATCTTTGAGCCGCTTCTACAACGAAGTCAAGATCGCGCGTCAGATCTCGCATCCTAACGTTTGCCGGGTGTACGACATCGGCGAAGTGAATGGCATCGCGTATATCTCGATGGAATTCATCAGTGGCGAAGATCTCAATTCGCTGCTGCGGCGCATTGGTCGCATCCCTACCCACAAAGCGACGGAGATGGCCCGCCAACTCTGTTCGGGTCTTGCCTCCGCGCATGAGAAGGGCGTGCTGCATCGCGATCTCAAGCCCGCCAACGTGATGCTTGACGAGCGTGGATCTTTGCGCATCATGGACTTCGGTCTTGCGGGTGTGATCGACCAGATCGCGGACATTCGCAGCGGAACTCCCGCCTACATGTCGCCGGAACAACTGGCTGGCAAAGAGGTCACGATCAAGAGCGATATCTATTCGCTGGGGCTGGTGCTCTACGAGGTATTCACGGGCAAGCGTCCGTTCGATGCGACGAGTCTGGATGAGTTGAAGAAAAAGCAGATGGATTCATCGCCCGTCAGCATGACGTCGCAAGTGTCGGATCTCGATCCAGCGGTTGAAAGTATCATTCTCCGTTGTCTGTCCGCCGATCCGAAGGATCGGCCCGCATCCGCACGCGTCGTGATGAACGCATTGCCGGGCGGCGGCGATATGCTGAGCGCCGTTTTGGCCGCCGGCGACACGCCATCGCCGGAACTTGTGGCCGCGGCCGGCGACGCTTCAGGGTTGTTATCCGTTCCGATTGCGTTGGGGCTGCTGGCCGTAACGTTGTTGAGCATTGGGTTTCTCGCTTGGTTCGGTCCGCAGGTGACGTTCTTCGGACTATCGAAGCCGGAACTGTCGCCGGAAGTGTTGGAAGAGCACGCGCGCCGCATCATTCGACGAGCGGGTTATCCGAAGGCTTTGGATAGCGTTCACGGTATGCAGATCGACATGGACTACGTCGCGCATCGCCGAGAGACGGAACCAACAAAGCGCTGGTCGGAAACAGAGAAGCAGCAACCGGGTCCCCTTGTGTTTTGGTATCGCGAAAGTCCCCGGTATTTGGTGTCGAGATCGGTGACCAGCCAGGGTGTGATTGGGTTGAACGATCCGCCGATGATCGCGAGCGGTATGGTGACGGTGCAGTTGGACCTGAAGAACCGATTGACCTCGTTTGAGGTAACGACGCCGCAGATTGACGGGACGCCACCGAATCCGACGCCTGTCGAGTGGCAGATGTTCTTTCGATTTGCAGGACTCGATCTCGGTAAGTTTCAGCAGGTGGAACCGAAGTGGCTTCCCATAGCGGGTTTCGATACGAGAAACGCGTGGGAAGGTCCGAACCCGGCGGATGAGAAAGTGAAGTTGCGGGTGGAAGCGGCTTCCTGGCGGGGCAAGGCGGTTTACTTCGATGTGGTGGGTCCATGGACAATCGCTCACCGTTCGGAGCGACCTCCACCGCCGCCTGGTCTGTTCGCGATGCAGGTTCTGGCGGTGTCAGTTTTCTTCCTACTGGTGGTCTCGGTGGTGTTCTTTGCGCGGTTTCATTTGAAGCATGGGCGCGGCGATCGCAGGGGTGCGTTCAGGCTGGCAATGTTCGTGGTGTTGGCTTATATGTCGTTGCAGGTGATCGGTGCACATCATGTGCCCGCACTTGAGGAATTCATTCTGTTTCAGGTGTCCGCCCAGGTGGCCGTTTTCTTGGGTGGCATGGTATGGCTGTTTTATCTCGCGCTCGAACCGCCGGTGCGCAAACGATGGCCCCAGACTTTGGTGTCGTGGAGCCGGGTACTTTCCGGTCGCATTTGGGATCCGCTAGTCGGTAGCCATGTGCTGGTCGGCCTTGCGGCTGGAGCGTTTCTATCCGCTGTTAGCTATCTGGTGACCGTGTATACTCTGCGCAGCGGCGACATTCCGATTGACAACGAATTGCAGACCGTTTTGGGGACACGGTTTGCCGTTGGCGCGCTGATTGCCAACCTCATCAATGCGGCTGCGTATTCACTCGTAAATTTCTTTCTGCTGTTTCTGTTCAAGATTGTTTTTCGCAAGAACTGGCTGGCTGCAGTGGCGTTTTTGGCGTTGTTTACAGTGAGCAAGTTTCTAGCCCCAGGGTTCTCGGTTCCGGCGATGGTGGCGGAAATCGGCGGGTTGGTGCTGATCGTGCATGTGCTGATGCGATACGGGCTGCTGGCTCTTGTCACCATGACAGTGATTGGAGAGGCGGCCAAGCGCTTTTACCTCACCTTCGATTTCAGCGGCTGGTACGGCAGTTCTTCGTTGCTGGTCTTGATTGTGTTCGTTGTTACGGCGATTGTCGCGTTCCGGCTGGCCCTCGGTGGACGCAAGCTAATTACCGAAAAGACCTTCGATGCCTGATCACTGCTGAGGACGCATTCGAAGAGCGTGTTTCGCCTCGAGCTTGTCAAAGGCAAACGGTGTGCTCTTGCCGTTCCAATAGCTATCCCACTGATCTTTATAGTGGGGCGAAAAAACGTTGCCAGATTCGCCGATAGTGAGATCCAAACGCGATTGATTGAAGTCGTTGGCGTCGGCTGTAAATCTCATCGAAGGTCCCAAAGTTTTGCTTGTCTGCTTAACGGTGGTTGAAGATCCCGCCATTTCGACGGGGCCAACGTTGGCAAACTCTAGCCACTCGCCGATGAGAGGAATGCGGCCGAAGATGGGATGCGGAATCCCTAGTTCGTTATAGCGGCCATAGCGCCAATTGGCAATTTCGCTACCCTGTTGGTGCCGGATTTCTTCAATCGCTTCATCGAGGCAGGCGATGAGCGTTTTGTCCCAATCCTCAAACCAACCCGGCGGACGTTCTGTCAGCAGCTTCTGCACCACGGCTTGCGACATCTGATCCTGATAGGTCTCACTACGTCCTGGAGAGACGCGATCGACGATCTTGCGCTTGAGGCGCTGGTAGCTGAACGTCGCGATCAGCGCGGCGGGGGATTCCCTTTCCATCTGTCCGTTCCAGGTGCGAAGTGCGGCGACGGCTGGAGGGAGCGCGAGGTTGGTGGGTTTGCGCTTGTCAACGGCTTGCACGAAATGTTTTGCCAGCAGGACTGAGAACTCGGAATAGACGTCTTTCTGAATTTTCACCATGTCTTCCGCCTTGAGGCCCTTGCGCGCTTGCAACATCCGGCGGATCTGGTTGGCCCGATAGGACGTGGAAAAATCTCCATGCACCGGGTATTTGTAGTCGGGTGGAAATGGATTCTGATTCGCTGTCACCGCGTATCCATCGGCGGGGTTGTAGCTTGAAGGCAGATCCTCGAACGGAATGAAGCCTTCCCATTCATTTTCTCCAGACCAGCCTTGCGCGGGCAGATCACCCTTATAATTCTTGCGGATCGGCAACATGCCTGTGGCCTGATAGCCAATGTTTCCGGCCCTGTCGGCGTAGACGAAGTTTTGACCGGGGCCGGGAAAGCGTTTCAGAGCGGCGCGGAACTGTTCCCAGTTTTGTGCCCGGTTCAGATCGATGAAAGGGAACTGGAAGATGCCCGGTTCCGCTGCGGCCCATCTTAAAGCCAGAGTTTGGCCCTGCTGCGCGATCACAGGTCCATGGCGCGTGGACAAGATGTCGAGAGCGTAGTTTCGTTGTCCGCGCACCGTAATCATCTCGTGCTCGACGGTCATCGGATAGAGGCGGCCCTGATACTCGTAGTTCAATGTGTTGGGAATGACGCGTTCGTCGTAGAGATCCTGTACGTCGAAGCCCAGGTTGGTGACGCCCCAGGCGATCTGCTCATTGTGTCCGATGATGATTCCAGGCACGCCTGGCAGCGCAGCGCCCGCCACGTGCAGGTCTGGCGATTGAATGCGAACCGCATGCCAAGTCGATGGCATGGTCCACTGTAAATGTGGATCGTTGGCAAGCAGCGGATGTCCGCTGGCCGTATGTTTGCCGCTGATGGCCCAAGCATTGGAACCCGGGGAAAGCTCACCGCCGGTGCGAGGCGGATAGAGCAGTTCGACCAACTGTCGATTGGGCGCGGTCGTGAGCAGCAACTGCTTCTGAATCTCGTGTTTCGAGGTCGACGTCAGGCTGCGGTACATTTCAAGGCCGGCGAGGATGGTGTCGCGAATGGTCCAGGGGGCGGGGTCGTAGCCGAGTAGCGTGAATTCCATCGGCAGCTTGCCGCGATGCATACGAATGTAATGGTTGACGCCACGGGCATAGGCTGCGATGTGGGCCTTGTCTTGCTCGTTCATGGTGCGCTCGTGCGCGGTTGCGATACGACCGATGCGGAGTTGGCGCGCGTCAAAGTCGAGTTCGTAGGCAACGGGCCCGACGATTGCCGACAACTCACCGGAGGCCTTGCGCCGCAGGGCATCCATTTGAAAGAGACGATCTTGCGCGGTGGCGTAGCCTTGCAGAAAGAGCGCGTCTTCGGCATTCGAGGCAGTGATGGTGGGGATGCCGCGATCGTCTCGCTGAATGGTTCCGGCCTGCTTCAACCCAGGGGCGGAAACCTCACCGTCCACCTGTGGCAACACACGGTAACCGGCCCAGTAAGCAAAAGCTGAAACGGCGACGACGAGAACGAGCAAAGCCACCAGCGCATAGTTCAAAACACGGCGAAAGGTCACTGCCGACGATTGTATCGTGTAACCTCCGGTGCGCCGTGTGTATCCTTAACGTCATGCTTCAACGCTCTTTGCTCTTGTTGTCACTTGGGGCGAGTCTGGCTTTCAGCGCCAACCTCACCTCTTCACTGAAAACCGGCAAGGCGGATCTGAAATCCGCTGGACCTCTGGCCTTCGGTCCGGAAGGCATTCTGTTCGTTGGCGACCCGATGGGCGCGCAAGTTTTCGCGCTGGCTACTGGGGACACGAAGTCCGCGGCCGGTGGCGAAATGACGTTTGCTGCGCTGAATGACAAGATCGCGGCGCTGCTAGGCACGTCGGCCGATCAGATTCTGATCAATGATCTGGCTGTGAATCCTGCTTCGAAGAATGTGTACCTATCGGTTTCACGCGGCAAGGGTCCAGAAGCGGCGGCTGTCATTGTGAAGGTCACTCGCGATGGAAAGTTGAGCGAAGTGGATCTTGGGAAGATTGCGTTCGCGTCGGTTGTGCTTCCCAACGTCGCCGCAGCAGATGCCAAAGATCGCCGTGGTTCGCTGGTTCGCTTGGAAGCCATAACCGATGTTGAGTATGTGGATGGCAACGTGATGGTGGCCGGATTGTCGAATGAGGAGTTTTCCTCGACGTTGCGTTCGATTCCTTTTCCGTTTGCAGGTAAGGCTGCGAGCACGAACGTGGAAATGTATCATGGCGCGCACGGTCGCTTTGAGACCAATTCGCCAGTGCGTACCTTTACGGCTTACAAGATCGCCAACAAGCAGCACATCCTGGCGGCGTATACTTGCACGCCGCTGGTGAAGTTTCCGGTATCGGATTTGAAGCCGGGCCAAAAGGTCATGGGTACGACCATTGCCGAACTGGGCAATCGCAATCGTCCGCTCGACATGGTGGTCTATCAGAAGGCCGGTGCCAACTACATCCTGATGAACAACTCGTCGCGAGGTGTGATGAAACTGCCGGGTGACAAGTTGGAAACCTTTGAGGGCATCACCAAGCCGGTGGCCGATAAGCAGGGCGTGCCCTACGAAACGATCGCCGGGTTGAAGGGCGTGGAGCAGTTGGCGCGCTTTGACGAGACGCACGCGATGATGCTGGTAAAGGCTGACAACGGCTCGATGGAATTGAAGACCCTGGCTCTGCCGTAATGGTGTATTTCTTTCTTGGACTGGCGGCCGCTGCATCGTTGCATGCGGCCGCTTCCATTGTGATTGAGGGGGATCCGCCGGTGGTGCGCGCGCGCGGCGATCGCGTGACCTCTACCTCGACCCTGCGCGTGAGCGTGGATCTGGTGGACGCTCCGGCCTTGGCTGGTGCCATCGCGTTCAGTGATGGCGTGGTGACCTTTATCCCGAAGTATCGGCTGCTGCCCGATATCGCATATCGCGCGGTGCTCAATGGTGGATCTCCGGTCGTGTTGCGGATTGCCGTGCAACGTGTTGCTGCTGAGCCCACGACCGTGGTCGAGCGGATGTATCCGACGGCGTCGAGTGTGCCGGAAAATCAGTTGAAGTTCTATTTGCAGTTTTCTGCGCCGATGTCGCGTGGCGAAGCGTTTCAGCGCATTCACCTGATCGATTTGGCCGCGAATTCCGAAGTGAAACTGCCGTTTTTGGAGATCGATGAGGAACTCTGGGATCGCGAGCAGCGCCGATTGACCATTCTGTTCGATCCCGGGCGCGTGAAGCGAGGCTTGGTTCCGTCGAATGAAGTGGGTCCGCCGTTGGTGGCGGGCGGCCGCTACCGGTTGGTGGTGGATGCCGAATGGAAGGACGCGGAAAATCGTCCGTTGGCTGCTTCGTTTTCACGTGAACTCATAGTGGAACAAGCGTGGCGCTCTGGGATTGACGTTCGTGAGTGGAAGATCGGCGCACCGAAGGCTGGCACGCAAGATCCGTTGACTGTGCAGTTTCCTCGCCCTCTCGATTCCGCACTATTGCAACGCTGCCTGATCGTCGAAGGTGTGCTCGGTGTGAGTCGTCTCGGTAAGGAAGAGCGTGCTTGGAATTTTGTTCCTGACGTGCCATGGCAAGCGAAAACGTACCAACTGCAGGTGTTGGAAGTTCTCGAAGATCTCGCAGGCAACAAGATTGGGCGCGCGTTCGATGTGGATGTCTTTGAGAAGATCGACCGTTCGGTCGCCACAGGCAGGCTGAAGATTCCGTTTACTCCGTCAAAAGAGCCTGCAAAGCCCAGGCCGTAGTGGAGATGTGTTGGGCGTAGCTCTGGCCGCCAGCGGGACGGGTTGTTCCAGGCCAGCCTCCTGGTTGCAGTTGGGCCTTTAGGAGCCAAGCTCTTCCTCGTGCTGCCGTCGGCTTGTTGTGTTTCGCCAGAGCGATCACGGCGATGGCGGTATCGAAGACTTCCCCATTGTTCCAACTGCCATCATTCAACTGCATTGCCGTTAGCTTGGCGATATCGTTTTTGCGGACGAGAGCGATGACCTGTGCGGCGACATCCACTGGATGGCCGGCCTTCTGGTTTGCGAGCCAAGCCTCAGCCGCTTGAGTCGATTTTGCAAACTGCGATTTGCCAGCGATCAATCCGCGAGCGAGGGCTGTTCCCAAGACAGGGCCATAGGTCACCGGCGAACCTGCGGCGGCTTCTGCGTCCATTTCCCAATGCCCATCGGGCTTCTGTGCGGCAACGATGCGCTCAAGAGCCACTTGGTCGAACTCTCCGGCCGCCGCGAGCGATCCCGCATACTGCACCAATGCGAGCGTGTCCGGCTTGCCGTCTTTGCCAACCCATTTCGAAGGATCTCGCAGGAATGTCAGCGTATCGGCAACAGCGGCACCGCGTCGACCCGCAAGCAGCAGCGCTCGTGCGCCATCGCCGTTGTTGTGACACGAATAGCAGCCGTTTTCCGACTTCCACCGCGGAACCTCGTCTTCGAGATAGGCGATGGCCTCCTTCACGCCAGCCAATGAAGCAACCAGAAACAGCGCAGTAGCGATCATTCGAGTTCAGGATATCTCGACAGCCTCATATCTCGATAGAATGGCAGCAGTGAAAACAAAGACTCCCAACGGACTCCGCAGCGAGCAGTGGTTCAACAATCCCGGCAATCCCGGAATGACAGCGCTGTATCTCGAGCGGTTCCCAAACTACGGGCTGACGGTCGACGAGTTGCAGACCGGACGTCCCATCATTGGCATCGCGCAAACCGGCAGCGATCTTTCCCCTTGCAATCGCCATCACATTGAACTTGCCGAGCGCACCAAGGCCGGTATTCGCGATGCGGGTGGCGTGCCGATCATGTTTCCGGTGCATCCGATTCATGAGGGATGCCGTCGTCCCACTGCGGCGATTGATCGCAATCTCGCTTATATGGGCCTGGTTGAGATTCTGCATGGCAATCCTTTCGACGGCGTCGTGCTGACGACGGGGTGCGATAAGACAACCCCTGCTTGCATCATGGCGGCCGCAACGGTGAATCTGCCGGCGATTGTGCTTTCCGGCGGACCGATGCTGAACAGCTACTACAAGGGCCAGCTTGCAGGATCGGGTATGGCGATCTGGGAAGCGCGGCGACTGATGGCGGCGGGCGAGGTCGATTACAAAGGCTTTATGGACATGGTGCTCGCCAGCGCACCGTCGCCGGGCCATTGCAACACGATGGGCACAGCGACATCGATGAACTCGCTGGCTGAGGCGTTGGGAATGTCGTTGCCGGGTTGTGCGGCGATCCCCGCGCCGTATCGCGAACGCGCGCAAATGGCCTATCACACGGGCCGCCGCATTGTGGACATGGTTCGCGAAGGGCTGACGCCAGAAAAGGTGATCACGCAGGAAGCGATCGAGAACGCGATTGTGGTTTGTTCGGCAATCGGTGGATCCACCAACTGCCCGCCGCACATTGCGGCCATCGCGCGGCACGTGGGCCTCGAGCTCGATGTGAAGCTTTGGGAAACGATCGGGTATGAGATTCCGTTGTTGGCGAACGTGCAGCCCGCCGGCGAGTTCCTCTCGGAATCTTTCCACTTGGCGGGTGGTGTTCCGGCGATCATCGGCGAACTGATGAAAGCGGGCAAGATCCGCGAAGGTGCGATGACGGTCAGCGGCAAGACGATTGGCGAGAACAATCGTGGGCGCGCGAGCGAAGACCAGAAGGTGATTCGCAGCTACGACAATCCGCTGAAAGAAAACGCCGGGTTCCTGGTGATGGGCGGCAATCTATTCGATTCGGCGTTGATGAAGTCTTCGGTGATTGGCGATGAGTTTCGCAAGCGTTACCTCGAGGAGCCGGGTTCGGAGAATGCGTTTGAGGGCCGCGCGATTGTGTTTGAAGGTCCTGAAGATTACCACGAACGCATCAATGATCCGGAATTGAAGATTGACGCGCGTTGCCTGCTGGTCATTCGTGGTGTGGGTCCGATTGGATATCCGGGCGCGGCGGAAGTCGTGAACATGCTGCCTCCCGATGCTTTGGTGAAACAGGGTGTCAACCAGTTGCCGACGATTGGCGATGGACGGCAGAGCGGAACATCGGCGAGTCCTTCGATCTTGAATGCATCGCCGGAAGCGGCGGCGGGAGGCAATCTCGCAATTCTGGAGACTGGCGACCGGATTCGCGTGAATCTCAATACTCGCCGGGTGGACGTGGTGTTGAGCGATGAAGAGATCGCAGCGCGGCGCGCGAAGCTCGACTTCGGGATTCCGCCGAATCAGACTCCCTGGCAGGAGATGTTCCGAACTTACGTCGGACAGTTGTCTACGGGTGCTTGTTTGGAATTCGCGGTGAAGTACCGTAAGGTGGGAGAGGAAGTTCCTCGACACAACCACTAACTGCTTCTAGAACGGGATCGGGCCGCCGGTTTGCGACGGTCCGCTATTCCAAGTTGAGATCCAGCCATCGAAACTGCCAGCAATGGTGGCGTGAGGTTTTGCCCTGTTTTTGGGAGGGCGACGAACCTCAAAGTCCGGGTGAATCTCTATCGGAAACGACAAGCGGATAAACGCAAACGGGGCGGCCCGTCTCCTATTTCGTTGTGAGGCTCCATAGTCCGCGTAAAGCTTTTGCGGCCTCCTTCCCGTGCAACAGCAACTCAGCGAAAGACCCAAATGGGTCCGTCTAAAAACTGGGCGTGATTTCCTGGTGAGGTTCCATAGTCCGCGGGGAATGCTTCGCGGCCTCCTTTTCAGGCTCTATTGCTCGACTGATTTTCTTCACCAGTCGATTTGAGTATTGATCCGTTTTCCCTTCTTGTCAAGGGTCAATTTAGAGCTAGTTTTCTGCGGTCTTGTGGCCACTTGCGTGATGCGGATCCCGTTGCGCCGTTGAGTCTGTCGAGCACGGCAAGGCAGAGCCGCACGCCTTCGGGATGATCGGGCAGCGATTGGTCGAGCATCTTGCGATAGTTCGCTTCGGTGAGATTGAGATGCAGCGTCCTGGAGGTTTGCGCCAGGCTGCGTCCATCGGACGCTTGGAGATCGAGAACGATGTCGACCGCGCCGGTCTTCTTGCCATCTCGATCGTGCATTGTGATTCGCGGTGTGTCGATGAAGATGTGCGCGGGGACCCTTCGCTTGCCTGCAACGTGAGTCACGGCAGTTTTCGCGCCGACTTTGATCGTGGTCGATTCCAAAGGACTCGCCAGTAGCTGGCCCAGCTCTTTCAGCCGATTGCTGTCATCGGTCGGACGGTCTTTCGATGCAAGGTAGCCGCGACGGCTCCGCATCACCACGTCTTTCCGGTTGACTTGGACACGTAGAGAATGAAACTTGTTGTCGAGATCTTCTGGATTGAGATAGAAGCCCAGTGTATAGCTTGTTTCGGCATCGTCCAGCGCGCGGCGCATCGCACCGGCGAGCTCGGGATTTGCGTGTGCGCCAACTACGGGGCGGCGAAAACTCTCGAGTCCCCGTGCATCAATCGGATAGACGGCCACGCCCGCGTCGTTCAGTGCTCGGGTGGCTGACTCTATTTCGAGGGTGAAGGATTGTGGCGGCGTGCTGCCAACCGGGGAACTTAGCCGATCGAGTCCAACTTGAATGGGGAAACCTCCTGAGATCCAGATGAGGTTTTTTCGCCCCGGGACGCTGTGCAGACGCCGCGCGATGTCCTTCAAGGCGTGAACCGTCAATTCCACACGTTGTATCGATTGGGCGTTCATCGGACTTGCAATAAGTGTCTGCATCCAATCCGGAAACAACGCGCCCGGGCCTTCGAGAAGACTTTCGTTTGGCTCTTGTGCAATGGCCTGCACCTTGAAGTCTTTTACGGAGGCGATCAACGCGGATGCATCGGACGCGAATCCTTGTACGATACGAAGCCTTTGCCCCGTCATTTTTGGTCAAGCCAGGAACGGGTCCATTGCGATCGCGTACCAAAACGCTCACCGGAACCAACCTGGTATCGACCCGAATGGGCGAATCCTGGTCGGCGAGAGCGACCGGGATAAGGATGGAAAGACTCAAGTTGCACTCCATTGCCGGGCTGTTTTGTCGACATTGTCCAAGATCCGCTCGCGCGCTTCTTCACTTCCGACGCCGCTTGCGAGTAGGTCGTCGTAAGGCGAGTGGTTATGGCGGATGGCGGCGTCGCGCACGGCCAGGATCATGGCGCGTTCGTCGAGCGTTACGTCCGGCGGCGCTGCGGCCCACACGTCCGCTCCCTCGCGTTGCGGTGAATGCGGCGATGCGCTCCGCCTCATCTTTGGGACACTGAGGAAACAGTTCGAGAATGCGTTTGGCCATACTCTTGGCGAGCAGCCGATCGTCTTGTTCCCGGCGTTTCTTGTCCTTCGCTCTCGCTTCGGCGCGTTGCGGCGAATCTTCCGCACACGAACTTTCGGCCGCTGCCAGCGCGCGCTCTTCGATGAGGATGTCTTTGCGCTCGTAGCGTCCACGTGAGCGGCTAAATCTCACCACCACAGCCTTGCGGGACGAGTGCTTCGAAGCGCGGCGGGTGAGTGTGGCGTCGCCACTTTCGAGAAAGATGAGATCCGCCAGGTTGGCGCATGCCAGGCAGAGTGGCTTGTCTGCTTCCATCCCAAGCAGGTCATCTTGTTCGATTGGCTCGCCGCATTCGGAACATTCTGAATCGCGCAGAATCTGAAAGACGACGGGGTCGGCAGGCGCGGATTTCTTTTCGATCTTGGCTTTGGCCTTTGCGCTGAGATCCCACGCGAGCCAATGCGTGCGGAACGTGAGTTCTCGGTTTGCATCGGCGTCGGCGGTGAATTGCAACGGCACCGATGCTTCGCGGGATGTCCGAAAATAGGGTGTTTCGACGGGTTCCAGCCCCTGGATTTGCGCCCAACTCGCCAGGGCGTTGAGCGCGACATCGATTTTTTCTGGGCCGACTTGAAAAGTTTGAGCGAGGATGGCAGTCCGTCCTCTGCGCCACTCCCCGATGTGTATCGGGTTCAGCCAGCCTATGCCGGCCAGTACGTCGACTGGCGCAATGACTTGATTTTTGGCGAGGCAGGCACTTGCCGCGGCAAGGACGCGCTTTTCGATGTTGTTGCTCATGCAGGATCGAACTCTCTGCCAAGCTAGCAAATCATCTCGAACGCTCGCTATCCTGAGAGCAGTATGCGCATCTCGATGAGTGTTCTGTTTTGTTCAGTGGCCTTGTGGGCGCAGCTTCCGCAAGCGGCTTGGGAAGGCGAAGTCGATGGCAAAGTGGAGATCACCGTCCGCGGCGATCGAATGGATACTCGCGAGATTTCCGGCCCGATGACGAACGCGTTGAAGTATCGTGTCTACGATGCTCTGCCTGCGCGCTCCGGTCAGGTGCGTCTGCAGATGCAGCAGGGGCGAGGTTCCGTCAAGATCTCGCAGCAACCCGCTGTCTCGAACAACTTTTCCGCCGTGATCACGGTCGAAGATCCGCAGGGTGGCCGCGGCATTTATGCGTTCCAGCTCTTCTGGGATTTGACGGGTTCGCAGTCGGCCCCAACCACCGGCAGCAACAGCGGCAACGGACGGCGGTACACGATTGTCGACGATCGGGATCCACGCAACCAGGCTTCATCGAATCCTGTCTATTCCAACACGCCATCGGCTGCACCTTCGAACCAAGTGGGGGGCCAATCCAATTCCGGCACAAACACAGGCGAGCAATACCTTCGATGGACGGGCACCGTGGACGATGAAGTGATCATCGAATGCCGCCAGCGTGACTGCGTGCCGCTTGTGCAGCGCGGTGGCAACGTGGTGCGCGATCGGGTTGAGTACACTCGTCCGCTGCCGGTCCGAGACGTGCGCGTCGACGCCACAGATCTGCAGGGGCGTGGCGAGATTCGCCTGCTGGAGGTCGCTTCACAGCGGAACAACTACACTACGCGCATCAAGGTCCGCGATACGCAGGGTGGCGCGGGCGACTACGCGTTTGTTTTGCGTTGGGTTCCGCCAGCGGAAGAAGAGCGGCGCGGCACGGAGTTCGGGATGCGCTGGACTGGCCGCGTGGATGGGAAGGTCCGGGTAGTTGTCGAAGGCTCGCGGACTTTCCTGGAAACATTGGCGGGTGCTCCTGTTTCCGATGAGCGCGCCATTTTCGACCGTGCACTTCCAAATTATGAGGGCTTGCAGCCTGTTGTAACCAAACGTCGTGGACGCGGGCGCGTGGAACTGATTGAGTTTCCTTCGCGACGGAACAACTATCGGCTAATCTTCACGGTGGACGACGATAAAGGCGGGTCGGACGCCTATGAAGTCGAAGTTAGTTGGTAGAGTGATATACAACACATGGCCGATGAAATCACCCAACTGCTTGGGGACGTGCGTCAGGGGAAGCGCGATTCTCAGCAGAAACTGTTAGAGCTGTCTATGACGAGCTGCATCGCTCGCCTCCGCTTACATGCGTCGAGAGCGGAAAGACCATAGACTGCAGAGTTCCGCGCTCGTCAATGAAGCCTATAAGCGGCTTCTCGGCGATGCGTCGGACGCTCATCGATCACGCTCGTCGTCGGGCTGCGGGCAAGCGCCAAGGGATGTTCCATCCGGTGGAACTTACCGATTCATTGGCGGTGGCGCAAGATGCTCCGGAACAGATGCTCGATCTGGATCGCGCGCTCGATTAGCTTGCGATGATGGATGAGCGCCAGGCGCGTAGCGTGAGGTCGGACGAATGGTCTAAAGTCAAAGCTCTTTTCGATCAGGCTCTGGATATAGGTGGAAGCGAGCCGCGTCAGCTGTTCGTTGCTTCTATCGAGCCGGAATCCACGCGGATCGAAGTGAGGCGACTGTTGTCGATGCACCATGCGGAATCCAACATCTTCGACCGACACTGGTGACGTGATTGCAGGATTTCGCATCGTACAGTTCGTTGCCGAAGGCAGGTTTCAAGTTTGGGGTGCAGACGAGACCACGAACAAGACGCTCTGCGACCCACTACCGGAGTGCGATACTTTTTGGCGCAGACACTTTTACAAGTCGTGCCGAATCTACGGTGGCACCGGTGTTCTGACGGACTACGATCCGAAGCAGCGCGCCTCTCATGACCATCGCTAGAAAAGGGCCCGGTCGAACACCCACCGGTCGCCGACGATTTCCACGATCGCCGCGCGGATCGCATCCCCGGACTCTTTGCGGTCTGCTTGCAGGTGGGTATTCAGCCAGAGGGTAAACTCTTCCTGCGTTTCGATTCCGTCGGCTTCCGCAGCCAGTCGCGCCGCGTGCGTGGCGTTGGCAGCGGCGTCCGGATCCACGGCTTCCGCGCCCCCGGGCAACGCGTTCCACATCAGTTCGCATGCAATCCGGCGGCGCAGTTTCGGATGCTCAGCGGCGGCGAGAAACAGGTTCTCATAATGGGCGCGAACCTCTGCCGGCGGCAACCGATCTTTCATCGCGGAGGCGAGCCAAGTCTCTTGCGCAGCCCAGCACAGGGCGTTTGCTTCATCCTTCATCGACAGCCGGATCAACTCTGCCAGCAGTTCAGGATATGAGCCAGCCGAGGCCAGCGCTTTCGCTTTCTTCAACAGTGTCTTCATTCCGAAAAATCATTGTCTCATGCTATTCTTTGAAGACACCTTGGTAGAGGCGCGGAAGCCCTGAGGCAACTCAGGGGAGAATTCAAGATTCCGCCGAAGCCGGTCTTCAACACACCGGCTGGGGGGCTTGCTTCATAGCAGCCCACTGTCATCCGTGAGTCGGAAAACGACGCGCTCTGAGAATACGATGAGCAACGGATGGAGAGCTATCGGGACAGTGGCCTCCCACGCAAATCCACGTGTGCCACTTCTCTCGCATAGCGCCCTCTGATCAAGAACAGAGAATGCTATGAATGTTTTCGAACTCACTCGCCGGTTAATCGACATCGAATCCGTCACGCCCAATGAAGAGGCAGTCGGCGACTGGCTTTTCGACTATCTGCAACCGTTCGTCATCGAGCATGGCGGACACATCGAAAAGATCCAAGTCGAGCCGCGCCGCAACAACATTTTTGCCTATTGGGGCCATGCTCCCGTCGTCACGTTGTCCACCCATCTGGATACCGTGCCGCCGTGGTTCGCATCCAGCGAAGACGCCGAATTCATCTGGGGACGCGGTGCCTGCGACGTGAAAGGCATCGTCGCGTCGATGATCCACGCAGCTCACGAACTGCTTGCACAGGGAGTCAAAAACTTTGGCTTGCTCTTTGTGGTGGGCGAAGAGCGCAACTCCGCTGGGGCTTATTTCGCGGGTAGCAATCCGCGCGGTGCCAAGTTCATCGTCAATGGCGAGCCGACATCCAACAAGCTCGCGCTCGGATCGAAAGGTGCGCTGCGTTATGAGATCAAGGCCTCGGGAAAGATGGCTCACTCGGCGTATCCGGAACTGGGCGAGTCAGCGATTCTGAAATTGCTGAACGCGTTGCAGGCGGCGCGCGGCATTGTGTTGCCCACGCATCCGATTCTTGGCCCATCCACAATGAATATCGGCGTCGTTGGCGGCGGACGGGCGCCGAACATCATTCCCGACGAAGCGCATGCGGAACTGCTGATTCGCTTGGTCGACGATGGCGATGCCACCAAGCAAGCGTTCGCCGAGCTTGGGCCGACCCATCGTGTCGACGTCAACGAGGTCTTGTGTATTCCCGCCGTGCATCTCGGATCCCTGCCGGGCTTTGAGACCTGCGTTGTCTCCTACACCACCGACATTCCCGCTTTTGGAACCGCCTGGGGCCAGCCGTTTCTGCTGGGTCCGGGTTCGATCAACGTGGCGCATACGAGTGAAGAACGTGTGCCGAAGAAGGATCTCATTGAAGCTGTCGGCCTCTACGCGGGCCTTGTGAAAGGGCTCTTGCAGTAGAGTCTCTAGAGAACATCATGAAGACACCAGTTGGCATTCTTGGCGCTACCGGAATGGTGGGCCAGCACTTTATCAAGTTTCTTGTGGATCATCCGTGGTTTGAGGTGACGTGGGTCGGCGCAAGCGAGCGCTCTGCGGGCAAGCCGTACAAAGAAGCGACGCAGTGGCGGCTCGATGGTGTGATGCCTGCGAACGTTGCAGGGCTCACCGTGGATGAGTGCAAACCTTCTGCGAAAGCTCCGAAGCTGATGTTCTCGGCGACCGATGCGTCAGTGGCCACCGAGATTGAACAGGCCTTCGCAAAAGCGGGCCATGTGGTCGTATCGAATTCCAAAAACCATCGCATGGACGCGGATGTGCCGCTGCTCGTGCCGGAAATCAACGCGGATCACCTGCGCCTGTTGCCGCTGCAACGCAAGACGCGCGGCTGGAAGGGCGCGATTGCGACCAATCCCAACTGTTCGACAGTGGCGTTGACGATGGCGTTGGGTCCGCTGAAGAAATTCGGCATCAAGCGGGTGATCTGCACCACGATGCAAGCCGTGTCGGGCGCGGGATATCCGGGCGTGCCTTCGATGGACATTCTCTGCAACGTTGTTCCGCATATTGGCGGGGAAGAAGAGAAGATGCAGGTGGAAACACAGAAGATCATGGGCGACTTTAAGAAGGGCGCGGTTCTCCCTTTGGATGCACGAGTGAGCGCATCCTGCAATCGCGTGCCGTCGATCGACGGGCATATCGTTTCCGTGTCTGTGGAACTGGAGAAAAAGGTCACGCGCGAGAAGATTCTCGCGGCGATTGCTTCTTATAAGGGAGTTCCGCAAGAGAAGGGTTTGCCTAGCGCGCCCGCGCAGCCAGTGCAGTATTTGGACGCTCCCGATCGTCCGCAACCTCGCCGCGATGCGGGACGCGAGAACGGCATGGTTTGCTTTGTGGGCCGTCTGCGCGAGTGTCCTGTGCTCGATTGGAAGTTCACTTGCCTTGCACACAACACAATTCGCGGCGCGGCCGGAGCCGCTGTCCTCAATGCCGAATTGATGAAGGTGGAAGGATTGCTCGACTGACATGATCGTGATGAAGTTCGGCGGATCGTCCGTTGAGTCCGCTGTAGCCATTGCGCGGGTGGCGGGCATCGTTGGCGACCGGGTGGAAAGAAAGCCCGTGGTTGTCGTTTCCGCGATGGGCAAGACGACCAACCGCTTGTTGGAAATCGCGACCGCCGCCGTGAAGGGGCATCGCGATCGGGCGCTGCAGTTGCTGCAAGCGCTGCATCGTTTCCATCTGGATGAATCCGCCCTGACGCAGTCTATCGATGAACACTTCATGGAACTCGCTGAACTGGTGAAAGGTCTCGCCGTCATG
The DNA here is from genome assembly GCA_964500255.1 of uncultured Solibacteraceae bacterium. Classification (GTDB taxonomy): domain Bacteria; phylum Acidobacteriota; class Terriglobia; order Bryobacterales; family Bryobacteraceae; genus F-183. Next base: position 1,471 of record CAZCPL010000047.1, on the reverse strand, counting down.
GGCGAATTCACGCCGCGCGCCACCGATGCGATTTCCAGCTATGGCGAGCGGTTGAGCAGCCTTATCGTTACCGATCACTTCCGCAAGCAGGGCATCGACGCAGCCCATGTCGATGCACGGAAGTTGATTGTCACGGATACGCGACACACGGCTGCCGCGCCGTTGTTCGCGCGGACTTATGAACGGCTGTCCGCGGTGGTTCCGGCTTTGGCGGAAAAGCAGGTGGTGGTGATGGGCGGCTTCATCGGCGCGACGCTGGAAGGCGTCACTTCCACACTGGGTCGCGGCGGGTCGGATTTCACCGCATCCATCGTCGGCGCGGGCATCGGTGCGGAAGAGATACAGATCTGGACGGATGTCGATGGTATGCTCACCTGCGATCCTCGCATTGCCGAGGGTGGCCATCGTATCAAGAGCTGTTCGTTCGCCGAAGCTGCGGAATTGGCCTATTTCGGCGCCAAGGTGCTGCATCCGGCCACTGTGGTTCCGGCGATTGAAAAGAACATTCCGGTGTTGATTCTCAATTCGCGGCGTCCGCAAGCGGAAGGTACGCGCATCGTCAGCGAGGCGGTGCCGTGCACGAATCCGGTGAAGTCCATTGCCTGCAAGAAGGACATCGTGCTGGTGAGCATCACGTCTTCGCGCATGTTGATGGCGCACGGATTTTTGCGGCGCATCTTCGAGGTGTTCGATCGCTTTGAAACAGCGGTGGACATGGTCACGACATCGGAAGTGAACGTCTCGCTGACGATCGACAATGGCGGACGTATCGAAGCGATCGCTGCGGAGTTGCGCGAGTTTGCCGATGTCAGCGTCGAGACCGGCCAAGCGATCGTCAGCCTGGTTGGTGAGAACATCCGCCATACGCCGGGCATTGCAGCCAGGGTCTTTACGGCGATGGATGGCATCAATATCCGCATGATCTCGCAGGGCGCGTCGTTGTTGAACATCAGCTTCGTGGTGAGCGTCGCAGACCTGCGGCGCAGCGTACAAGAACTGCATGGGGAATTCTTTCGCGAACTGGATCCGAGGGTATTCGAATGAACAACAAACTGGCCATTGTGGGCTATGGCAAGATGGGGCGGATGATCGACGGGCTTTCCTCCGAGTATGGTCTCAATGTCGTGACGAAGATCGATCTCAACGATCAAATGTCGAATGCGCAAGGCGTGGATGCCGCCATTGAGTTTTCCACACCCGACTCTGCCGTTGAGAATCTGCTACATCTTGCCGAACTCGGTGTCAACACGGTTTGCGGAACGACTGGTTGGTTCTCGCACTTGGATCGCGTGCGCGCGGCGTTTGAGAGCAACAACACGGCACTCGTCTATAGTCCGAACTTCTCGATTGGCGTCAACATATTTTTCAAACTATTGGCAGACGCCGCAAGGATGTTCGAACAACAGCCGGAGTACGGTGCCTGGGCTTGGGAAATTCATCACGACGCCAAGAAGGACGCGCCCTCGGGGAC
>CAZCPL010000046.1:0-28304 GCA_964500255.1 uncultured Solibacteraceae bacterium | reverse complement strand
GACCACGGAAGCGATGATCTGCGAGATTCCGGAAGGAAGTCTGCTCCTTCCGGCGGCGGTGGCGAGCACGGCCCGGGCGGCATGGACTACTAAGTCCTTCGCTGTTCTCGGTTGGAAAGTAAAGGCCCGTCTCCGAAAGGAGGCGGGCTTTTTGGATTTTCGGGGGCAATCGGATTCCGGCGGTGCCTGAAGCAACGCGACGGCGGGATACTATACTTCGCCGTGTCTTTTTCTCCCGAGTCTTTGCATTTCGTCTCGCGTCATCACAACGGCCTCAATCGGCAAGCCCATGAAGACGAGCAGCGCATCCATGCTGGGTGCAGGGGGGAAACGGTGGCCGCCGAAGTGTTTGCCACGGGACGCCGACGGACCGAACTGGTTCCAGATTAACTCCCGTTGGGCGTCGTTCAGCCCAACGTATTTCGCGTTGCTACCATTTTTCAGAATCTTCGCTTCCTTCTGCAGATGGTTTGAGATCATTCCCCAAAGGTGTACTCTTTTGATCTCATCCATGTCACGGGGTGTGAAAATCTGCGGCAGAGGAAGGTTGGATTGGGCCGTTGTATACATGCTGCCGTTAAAGCCCTGGGTCTGGCGGCGATGCTTCTCAATCGCGAGATAGTATCTGGTGGCTTCGATCACGGCCTGCATTCGATTGGCCGAATCGACGACCTCTTTGACCGCCTTGCTGGTTACGTCCGCGTCTGCCAATTCCGGCGGTGGCGTCGACTCGGGCACAAGGTTGTTGACCGCTGACGATATGTCCTTCGCAGCCCCACTGACCTTGCCGTGGACCTCCGCGGCCTTTTCGCCGAAGTTGTAGGTAGTGCGAATGGCCAAAGTTAACGTTGCGGAAATTGGAGCGTTCTGATTCCATCGATTTGCGATTCTGACGGCCTTTTCCGCCGTCTGCACGATCTGCGCGAATCTGACCAAAGGAATAAGTTGTTGCGCCAGGGCCCATCCCAGATCGAGGATTCCCGCCAGCATCGACGGCGATGCCGGTGTATCTCGGAATTTCAGGAACTCGTCGCGAGCTCCGTTGAGCATACCGATGCTGGCAATCATGTTGTTACTGAAGCGATCGCGAAAATTGGTCGTGTGACCGAATGCAAGATCGTAGTCAAGATCGACGTGTGGTTTACCCAAGTCAGCCCCCTATCCACTCAATCGAAAAACGGCGGTGCCGGATGACAACTCGACACAACAAAAGCGGAACGGTGGCGGATGATGTTCTTCCGCTTGACGTTGCGAACAATCAGTTCCTGGGGACCCTCCGGTGCCGTCGGGCGAAATGTACTTGAACACAGGCATCGAGTTATAGGTCGCAAGCGCGGCTGCTGCCTTCTTACCCCAAGTGACATCGCCCGCAAAGTGATAGATAGAGCCAACTTTGTCTATCTCGAACCACGGCTTCCGGTTTTCATCGAGATAGACAAACCCGGTGAGGGCGAAGGCGTGCAATCCGACAGGAACGGAGACCCAGGAGAATCCGGGTAACCGGATGTGCGTCGGCAGTCGATTCTTCATGCGCTGCATGTATAGCTGGGCTGATTCGGATCCGAGCAATTTGAGAGAGATGGGCGTCTCGTTGAAGTAATTTCTCACTCGACTGGGCCATTCGGGTAGCACGTCAACGTCGCGGGTCTTCGGAATCGGTATTCCATGTAAGCCACCCATCTCTATCCCGATGATGCGCGCGAACACCCAACTCCATCCGCCCGCAGCAAAAACGTGCTTGCGAATCTCCACAGGGCTTTTGCCCTTCCAGTTTTCGAATTTGCTCAGATCTGAGATTGTCATTTTCCCCCCCCGACTTTCTGGTCGAAGATGAGCATTGGAAACTGACACCGTCTATCGTGAAACCGCGAGCCTAACCGCCTCCGCCGTGAGCGGGTGCGCATTCCCCAGCGAACTACGGAGATGTTCCGTCGCGGCGCGATACAAGTTTTGAGCCTCTTCCCGCTCCCCTTGCGCCTGCATCGCGCGGCCAAGCGCGAGGCAGGCCCGTCCCAAATCGCTCGAGAACGAATCCGCAGGCCTGCTCGCCCGCAACAGCTCGTAGGACCTCTGCGCATCCGCGAGCGCGCCGGCGACATCATCAAGCTTCAATCGAAACTGCGAACGCCTGGTGAGTAGGGTCGGAAGGAAATCCTTGCCTTCCTGCCGGGACTCGATACATTCCTCCGTCAAGTTCACCGCAAGGTCCCCCAAGCGCAATGCCTCGCGCCACTCACCCCGCGCGTAGGCCGTCAACGACCGTAGCGACGCCTCGGACGCGAACGCCACGTGGCCCGCCGGATACAGGCGCCGGTTCAGCGGAGCCAACTCTTCGATCACGCGCGACGCCTGATCCAGCTCGTTGAGATTCCGGTGAATCGCATTCTGCACAAACAGCGACTGCAGCACAACCACCGCAAGCCCGGCCTGCTTTGCGCGATCGCGGGCCCGGTGCACGTAATCGTTTCCCTCGCGATCCCGCCCCAGCGCCGAGAGAACGCGCCCATAGTTCAACAGCAGCATGGGGGAAACCGCGTCCTCTCCTTCGCTCGCCTTGCCGATCTCAATCGCGCGCCGAAAAATCTTTTCGGCCTCGAGTTCCCGCCCAAGCAGATTGAGCGTCAGCGCCCAATTATTGAACAGCGTTCCTGCCCGTTGCGTCTCGTTGCGGCCTAGCGCCTTCATCAGCGCATCGGCCTCTTCCGAAGTGGCGACCGCCTGTTGCAACTGCCCGTCGCCGCGGTAGGATTCGGCGAGATCCAACAACGCCGACAGGTCCGCCACCCGTGAATGGTAAGGCGCGCGCTTCAGTTCCTCGCGGGCTGCAAGAAGGTATGAAATCGCTTCCGGCCCTGCGCCTATGTGACGTGAGACAAAACTTGCTTCTTTGAAGCAATAGGATCGGTCGAGTGCGTATGCCGGCTCAGCGGGAAGCTCTCGCAGGCCCTCGTTCCAGAGTTCCTTCGCTCTCGCATTCTGGCCGTTCTCCACGGCGATGGAGGCCATCGCGCACGAAGCCCGCGCCCGGGTGGGCGCGTCGGGTAAAGCGCGAGACCGTTGGTACGCCCGTTCAAGCACCCGCTTCGCGCGGTCGGCGGCATCGGCAGCCTTGTACTGCTGGCCAATGGAAATGAGCAATGACACATGGCTGGCGGGATTGGTTTCGGCCTGCCGTTCCACAATGTGTTCCGCTTTACCCAGCAACTCAAGAACTGTGAACGGCTTGCCCATCGGCGCCGCATCGTAAAGCAGAAAAGCGTCCAGATCACTGATCTCTTCGGCACGCGCCAGTTGCCGGAAGGCAAAATCCCGCTGCGCCTGCGCCGTTCGCGACTGAGACCACGTCGCAAGCGCGCCAGCGATTGTTGCAAGCACTGCGAAAACACCCAGTGCCGTCGCCGCGCGATTTCGGCGCACGAATTTGCGCAGCGTGTATATTGCGCCCGGCGCGCGCGCCAAGACTGGCTGATCGAACAAGTATCGCTCGATGTCTGCCGCGAACTCGCTTGCCGAAGCGTAGCGGCGCGTCCGATCCCGGTCCAGAGCCTTCAGCGTGATCCACTCCAGGTCGCCCTTCAGGAGTCTCCTCAAATCCTCGGCAGAAGCCGCCCGATTCCGCGCAATCCCGTCGAGTTCCTCCCCGGTCATCCGGCGGACCCGCGCCAGCGGGCTCATTTCATCGGTACCGTGGCCCGCCGCCGCATCCCGCGGCGTCACACCCGTCAGCAACTCATAGAGCAGGACGCCCATCGAATAAATGTCACTGGTGCTGTCAATAGCCTCTCCACTCTCTTGCTCCGGACTCATATAGCGAGGCGTGCCGATACGCGCGCCGGCTTCCGTATGCGAGGTGTTGCCGCTCAGGCCGGCATTCACGGCCTTCGCGATACCGAAGTCAATGACCTTCGGCACGGCGCCGCCGTCCTGTTCGATCACAAGGATATTGGAAGGCTTCAGATCCCGATGAATCACACCCTTCTGGTGGGCATGCTGCACGCCCGCGCAAACCTGTTGAAAGATCCGCAGCCTTTCCTTGCAACTGAGGCGCCTCGAATCGCAATATTTCGTAACTGGCTCGCCAGCGGCGTATTCCATCGCGAAGTAGGGATGCCCTTCGCCGGTGACACCGGCATCGTACAAGCGGGCGATGTTTGGATGTTCCATCATCGCCAGTGCCTGGCGTTCGTAAGCAAACCGCGCGATCAGGCTCTTGCCGCCAAGCAACCGGATCACCTTGATCGCCAGTTGCCTTTTAACGGGCTCGGTCTGATGCGCGAGGTAGACGATTCCCATGCCGCCTTCGCCCAGCGTCTCAAGCACTTGATATGGTCCGATCGCTTCAGGCTGTTCCGCGCCCGGGAACGCAACGCCAGCGTCAAGGAAATCGCCCAGATGTCGTTGCTCTTCGAGTAACGCCCGGAGTTCCGCACCAAGCGCGGGATCGGCAGTGCTTAAGGACGCAAGATAGTCCTCACGGCTGGACTCGTCCAGGGTGAGCGCCGCATCCAAGTGCGGACTGACCTTGCGCCATTGCTCCGGACTCAAATTTGACATCGTCGTCCCATCCTTAAACTGGGAATCGAAATCTGCAAGGCTAAACCGACAAATCCGCGCGAATGGACCGGTGCAGAAAAATCCGCGCTTTCTCCCACTGCCGCAGGATGGTCCGCTCCGAAACCCCGCGCATGATTGCGATTTCCGTAAACGCGAATCCACAGAAGAACTTCAGATCGACCAATTCGGCCAGGGCGGGCTCCGCCTTTGCCAGTTCATCGAGTCCGTCACTAAGCTGAGTCAATTCCCGGATGCCGGAAGAAACCAGGCCATCGTTGGTCTCAATCGAAGTGATTTCGAAAAGGCCTCCGCGTTTCTGGGCGCGGCGGTTGCGGACGTGATCGATGATCAGTCCGCGCATAGCCTTGGCGGCATAGGCGAGAAATTGTGGCCTGTCGGCGAACGCCGTACCTTCCCTGACGGAGATGCTCAGGTACGCTTCATGCAGCAGCGTGGTGGGAGACAGCGTCAACTGCCCGGAAGATCGCGCCAATTCGCGCCGGGCAACCCGGTGTAATTCCGCGTAAAGTTCCACGAAGATCGCCTCATTCGCGGAGGATTCGCCCTGCCTCGCTGCGGCTATCAGTGAGGTTAGCGTCTGTTGCGGTAGAGCCATCACTATCAATATAACGCCGCCGGCATGATCCATTCCTTGCAAGGCGACCCGCTCGGCCCTGCAGAACGCGTCCTCGATCGCCCGGCTTGATGCTGACGACCGAAGCGATGATGTGCGAGATCCCGGAGAAGAAGTCCGTTCCCTCCGGCGGCGGTGGTGAGCACGGCCCGGGCGGCATGGACTACTAGTCCTTCGCTCTGTTGTTTTGAGAAAGCCCGTCTCCGCAAGGGGGCGGGATTATTCGCGTTAGCATTGCTGGAATGGAAACCGAAGAACATCGCCCCCCCCAAGGTCGAGCCGAAGCACGTTGACGAGCTTGCAAACATCTTCTCTTCGTCAGCCTTACTCTTGCGACCGCTTCGGTGATTGTCGTTCTGGCACTCTCGCCCTCGATCACGAAGAAACGTATTCTGAAAGACGAGATCCCGAAACTCAAGACGTTTGAAACGAGTGTGACTGAGAACCTCTTGAATCCCTTATTCCAAAGCCGTTCTGTCCGAATCGACTTTCTCTCGGACATAAAGAGCCAGTGCGTTGTCGCGAGTGTTCCCAATGTACTCCCTCGCACCACCGCCCGATCCGCCCGATCCACGCGTGGATGTCGAGGAGACCGCGTATGCCGACGACCGAATCCTGGCTCGATGCTGACCTTCAGCTCAGGCACGCAAGGCTATTGACAAATTGGCTATGGCCGATCAATGGCGTTACTGGCACGTGGCAAACTGCGGATTCCTGTGGCACGACAAAACGTATTTCCAAGTTAAGTATCGTTGCGGAACCACAAGAAGGCTGTCCCTCGCTGGTGGCAAAGGTGGCGCAACCAGTCCAATCCAATGAATTGACCATCATGTACTGGCCAAGCATTGCGGACCGACGCCCTGTTGCTTGCCCCCGAAAAGCAGATGTTCTGGATCCCTTCAAGTCAGATACAAGAGGCTTGAAGGTTTGCTCGAGCCTTTCGGCTCTCGGTTTCCAAATCTGACTGATCTGCTTCCATCGCCGCAGGAAATGACTATTGAGGAACTGAGCAATTCACTTACTGGGGGAGGGCGAGAAATTATGGTGAAAGTTCTTGGCGTTGAAGTCCCCCTCAACGGACCGCCCTACGTCGTTGGGATTCTCGCAGGGAAGCGATGGTACGAGTTCCTATCTGCGGCGTACCGCGGGGGGGTCGGATCTCAGTCACTCCTTGCTGGAGCGGTGGCTGTTCGAGGAAGAGCACTGGCCCGAAGACGTGGCCCACTCGCTGGCAACCGAGTACGACAAATCCAAAACGATGTTCCAGGTTTTTCTCGCGAGCTGATCTTGGAAGCGTCCAGGCCATCGTCCAAGGACCTCGCCGAGGAGATCGCAGCCTGTCCGCGTCCAGTTGTCATTGTCGACACATGTTCGCTTCTCGATGTGTTCCGGTCCGCTTTCCGGAACGATGTCGAGGTTGCCATCCTGAATGCTGCCTTGGACTTGGTGGACGATGTTCAGTCCGATCACCCCAAGACATGGGTGGACCCGTCACATCTTTTAGCGAGCTACTCCGCCTGCGTGCTGGAGTATACTCAAATCGTCGGTAAACGACGCGCAACGCGAGACGTGCATCATTTGCGCGTCCCGCGAACCAGTTGCCAGACAAGTTTGTTGGAAATTCATTGGAGGTCCTCATGTTCTTGAAAATGGTCGTAGTTGGCATCGTCGCCGCCGCAGCATCATCCACCGGATGGGCCGCGGTGCGAGGCAGCGAAGTCATGTACATTGGCGGCACAATGACCGCAGTTGCCGAAAAAACAGAAGGGACACTCGATGTGTCCGGCGACAAAAGCGCCGAGTTCAAATCCAAGAAGAGCAATTTCTCAATTCCCTTCGCTAAAGTGACCTCGCTCGAGTACGGCCAAAAGGCTGGACGCCGCGTGGGAGCTGCAATTGTCGTGAGTCCCTTGCTTCTCCTGTCGAAGAAGCGCAAGCACGTTCTCACCATCGCGTTCGAAGATGCCGCCGGAACCAGGCAGGGCGTTGTTCTCGAAGTTGGCAAAGACCATATCCGGTCAATCGCCAATACGTTCGAAACAAGATCGGGAAAAAAGCTGGAGTATGAATCCGAAGAAGCCAAGAAGAACCTGCCTGGGGGCAACTGAGAACATGACGACGCGTCGCGAAATCCTACTCCATTCCGCCACCTCTTTTTTTGGCCTTTCAGTGGCAACCACTCTCGCCGCCGTTCGCGGCAAAGAAGTGATGTATGTCGGCGGCACCATCAGCAAGCTGCCGGAAGCCACTGAAGGACTACTCGACACCACCGATCCAAAGGTGCTCAGGTTCAGCTCATCCAAGGGAAACTTTGACATACCTTACGATGGTGTGACGTCCATCGAATACGGCCAAAAAGCTGGTCGCCGCCTTGGCGTCGCCCTGGTCATCACGGTTTGGGCTCTCTTCTCAAAGAAGCGAAAGCACTTTCTGACCTTGGGATTCACCGACGCGGCCGACAAGCCCAACGGCGTGGTTCTCGAACTTCCCAAAGGGACCCCAAAGTCGATCATCACTACGATTGAAGCGCGGAGTGGACGCAAGTGTGAATACGAGTCAGAAGAGGCAAGAAAACATGTGCACGGCTAGTTGTCGATTGCTATTTTCGCTACTGCCGCTCACACTTGTCCCGGCCCGAAGCCAAGTGACAGCGACAGCCACCACCACAGCGACCGTAGGCGGGGAATCGCTTCCAACGATCAAGCGGGTCTGTGTAGACAAGATCACAGGCGATGCTTTGGTGGCCTCTGCGAGTCGTGAAATCCTGCTCGCCAGTCTATTTATGGGCAAGCGCTTCGCTGTCATTGAAAACTGCGACAAAGCGGATGCGACGCTGAAAGGCGCGGTGCTGTCTGCGACGGAAAAGCGAACGCGTGGCGAATCGGAAAGTATCGGTTTCGGGAAAGCCAGCGGATCACCCCATGCCAATCAGGACTTTGCAAGCTCAGGCTTCGACGCGTCCAGCGGCAGCAATGGGGAATCGCTGTTTTCATCGGAGAGTCGGACGCAAGCCTCAGTGGTGCTTCGGCTAGTCGACCGCGAAGGCGTCGTGATCTGGGCGACCACGCAGGAAAGCGCGGGAGGCAGGGCCAAGGCCGCCATCCCCGATGCGTTGGATCGAGCAATGAAGCAGCTCTTTCGGGATGTCGACAGGAGCAGCGCCGCGAAGCCAGGACTGGTACCGTGAGCGGCGGGTGTCAACAGTTTTGAGACAGTCCGAAGAGTAATGCACTGAGTATTTGGGTCTGAGACTTTCGGCCAGTCGATCCAGAAGTCTTTTGGAAGTGGCAATGGTTTGGAGCACGGCGGACGGGTTGCACGGGATGAGCCAGTTGGGGCTAGTCATGATGTGGATCTTTCTGGCCCTGGGTTGCAGTCACAGATTGAATGTCCACGCCGCCAACACGAGATTCGATCCGCTGGCGCGATGCCATGGATTCAGAGGCCTCCGGCAATTCCTTGGCCTTACCCACCAGAACTCGGCGCGAAGAAGCGCTGTCCGCTGCGCCAGATACTTTTCGGCATCGGTCAGTACGACACTGCATCTGGCTCAATATGCTTCGTCTCGGTCTTGTCGATGTTCCGGAGTCGGACTCTACGGCGTTGGCAACAGTGCAACGGCGAGCAAACTAGAGTCCCGTTATTATTGTTACCAGCGCCGGAGGCCCTTGGCTGCAATGTCCTTGCGGAAATGCGCGCCGTCGAATGTGATGCAATCCACGGCTTTGTAAGCATTGGCGATCGCAATTGGGAGTGTCGAACCGGAAGCCGTCACGCCGAGCACGCGTCCGCCGCTGGTTACGAGTTCGCCGTCCACAAGTTTGGTTCCGGCATGAAAGACGGTTGCGCCGGTGGCCTCCGCTGCCGCGATGCCTTCGATGCGATCACCGGATCGCGGCGCGGCTGGATAGCCGTGCGCGGACATGACCACGCACACCGAAGGATCCTGTTTCCAGGCGAACTTGCATCCTTTGAGTCGACCCTGCGCGGAGGCGAGCAGCAGTTCGCCAAAGTCGCAATCCATACGATGCATCAGCGCCTGCGTTTCGGGATCGCCCAGTCGGACGTTGAACTCCAACACCTTGGGACCCGCAGCCGTCATCATCAACCCCGCGTACAGAAACCCGCTGAAGTTCAGCCGCGATACCGCTGGCTCGATCACTGTCCGCGTGATCATGCTCGACTGTTCGGCTGTGAGGATCCGTCCGTCGCAGTAGGCGCCCATGCCGCCAGTGTTGGGTCCTGTATCACCGTCGAAGATGGTCTTGTGATCTTGGGTGGATTCCAAAGCCACTACATCTTTGCCGTCGCACAGAGCGATGAAGCTGACCTCTTCCCCGACGAGAAACTCTTCAATCACGAGTCTCGGACCGAGTGAGTCCACCGCGGCTACGGCCTCTTCGCGAGTCGCGGCGATGATCACGCCTTTGCCGGCGGCGAGTCCGTCGGCTTTGACCACGATGGGCAGATCGAACCGATCCAACCCTTGGATCGCAACCGTGCGGTCGTCGGTTCTGATGAAGCGCGCAGTGGGGATGCCGACGTCCTGCATGAACTGCTTAGAATACATCTTGCTGGCTTCGAGCTGGGCGCAGGCGGCGGTGGGTCCGACGATGGCGAGTCCCGCAGTGCGGAATTCGTTGACGACACCGGCGACGAGGGGAGCTTCGGGTCCGACGACGGTGAGGTCGACTTGGAGTTCGCGCGCGGCGGCGAGGTAGGCTGAGCCTGGAATGGACTTGGAAGTTCCAGGGTTGCCGGGGCAGGTGTAGACGTCGTGTCCGTTGCGTTCGAGACGCCAGGAAATGGCGTGCTCGCGGCCTCCGCCGCCGACGACGAGGATCTTCATTGTGCTTTCTTGAGGTCTTGCATGACGGCTCCGACGAGCTCTTTGGCGTCGAGCAGGCACTTCTGGATGATTTGGACATCCATGGCGGGCTTGCCAGGTTGACGCGCGCTTTGACAGTAGACGCCGTGTTGGCCGACGAGCACGAGGGCGTCTGTGAGCAGATCGAGGGAGACGGCAAGGCGTCCGCGCTCGGTGCCCATCATGAACTGGTAGTCGTCGAGTTCGCGGGCCTTGTCTTTGTACACTGACATAAGTTCCTTGGTAACACGGCGAGAGCAAGGGCAGGGCTACACTGGAGTTGGTTTGCCGACGCTGAGATTTCTATTCTGGAACGTCAATCGAAAGCCGCTTGCCTTCGTGGTGGCCGATCTCGCTGAGACGCGGGACATCGAGGTGATTGTCGTGGTTGAATCCCCAGTTGTTCACCGCCCATCATGGCGTGGATCTTTACCCCGTTCAGGTTGAGGGCAAGTCCTTCGAAAATGAGGAAGAGTTTACGGGCTGGCTCCGATTGAAGCTTTCCGACACTAGGACGAACCAACTCGTCGCCAAGCTATTGGCCCAGGCACGTTCGTAGGCGATTCCGATTTTCATCCCTTCCGGAGCGCTAAACTAGCGTGATGCGGTTTCTACTCGTTTTGGTATTCGTTTTGGCGGCAGAGGCTCAGCCGCGAGTCGTCGTCCGTGCCGGAAAGATGCTCGATGTCCGCGCCGGACGCCTGCTCGACGATCGCGCCATCGTCATCGAGAACGGCGAGGTTTCCGCCGTGATGCCTTTTGCCGAATGGAAACCCGAGAGTTCGACAAAACTCATCGACCTTCGAAGCAAGACCGTTCTACCGGGCCTGATCGATTCCCACGTCCACATCATCGGATCCGGGGGCGGCACCCCTGGATCGCAACTGCTCACCTCCACCGCGCGCAACGCGCTTGGCGGAGCGCGCAACGCCCGTATCCTGCTCGAATCCGGATTCACCATGGTGCGAGTGCTCGGCTCTTCCGGCTACGCCGACGTTGCACTGCGCGACGCGATCGAGGCTGGCGATGTTCCGGGTCCGCGAATGCTCGTTGCTGGATACGCCATCTGCATCACCGGCGGCCATTGCGACGGCACCAATGCCCTGCCATCCGAGATGCACATGGAAGGCCCTGCCACTGCCGATGGACCGGTTGGCATGGAACGCCGCGTCCGCGAGCAGATCAAGTTCGGCGCGGACGTCATCAAGATCACCGCGACCGGTGGAGTCATGTCCGCGCGCACCGATCCGCGCTTTCCGCACATGACGATCGAAGAGATTCAAGCCGTTGTCAAGACCGCTCATGGCATGGGCAAAAAAGTCGCTTCGCACGCACACGCCGCAGAGGGCGTCCGGCGCAGTATCGAAGCCGGCGTCGATTCCATCGAACACGGCCATATGATGGACGATGCCGCGATTGCCCTGTTTCTGCAGAAGGGCACGTATCTTGTGCCGACCGTCGCGTTGTGCGCCTACAACATGGAAAATCTGGCGAAGTCGCCGATGCCCGAATTCAACAAGCGCAAGATGAAGATGGTCTGCGATGTTGGCGTCGAGAACATCCGCAAGGCCATCAAGGCCGGAGTGAAGATCGCGTTTGGCACCGATACGCCTGTTTTCCCGCATGGTTTGAACGCGCGGGAGTTCGGCTCTTATGTGACGTTAGGGATGTCGCCGATCCAGGCGATTCGCACGGCTACGCTCAATGCCTCTGATTTGCTGGGTGTTTCCGACAAGATGGGCGCGATCGAAGTGGGCAAATACGGTGACTTGATCGCAGTGGACGGGAATCCCCTTGAGAACATCCGGCTTCTCGAAGACGTAAAGTTTGTGATGAAAGGCGGGCAGGTCATCAAGCAGTGAAACCTGTACGCTTGCCGCGTCATCCATACAATAGGAAATACTCATGCAGAAGTTTGTCTTGATGATCGCCGCCGCTGTTGCATTGGCGAATGCGCAGGCGAAGTATACGGGTCCGAAGCCGGAGAAGGTGGACATCCCGTATCTGAAACACGCCAGCAAGTTGATTCCTCTTGAGGCCAATGAGGCCAAAGAAGAGATGCGCAAAGACCAGCAATGGGCGGTGGTGAAGGGTGCGGCTTCCGATGTGAGGACTCCGCTGGCTGAGCCGTTTTTCATCATGGAACAAAGCAAGATCGACGCGCGCCAGTTTGAGCTCTATCGCGTTGAGGTAAAGAATGGACAGCGAGAGTTGATGCTGGGAACCAAGAAAAAGGGCGGGGCAAAGCCGTTCAAGATTATGGTCAGCCCGATGGGTGAGCGTCTCTATCGCATCGATGTGAATGATTCGCTGGAGAACGGCGATTACTGCCTGTCTCCGCAAGGTTCGAACCAAGTCTTCTGCTTTCAGGTATATTGATTGACGCCTTTACTCTTTCTCTTGTGCGGTGCTGTTGACGCGCCTCCGGCCGGGCTTTGGGATGCGACTGTGGTCGTGAACAAAGTCGAGATCCCGTTCCGCATGGAAATCGCCGCTCGCGGGGCAAAGACGAGCGGGGCGTTCTTCAATGGGGAGGAACGCGTTGGGTCGAGTTCAGGCCAGTTCGTGAAGAGTGCGCTGACGCTGCAGTTCGACTATTACGCCAGCAGGCTGGAAGCGTCGTGGAATGGCAGTGAGTGGACGGGCACGTACTTTCGCCCCAACAACGTGCAGTATCCGTTCAAGGCCAAGCGGTTCGTGCCGGCGGCAGCGTCGAGCGAGACGGTTCCGCAAATCGCAGGACTTTGGGATATCGCGGTGGAAAGTGCACGCGGTGAAAAGGCATGGCGATTGATCGTGCGCCAGTCTGGCACTGCGGTCACGGGCGCGGTGTTGCGCATAGATGGAGACACTGGTGAGCTGAGCGGCTCATATCGCGACGGCAAGTTTGTGTTGAGCCATTTTTCGGGCGCGCGGCCATCGTTGTTTGAAGTGGTGCCTCAATCGGATGGATCGATTGAAGTGATTCAAAACAAGCAGAGCGCTTATAAGGCCGTGCGTGTCGATGCGGCGCGGCAGAAGGGCTTGCCGGAACCGACCGATCCATCGCGGCATACGAGTGTCAAAGACCCTACCGAGCGGTTTCGTTTTCAGGGCGTCGATCTCAAGGGCGCAACTGTCACCAATGAAGACGTGCGTTTTGCGGGCAAAGTCATCTTGTTGAGCGTTGGTGGAAGCTGGTGCGTCAACTGTCACGATGAAGCTCCGTTTCTGGTGGAATTGGACAGGGCTTATCGGGCGAAGGGCCTGCGCGTGGTGCTGCTTTCGTTCGAAGAGGCCGATCAGTTGAAAGACCCGATGCGATTGCGCGCCTTCATCAAGAAATACGGAATCACGTATACGTCGTTGCTTGGCGGCCAGGAGGAGCAAGTTCACGAACGTTTACCGCAGGCTGTGAATCTGAACACTTGGCCTGCAACGTTTTTCATCGGGCGAGATGGGCGGGTGCGAGGGGTGCATGCGGGATTTGCGGGTCCCGCAACGGGCGAAGAGCATGTGCGTTTGAAGGCCGAAGTTCGGCACACGGTTGAAAAGCTCTTAATGGAGACGGTTTCGGCATCCGGCGCGTCTGTACGATAGGACAAAATGGATTTCACTAGACGATATCTGATGGCGATGCCTGTGGCTGCCGCTATCGTGCGCGCTCAGGGTAAATACGAGGGTCCGCCGATGACCAGCGTGAAGATCGAGGTTTTCAGCGACTTTCAGTGTCCCGGCTGCAAAACCCTGCACGAGACGGTCATTCGGTCTTTGCGGGATGAGTATGTGTCATCGGGGCGCGTGCATTTGATCCATCGCGAGTTCCCGTTGCCGATGCATCCGTTTGCGGCGGAGGCCGCGCGGTTGGCCTGCGCCGCTGAGAAGCTTGGCTGGTACCGCAAGGTGAGTGACGCGTTGTTCCAGGATCAGCAGCGATGGTCCGCGACAGGGCAGTTGGATTTTGCGCTGGGGCCGATTTTGAAGCCCGCAGAAATCGCCAAACTCAGAGCCTTGGCAAAAGATCCGGCTGTGATCGCCCTGGTGGATAGCGATTTGGCCCTTGGCAAGAAGCTGCCGGTGGGGCAGACGCCAACGACGGTGGTGACGCACAACGGCAAGCCACAAATCTTTGCGGGCGGCATTTCTTATCCGATCTTCAAACGCTATATCGACATGCTGTTGGCGACGCGGTGAGGTGGGTAGCTTGGGGGCTGCGGATTTTGCTGGCGGCGGTGTTCATTTTCGCAGCGTATAGCAAGCTGAAGCAGTCGTATCTGATCTTTGCGTTGAGCATCGATTCCTATCAATTGCTGCCGGAATGGGGCGTCTTGTTTGTCGCGCGGACGCTTCCATGGTTCGAACTCGCGCTTGGCGTGGGACTGCTGATCGGCTGGAAACTGCGCTACTTCTCGGCGGCTGGAGCGCTGCTGCTGTTGTTCTTCTTCTCGATTCTCGTTTACAGTTACGGCCGCGGACTCACCATCGATTGCGGATGCTTTGGCGTCGGCGAGGCGTTGAGTCCCGCAACGCTGGCGAGAGATGGTGCACTTTGTTTGAGCGCCATCGCGTTGTGGATCCTTAGCGGGACGCGTCGAGCAACTGATTTGGCTTGACGTTTTCGTAGACGCGTTTTTTGCCCTGCAAGGGCGCAACTTCGACGCGCACGGTGCCGCTGTGGGATCCGAGGCCAAAGTGGACCGGAGTATCGCTGGTAGAAGCGTATCCGACGGCTGGCGAGTAGATGTTCCACTGTTTCTTGTCGCCCGCAGTGATGGTGATGGTTGCGCCGACTTGGTTGGATGGGACTTTCACATCCAGCCAGGCATTCGCGCTTTCGGCGACATTTCGCCAGAGTTCCGCTGGCTCGCCCAGCACCGAGACTACGACATCGATGCGACCGTCGTTGTCGAAATCCGCGAACGCCGCGCCGCGGTGAGCAGCTTTGGCCGCAGCCAGGGCGGGGCACTGCGAATCCACAAACGTCTTGCCATTCTGATTGACGAAGACGCTGTTGGCCTGCTTGTAGGTGACGCCCGGCTCGAACTGCTCGACGAGATCGTTGACGTGCGCGTTCGCGGAAAACAGATCTTTCCAGCCGTCGTTGTTGAAGTCAATCCACGCGTTGGCCCAACCGGCTCGCTGCGTCGACAAAGGTCCGATTTTGCTGGCAAACGTCGCGTCGTGGAACATGCCGCCACCATCGTTGCGAAAGAAGGGAAACGTCTCGCCCGATAACGCCGTGACCGTGATATCCGGACGCCCGTCGTTGTCGGCATCGCGGAAGTCCGCACCCATGCTGGCGATGGGCTTGCCGTGATCGAGCAGTGCGACGCCAGCGAGCAGGGCGGTCTCTTCGAACTTGCCATTGCCGAGATTGCGAAAGAGAAAGTTCGCGAGGTTGTCATTGGTGACAAAGATGTCGATCCAACCGTCGGCGTCGTAGTCCGCAAAAGCGATGCTCATGCCTCGGCCCTTGTGCGCGCCGATGCCGGATTTCATGGTGACGTCCTCAAACTTGCCGCCGCCGAGATTGCGATACAGCTGATTGGGCCGGGGGGCGAAGTACTTCGGATGGCAGTAAATCCGCAGCTTTTTTGCGGCATCGCCGCAGTAGCGGGTCTCTTGCGTATCGCGTCCGTAGTTGGCGATGAATAGGTCCAGCAAGCCGTCGGCGTCGTAATCGAACCATCCACCGGCGATGCTCCATTCATCGCTCTTGATGCCTGACTTCGCGGTGATGTCCTCGAACTTGCCGTGGCCCGAGTTGCGGTAGAGCAAGTTGTGACGATCGCCGGCAACGAAAAGATCGGTGAGTCCGTCGTTGTCGAAGTCTCCAGCCACCGCGCCGATTGCGTAGCCTTCGCCTGAGAGTCCCGCGGTGGCAGTGACGTCGCGGAACTTCAGCCCACCTTCGTTTTTGAAAAGTCTGTTGGCGCTTTTCTTCAGACCCGCACCGTTGGCAAAAAAGATATCGATGAGTCCGTCGTTATCGAAGTCGAACGCGGCAATGCCTCCGGGCATCGTCTCGATCATGCGCTTTTCCGCAGTCGGCGAGTTGGCTAGCGTGAAGCGCAGGCCGGAGTCTGAGGCGGGAATCTTCTGAAATCGCGGCATCTCCGCCAACGCGGATCCGGTGGCCAGACAGAGGGCGATTGAGAGGCGAAACATCCATCCGACAATTAACACGAAACAGCACGACCGACAGCGCACGATTTTGTCGCCTTACTGTTCCCTTCAAGCTTTCCATCGATGGAGCGGTCGATTTCGTCGTCGCCTCCACGGCCTGGACGTCAGAAGCCAACACGATCATCAACGGTCAACCACTCGGCGTAGCATCGCTGTTTGCGAAATGGATCCCACTAGCCAGGCCATTACCATCGTTCGTAAACTCCGCAACGGTCACCGACGGCAACCTTGTGGTTTGGGCACACTCCCAACGGAGGGACCGCTGGGCTTTCTATAATAGAAGGTATCAGCGGCCGTTTCCTCCCCCTGTTGCCCAAGCTCGATGTCGAATACGCCTTTCGTCCACCTACACTGCCACACCGATTACTCGCTGCTTGACGGCGCCTGCGAGATTTCGCAGATGATGGATACCGTAGCAAAACAGCAGATGCCCGCTGTTGCGATGACCGATCACGGAAATCTCTTTGGCGCTGTGGAATTCTACAATGCGGCCAAGGCCACGGGCGTTCACGGAGTGATCGGGTGCGAACTCTACGTCGCTCAGACGAGCCGCATGGAAAAGACGGAAGCGAATCGTTACAACCATCTGGTGCTGTTGTGCGAAAACCAGGAAGGCTATCGCAATCTCATCAAACTGGTTTCCACCGGCTATCTGGAAGGCTTTTATTACAAGCCACGTGTCGACAAAGACGTGCTGGCGCAGCATTCGAAGGGGCTTGTGTGTTTGTCGGCGTGCTTGCGCGGCGACGTCAACGAAGCGTTGACATCCGACCGTTACGATGACGCCAAGCGCATCGCCAGCGAGTATTCGGACATGTTCGGCAAAGAAAACTTCTTTCTCGAAATGCAGGAACACGGCCTCGATCAGGATAGGATTCTGATGCCTGGCGTCCAGCGGCTTGCCGCCGATCTCGGCATCCCCACCGTGGTCACCAACGACGCGCATTACTTGCACCGTTCGAGTGCGAAAGCGCATGAAGTCATGCTTTGCATCCAGACCGGCAAGACGATGTCGGATGTGAATCGCATGAAGTTCAATGCCCCTGAATACTATCTAAAGACCAAGCCGGAGATGATGCAGCTCTTCGGCGACTACGAGCCGGCACTCGATCGCGCCTATGACATCGCGATGCGCTGCAACGTGAAGCTCGAAAGCGTTGTGAATCCGTTTCCGAAGTTCGATGTTCCCGAGGGCGAATCGATCGATTCATACTTTGCTTGGGTCGCGCGGCAAGGCTTTGAGAAGCGCCGCGGCAGGCTCGAGGCGATGGCGAAAGCTGGATCGTTACGTACGCCGATGCCCGCGTATTTCGAGCGGCTCGAGCGCGAGATCAAGATGATTCAGGAAATGAAGTTCTCGGGCTACTTCCTGATCGTCTGGGATTTCATTCGCTATTCCAAGTCGAACGGGATTCCAGTAGGACCGGGGCGCGGATCGGCAGCCGGATCGCTGGTGTCGTATGCGATGCAAATCACCGATATCGACCCTCTGCAGTACGGCCTTCTGTTCGAGCGATTCCTCAATCCTGAACGTGTCAGCATGCCCGATATCGACATTGACTTCTGCACGCACCGCCGCGGAGAAGTGATTCAATATGTCACAGAAAAGTACGGTCGCGAGCAGGTCGCGCAGATCATCACATTCGGAACATTGGCGGCGCGCGCCGCAATTAAGGACGTGGGTCGCGCTTTAGAAATGCAGTTCGGCGACGTCGAGAAGATCACCAAGCTGATCCCGACACAGCCGCTCAACATCAAGCTCAAACAGGCGCTGGAACTCGAACCGAATCTGCCGATTCTGGCCAAGAGCGATCCACGGGTACAGGAAGTGCTCGACATCTCGATTGAGCTCGAAGGCATGGCCCGCAACGCTGGCATCCACGCTGCGGGTGTCGTGATTTCGCCGCAACCGCTGCGCGAGCTCGTCCCGTTGTACAAAACGAACCGGGATGAAATTGTCACCCAGTACGACATGGTGGGGCTCGAGAAACTCGGGCTTCTCAAGATGGATTTTCTGGGTCTCACGACGCTGACGATCATCGTAGACGCGCTGAGGCTGGTGGAAAAGTTCAGGGGGGTGAAGATCGAAATCGAAGACATCCCGATCGACGAGCAGAAGACCTTCGACATCTTTGGCAAGGGTTACACGAGCGGCGTGTTCCAGTTTGAATCGGCTGGCATGCGGGACATTTTGCGCCGCTACAAGCCCGATCGTATTGAAGATCTGATTGCGCTGAACGCGCTCTATCGTCCAGGCCCGATGGACATGATCGATGACTTTATCGATCGTAAGCACGGCAAAAAAGAAGTCACCTACGAAATGCCCGAGATGAAGCAGGTTTTGGAAGAGACCTACGGCGTCATGGTGTATCAGGAACAGGTGATGCAGATGTCGAACATCATCGCGGGCTACTCGCTGGGCGATGCCGACATCCTGCGCCGTGCGATGGGCAAGAAGAACAAAGACGAGATGGATAGTCAGCGCGTGCGGTTTGTGGCCGGCGCGTTGCAGCTGGGATTTAAACAGAAGAAGATCGAGCGCGTGTTCGACACCATGGCCAAGTTTGCAGGCTATGGATTCAATAAGAGCCATTCCGCCGCGTATGCGTATCTGGCCTACGTTACCGCCTATCTCAAGGCAAACTATCCAATCGAGTTCATGAGTGCGCTTCTGACTTCGGAAACGGGTAACACGGCGAAGGTCGTGAAATACATCGCCGAGTGCCGCGACATGGGCATCAAGGTGTTGCCCGCGGATGTGAATGAGTCATTGTTCAGCTTCGCGCCAGCGGGGGAGGCGATCCGCTTCGGACTCGGTGCGATCAAGAACGTCGGTGCGAATGCCGTCGAAGCGGTGATTAAGGCGCGCGAGGAAAAAGGCCGGTTCAAGACCGTTTACGAATTCTGCGAGCAAGTCGACATGACCGCGGTGAACCGCCGCGTGATCGAGAGTTTTATCAAAGCGGGGGCGATGGATACGCTCGAAGGGACTCGTTCGCAAAAGTATGCGATTCTCGACGGCGCCATCGAGACCGGCGTCAAGGCTCTGCGCGATCGCGAAAGCGGACAAGGTGGCCTGTTTGGCGATCTCTTTGCCGACGATGCGGGATCGCAAGATACGCCTCTACCGAACGTCAAGGATTGGACCGACAAAGAGAAGCTAACCGGTGAGAAGGAGATGATCGGCTTCTATGTGAGCGGACATCCGCTCGATCACTATGCCGACAAGATTTCAGAATTGAACAGCCACTCGTCGGACGAGTTGGAAGGCTTGGAAAAAGGCGCGGAAGTCAAGATTTGCTGCATCCTGACATCGGTTGCTCGACGGCGTACAAAAGAAGGCAAGCCTTGGGCTTCGATGACGATCGAAGATCGCGTCGGCGCGGTGGAAGGGATGCTGTTCAGCACCAACTACGAGCGACTGCAGCCATTGCTCGAAGAAGATCGGGGATTGTTGATCCGCGCGACTGTGCTGCCGGAAGAAGGCGCGCCACCGAAGCTTTCTGTGCAGGACATCACTCCGCTCGACAACGCGCGAGTGAACTTTCCAACGGTGATTTCGATCAAGTGTTTTGTGGGCGTTCACAACGCGCATACGGGCTTAGAAGATAAGGCTGAGGAACTGAGCAAGCTGTTGCGGCGCAAGGAAGGTCCGACGCAAGTACGGTTGCGTATCGAGAAACCGAAGGATTTTTCACTGGTGATGGATCTTCCGTTCAAGGTCCGCCCGGATCGCGAGTTTCTTGCGGAGATCGCGCGGGTTTGCGGCGTGGATACCTACGAGATTCTCTCGGGCTAATTCGGCACTTTCCGGTACCTGAGTTCTGTTGCTTGACAGCTTGATTCTGCTTTCGCTGTGAAGGCAATGCGACTTTTCCTTTTCACGACGGTTGCCTTGGCATAGATTGTGCTTGCCAGCCCGGTTACTTACGACATCAATTTCAATGTTACCGGCCCCGTTCAGCCGGGCTTGACTCAAATCGCAACGACACCAGCCGGAAGTCTCGTTTGCGATCAGACGACCCAGCAGTTCTCGACTTCATTGTGAGCTGGAACGGAACGGCGGCAGAGTTCACTTTCGCGGCAAATCAGTACACGCCGCCGGCCTCCCCATGCAGTCCGGTGAGTGGCGTGGCGGTGCCTTCGGCATGCTCAACCGAGCGCTAACCGGATGCACAAACTACGGCTGGACGCTGACACAGCAGAACATCCTCGGCATCACTTTCTTTGCCGACAATGGATTGGATGGTACGGTGTTTGGCGCATCGGGAACACCGTCAACGAGCATCGGATTGCAAACGGGCCGGGGAACGTACTCGATCGCCGAGCGTGCTTCAGGTGACGGCGGCGATGGCCTCGGGACCGGAGTTCCTGAGCCGTCGACTTGGGCTCTGATGTGCTGCGGCATTCCTTCGCCGGAAGGGCTGGGCGGCCTAGATATAGATAGATAGATAGCTCAACGGCCAAAAATGATCGCCTCGCGCTTGAGCATCTTGGTCGTCAACATTACCAGTCCAAAGGAAGCGATGGTAATTGCGACGGCGGCCAACAGCAACCAACCCACATGCGGCGTCTTGCCGGCGATCACATCGGCCGCCAACGCATACTGGCCCGCGATCGGAATCGGTGCCAGCCAAGGCTTACCGTCCATCGGATACAACATCGTCAACATACCCGGCAGCGTGGGAATCATCACGACCACGCCGAGGTAGCTCTGGGCCTCTTTGTACGACCGCGCGAACATCGCGATGAAGATCACCAACGCCGCGCCGAACAGTGCCAGCGGCATCGCAATGGCGACCAGACTGAAGAACTGCTCCGGACCAAAGCGGAACCGCGCACCGAGTTCGTGAATCGGGATCCTTCGTATTGCCGCGATGGATAGAAACGATGAGAACAACACGGCGGCCGCGCCAAACGTCGCGGCCGCTAGCCATTTGCCCGCGACCAGCGCTTCCCGCGGGACTGGATTCAGCAACAGCGATTCGAGCGAACCGCGTTCGCGCTCACCCGCTGTGGAATCCGACGCGATCTGCAGGCCGCCAACAAAGGCCGCCATGATCACGAACATTGAGAGAAAACCCAGCAGTTTTGCGGCCCGCTGCTGTGAACTCGAGACTTCCACCTCTTCGATACGAACCGGTGACGCCACCGCGGGACTCACTCCTCGCGCGACCAAACGAAGGCTTCCGATTTGCGACGAATAGGCATTGATGAGCCGGCGGATTCGCGCAACCTTGGGTCGCGCTTCATCGCGTGTTGCGTCTCCGACGACCTTCACGACGCCCGGCAACGAGCGATTGAAATTGCGAGTGAAATCTTTGTCGATGACGACAACGACCTCTTCTTTGGCTTGACGGACCGCCGTTTCCGGATCCGCTGGAGCCGGAACAACTTCGATTCCGCTTTGCTGTTTCAACCAATCCACCAAGGCAGGAGCGTGTTCCGCACCGGAGATGGGAATTTTGATATCTTCCGCGGTCTTTTGACGTTCCGCTAGGCTGGTGAAGAGAAATCCGACGATGAGGGGGCCGAAGAGCGACGAGAACACCAGCGAATAGATCGACCTGCGGTCGCGCAGACCGTCCTTTAATTCCTTACGAAACACCACACCGGTGCGCAGAAAGCGATTCATTAGTGCTGCTCCTCCAACCCGACCATTGCTACAAAAGCGTCTTCGAGATTCTCGCAGCCCGTTTGCTGACGAAGATCGTCGGGAGTGCCCTCTGAGAGGACGCGCCCGTGCGCGATCACCACAATGCGATCGCAGAGCGCCGAGACTTCTTGCATGATATGGCTCGAAAACACTACACAACAGCCCTCTTCGCGCAGCTTACGGATGAGTTCGCGCATCGCGCGCGTGCTCATGACGTCGAGTCCGTTGGTGGGTTCATCGAGAATCACATTGCGCGGATTGTGGACGATCGCTCGCGCCAATGCGACCTTCGTGCGCTCGCCTTGCGAGAAGCCTTCGACCTTGCGATCGGCGATGCCGCCGAGTCCGAGCAATTCGATCAGTTGATTCGCTCTAGACTTCAATTGCTTCGTATCCATGCCGCGCAACTCGCCGAAGTAATGGATGTGCTCGCGCGGTGTGAGTCGCGGATACAGGCCTCTTGAATCGGGAAGCAAGCCCATGTGCGCCTGCGCGCCGATTGGATCGGCGACCACATTGATGCCGTCCACGTGGATGCTGCCGCCATCTGGCCGCATCAATCCCGAAAGCATGCGCAGCGACGTGGTCTTACCCGCGCCATTGGGGCCGAGCAATCCAGTGACGCAAGCGTCCGCGGCTTGGAACGTCACCTCTTTGACAGCCTGAACGGTGCCAAAGCTCTTCTTGAGCGAGCGGATGTCGATCACCTGCCAGCCTCCGGACCCGAGTAGTTCACAAAGAAAGGCGGCCGTTGCTGCGTCTTCACGCAAGTGGCGTCGAGCCCGCCGGTGCTGGCTTCGTCGAGAAACTTCATCATGATCTTCGGCATACATCCGAGAGACGAAACCCCATGTCCGGCACCGGGCACGACGATGTGCTTCGAGTTCTTGAGATGCTTCCGCACGTGTTCGCCCCACTCGGGTGGCGTCACGGGATCGGCCTCGCCGGATAGGATCAGCACTGGCTTGTCCGAAACAACTGGCTTGTAGTAGTCATCGCCGATCTCGCCTTTCGGCCAGAATTCACAGGCTTTCATGCGGGTTTCGAACATGGTTTTGCCAAAAAATCCTTTGGCGGACTCGCGATCGATGTCCGCTTGCGTGATCTTGGGCATGTCTTCGGCACAGGCAACGGAAAGGAACATACCTTGACTGATACCGTCGCCGTTGCCGCCCTCGCCGACAAAGCCCATCGCGAAAAGTCCTTGAAAATCGCCCTGCGAGGCATCCTTCAGCAAGCGCGGAAGCAGTGCCGCAACTGTGGGCGCGTAGAGACTGCTGAAAATCACGCTGCGAATCGCGTCGGGCGAGAGCGGGACATCGAAGTGTTCACCCGTGCGCGGATGGATGACTTTGATCCTGGTTTTGGAATCAGCGCGATTGAGAACGGCTTGCACCGTCGTCTTCAATGCAGGGAACTTCGCTTGGCAGGTCTTATCTTTCTCGCAGGCGTCGAGAAGTAGATCGAGAGAACGCTGACTGTCGCGCGTCATGTACAGTGGCAGTCGCATATCCGGGGGCGCGACGCCGTCAATGATGACAGCACGAACACTGTCGGGATGCTGGCGCAGATACACCAAGGCTGCGCGCGTTCCGTAGGATGCTCCCCAGAGATTGATCTGCTTGTAACCCAAATACTGCCGGATCTCGTCGATGTCGTCCATCGCGATCGGCGTCGTGTATTGGCTCGCATCGGCCTTGTATTCAGCAAGGCACTTGCGAAAGCGCGCCATGGAATCGGCGCTGGAAATCTCGGCGAGATCGTCTTTTTCCTGGCCTTTTTCCACCATTTCGCAGTTCAGCGGATTCGAGTCTCCCGTGCCGCGCTGATCGATCATCACCAAGTCGCGACTGTTCTGAAAGCGCCGAAACATCATCCCCAGTTGCTCGGCCAGCTTCGCGGCACCTTGGCCCGGACCGCCGGCAAAGAAGAAGATGGGGTCGGCTTTGGGATCTCTGCGCAAAGCTGGCATCACAACGATCTTGAGATCGATCTTGCGTCCTTGCTTGGTCTTGCGGTTTTCAAAGACGTTCAGTTTGCCGCAATAGGCATCGGTCGGGCCTTGGTCGATCTTGCACGGCTGCAAGCGGTCGATTGCCATCGGTCCTGGACCGCTGCTGTTGCAGGCGGTGAGCAGTAGCGTTGCCAGCAAGGCCGCAAAAAAGCGCATAAGAGTTAGTACAGCACAGTTCCTTGTGCTGGCGGATTTCACGGATCCGCGGCAAGCGATGTGTTATCGGCGATGACGACCAGCCGGTTATCCAGGTTGCGCCGATCCCTCTTGTCGATTGGCTCGGACAAAGTCATGGATATAGTCAGGCGACAGTGTTCCGAACAATCGATCCCAGATCACGGTATAGAAGCCGAAGTTATGTTCCCGATCATGATGATGTTCCGCGTGGAACGTGCTGGTCGAAATAGCGCGCAGAACCGGCACGTAGAGCCAGGATGGCGGCGCGGGTTCCACGCCCAGGTGTCCGATCAGGCCGAAGATCAGATTGAACGTGGGATAGATCGGAATGGCGGCTTGGGAGGCGTGCGACGCCCAAATGACGGCGATCAGCAGGGCACCGAAACCCAGCACTTCGAAGGGATGCAACACAAACAGCGTCAGCGGGCGGGGATTCTCGTAGTATTGATGTGTCCGGTGGAAGATCGGAGTATGGTCACGTCGAGCAGCAACGGCAACAAGTCAGCGTCGGGTCGCAATCGAATGATCCTGGCGCGCCACAGGAACAGGCCTGCTACCGCCACGAGCGAGTTCAGCATGACGCAGATCAGTGCCAACGAGATTTCGTGGCGACTGACGGGTTCCGGCGAGGGTGAGTTCGACTTGAGCCGGTACCGCAACACCAACACTTCGCCAAGCACCAGCGCAGCGGCGAACATCGCAACATTGCCGATCACCGACCACAAGGCCGCGTGTTCGAGTGGCATTGTGTACAGCTCTCGGAAGGTATCGTCGAATGCGCTCACTTTGGCCCCCAAAGAGAAACGCTGGCCCTTTGCAGGAGGCCAGCGTTTCGATTGCCAACCTAGCTCTGCAGCGTATCGGCCATGTTTTGCAGCATGCGGTTGAGCGTCATATCGCTTTGCTTCAGGGCTTCGATCTTGGTGACCGAGTGGAGCACGGTGGTGTGATGCTTGCCGCCGAAGAACCGTCCGATTTCCGGTAGTGACGCCTGCGTCAGGTCGCGAACCAGATACATCGCGATCTGCCGGGGATACGAAATCTGGCGCGCGTTGGTTTTCATCTTCAATTGACCAGGGGTCAGATTGAAGCGCTCTGCCACGATCTTGATCACCGATTCCATAGTGACGCGCTTTTCCGGACCAGCGGTCAGATGTTTGAGCACCTGCTGCGCCATCCCCAAACTGATGGCGACGCCGCTCACCGAAGAGTAGGCGATCAACTTTACCAGCGCCCCTTCCAGTTCGCGGACGCTCGACTTGGTCTTGGTAGCGATGAAGATGCGGACGTCTTCGGGCAGTTCAATGCCCTCTTCGCCAGCCTTCTTGTCGAGAATTGCCATCTTCGTTTCGAGATCCGGCGGCTGAATGTCCACCATCAGACCCCACTCGAAGCGCGAGCGAAGGCGATCGACCAGACCGGGCGTGTTTTTGGGCGCCGAATCGGACGAAATCACGATCTGCTTCTGGTGATCGTAGAGTTCGTTGAACGTATGAAAGAACTCTTCCTGGGTGCGTTCCTTGCCAGCGATGACATGGATGTCGTCCACCAGCAGCACATCCGCTGAGCGGTAGTGCTTCTGAAAGTGATTCATGCGATCGGTTCGGATGCAGTGAATCATCTCATTCATGAAGCGTTCGGCCGTCGTGTAAACGATGCGCATCGAAGGGAAGTTCGTCTGCAGCGTCCGCCCGATGGCATGCATCAGGTGGGTCTTGCCGAGTCCGGTGCCGCCATAGAAAAAGAGCGGATTATAGGATCGGGAAGGTGACTGGGCCACGGCATGAGCCGCTGCGTGTGCGAACTGATTCGAAGACCCGACGACGAAGTTCTCAAAAGAAAACTTGGGATTGAGGCTCAGCGCGGGTTTTGCGAAATCGAGCGTATCCTGGTTCTGCTGCTGCTGTTGATTGTCGGGCGAGAGAGAAGTCTCGAAGACAATGCCTTGGTAGGGAAGCCCGGCCAGAGCATCGCGCAACATCGGAGCATACTCTTGCTCGATCCATGTCTTAGTTACGGTATCGGGCGCTAGCACCCGGATCATGCCGCCCTCTTCGTTCAAAAATCGAGTGCGCGCAAACCAGTTTTCAAAAGCCTCCTGACTAACTTTTTCTTTTACTCTCAGTCTGACAACTTCCCACGAATCCATGATCTTTAGGCTCCTTCGAAACGTCCGCCTACACGTCTTCCACATGTTTTCAACAAGATGTGGAAAACCAGTGACTTCCGCTAATTTGTTCCCCTGAGGGACACCCCTGTCCCGCGCTTGCAATAAGTCCGGGTGCGCGTCCATCTCGCCGCATCCTTACCCCCATTCGGGTGACCTAGCCACTCCCATTTGCGGAGGTTACTGTCTTGCAGAGCTTTTAAAGAGTAGCAGCATACAGCGCGCTTTGGAAAGAGGAAAAACGACAAAAACATCTCCCTCTGTTTCAACACTTTGCAAGCCTTCGGCGGAAGGCAAAACATTTCATTGCGAGGTTGTCTCAAGATTGTGAATCTCCGATGAATTTGACTTTTGAGCCAGTCTCTGAGAGAATCGAGATGTCGCACGAACAGTGCACCCAGCCTCTCCAAATGCGGGAGTAACTCAGCTGGTAGAGTGCAACCTTGCCAAGGTTGATGTCGCCGGTTCGAATCCGGTCTCCCGCTCCATCCTTAATTAGCCTCATTCTGTCACTTCTTTTGCTATGCCGCATCTAGCAAGATGAGATGATTCATAAGTTGAAGTCTTCCAAGTCGCTTGCCGAGATTGATCGGCTATTGCGAGAATCCGCTGCTCGACATCAGTTTGGCGTGATCGCGGTGCACGATCTGCAGCAGACTATGCGAAACAAAGGCGTGGAGATGTCCACGGCATGCCTAGTCTACGAAGTTTGCAATCCGCAACAAGCGCGCACAGTGCTGGAGGCAGATGGTTCGTTGTCCGCCGCCCTGCCATGCAGGATCAGCGTCTATGAGACCGAAGGTGACGGTATCTATCTTGCGACGATTCTGCCGGAGGCGATGATGGGGATGTTTGACAAGCCAGAACTCAAGGTGGTCGCCACGCAAGTGCAGCAAGTAGTGCTGGATATGATGCAATCGGCGTCTTAAGTCGCCTCCGACCCATTCCCCATCATCAAGCGGGTGCGAGCAGCGGAGACGAATGAGCGAAACCGGCTGGCGGTAGATCGGCGAGAGATTCTGGAGTTGGCGAAAGGCAAGAAGTGGCTGGGAGACAGGGATTCGAACCCCGATACGCGGCTCCAGAGGCCGCAGTCTTACCGTTAGACGATCTCCCAGTGACTTCTTGAATATACCACAACCTCGCGCTACATCATGGCAGTTGGAGGAGCCGGTTCATCGGGGCTTCCGGCTGCGCCTAGTGGCATCTGTATCATGACCACTGCGAGCAGTCCAATCACGGCGGCTCCGATCATGTAATTCTCGTTGCCGAAGTCTGGAATCCACTTGGGCCGGAACTGCAAACCCGCCCATACCAAGCCAACCATGGCTTCGCCGGCGATCAATCCAGACGCGGTCAAAACACCGGCGTTTTCGACACGCGCCTTTTGTGCTTCGTTGTAGCCTCGCCGTTCGGCCAAGCGTTCCGCGATCCAACGGACGATGCCCCCCACCATGATCGTGGCCGTGGTGCTGAACGGCAGATACATTCCCACCGAAACCAGCATCGGGCTCTTTACGTTGGCCATCACCAGGGTGAGGCCGAAGAACATGCCGCAGACCACCAGGGGCCACGCCATTTCACCGCCCACGATACCCTGGGCAAGCATCGCCATCAGCCCAGCCTGCGGGGCGGGCAACTCTTTGTCGCCGAACCCGGTTCCGCCGGCTTCGATGTTGCCCTGATGCAGAAGCCACAGTGGGAAATACATCACTAGACTCGCCAGCACTACCGCGATGAGTTCCACGATTTGAATCGTGCGAGGCGTGCCTCCAAGAATGTAGCCGACTTTAAAATCCTGCAGGAGTTCGCCCGCCACAGCACTGGATACACACACAACGGCGGCCACGCCGAGCACCACCGCGACGCCTGCGGGTCCGGTCGCGCCGAGTGCGACCATGAGCAGGCCGGCGATGAGAAGCGTGGAGATGGTCAGGCCCGAAATAGGGTTGTTCGAGGATCCGATGAAGCCGACGAGACTGCCGGAGATGGCTGCGAAGAAGAACCCGACGACGATAATGACGATGGCGGCCACGAGTGAGGCCACGGCGTTGCCGGAGAGGAAATAAT
>CAZCPL010000045.1:2034-28417 GCA_964500255.1 uncultured Solibacteraceae bacterium | reverse complement strand
TGATCGAACCCAGCGTCTCTGTACCCAGCGAGAACGCCACCAGCCCCGCGGCGGTGGCGGAAGCGGATCCGGCAGACGAACCACTGGAGGTTTGTTCGATGTTCCAAGGCGTCTTGGTCATTCCTCCGAACCAGAGTCCGCCTTGCGCGAGCGCGCCCATCGAGAGCTTCGCGAGCAAAACCGCACCGGCCATCTCGAGCTTATCGATGACGGTTGCGTTGTAGTCAAGCGTCTGCTCTTGAAACGGTTCCGCGCCCCAGGTGGTCCTGATGCCTTTGGTGGCGAAGAGGTCTTTCGCTCCATACGGGATGCCATGCAGCGGCCCCTTGTATTTTCCTCTGCGGATCTCAGCATCCGCGCGGGCGGCCTGGTCGAGCGCGAGCGACTCGGTGAGCGTGATTGTGCACAACAGCGTGGGCGAGTGTTTTTTGAGCCGCTCCAGATACATTTTTGTGAGCTGTGTGGACGTCACCTTCTTGCGGCGCATCAGATTGGCAAGGTGCGTCACCGGCGCGTAAGCGAGATCCTCGATATCTTTGAAATCCACCCGTTTTTGTTTCGACGCTTTGAACTTTCCCGCCGCAGGCATCTGCTTGCCCGCAAACAAAGGATCGAAACGGAATGCGGGATCGGTATCGAGCGGCACGGCGATCTTACGCAGCGCCGCGTAGTTATTGGCGCTGCGCGACACCGAGGCCAGCATCAGATCCAGTTGCTCATCTTTGAAGTCCAGCCCGGCAAACGCCAGCGCCTGCCGAAGTTGCTCGCGCGTGAACTGAGGTCCCTGAGGTTGTGGTTGCTGTGCCGAAGCGGTTTCTGAAGCAAGCAGCGCCGCGGCGGGCGCGATACGGAGAAGATCCCTGCGATTCATAGGTATATCGCAGAAGTGTACCGCCCTATCTACGATAAGAGCTGAACACCCGGCGCTTCGAAGTCCTATTCGTCTTCGCTCACAGCCCCGCCAACGACTT
This sequence comes from uncultured Solibacteraceae bacterium, assembly GCA_964500255.1. Lineage (GTDB taxonomy): Bacteria > Acidobacteriota > Terriglobia > Bryobacterales > Bryobacteraceae > F-183. The sequence goes on along the minus strand of CAZCPL010000045.1, from coordinate 27,446 downwards.
TTCGGGCCGTCGCTTCGGCTGCCGTGTCTCCGATCAAAGTTAAGAAAACAGTGGCGATGCTTTTCATCTGCTCTCTACAGAAGGAAAAGGCCCTGTGAGCACTCCCCAATACCTTCGATGCGAAGTTCGCCACAATCCTCGATGGGCTCCAAAAGTTACAAAACGAACTGGCCTGATAAGCTGGAACATTGCTTCTCGATATTGTTTGGTGGAAATGGTTGCTCGGCGCCTTCTGCGCCTTCAACATCGGCATTGCCAAAACAGGCATGCCCGGCATCGGCATCATGGCTGTGCCGCTCTTCGTTCTCACCGTGGATGACGCCAGGCTCTCTGCCGGTTGGCTGCTGCCCGTGCTGCTTTCCGCGGACATTTACGCGATCATCGCCTACCGCCGCCTTGCCGCGCGCAATCAACTGTTCAACCTCGCGCCGTGGGTCGCCATCGGCATGATTGGCGGCGCAGTGGTATTGGGATGGCCCGAAACAATTCTCCGCAAAATGGTTGGCGCGATTGTGTTGCTCATGGTCGGCCTGTTTCTGATCCGCAAGAAGTATGGCGAGGCCCTCATCCGCGATGGCGTCTGGTATTCGGGACTCTACGGCACGGCCGCGGGATTTTCGACCATGGTCGCCAACGCCGCCGGCCCAGTCATGAACGTTTATCTCATGACACGCAGACTGCCGCGCGAAGAGTTTGTGGCCACCGGCGCATGGTTCTTCTTTCTGGTGAACACCATGAAACTGCCCGTGTACTCATGGCGCGGACTCATCAGCGCGCGATCGCTAACCTTCGACGCGGCGCTGGTCCCCTTTGCGCTGCTGGGCGCCTGGGCCGGACGTAAGTATCTGATGAAGATCCCGCAGCAGGCCTTTGACGGCGCGGTCATCGGACTCGCTGCGGTGGCCGCCATCATCCTGTTTTTCTAACATCCTGAGGCGAACGCCGCGAACCGCTCGACGATGTCGACAAGTTCGGCGTGGCCTTCGATAGCGGCCATTATCCGCTGCTTCGAGTCCGCACGAGGCTCAAAGCTCATGGCAATCATTTCGCGGCCAATCGATTTCCCAACACCGCCCGCCCCGGAAACACATTCTCCACCGTCTTGCCGTCGCGCACCACTGCCACACCGTTCACCAGTACATGATCGACGCCCTCTGAGAACGCCAAGCCTTGAAAGGTCGCCTTGTCGAGCACTCGATCCGCATCGAACACCGTGATGTCCGCATCCGCGCCAACCCGGATCCTCCCCTTGTTCCTCATCGCCGGAGCGATCGCTTCCAGACGCCGCGCAGGCAAGATCGTCATCTTTGCCAACGCATCCATCAAAGGCAGAACCTTCTGCTCGCGAACATAGCGCCCAAGCACGCGCGTGAACGTCCCCGCACTGCGCGGATGCGCCCCTGGAGCATACTGCATCCCATCGGATGCCACCAACACAAACGGCGATGCCATCGCACGCTGAATCCATTCCGGCTTCATCAGATGCATGATCACGATGCCGCCCAGCTTACGATTCTGCTCAAAGCTCTCTTTGGTCAATCGTTCGCCCGTCTTTTCCCATTGGATGTCTTCGTAGGAAATTCCCAACCGATCCTGCCAGCCCTCGTCGAACAATGTCGATTCCAATAACGTCGACGCGGCGGTGTAAGGGTAAGCCTCCGTCGTGATATCCAGCCCCTGTTTGCGCGCGGATTCGATGAGATCCAACACAAACGGCAGAGCGCCCAGGCTCATGCTGTTCACATGGACAATATGCAAGGACACGCCCGTGGCCGCTGCATTCGCAATCACTTCCTGCATGGCATCCGGGGTCATCGATCGCACGTGGGTGTACACCGGAACTTTCCAGCGCTGCGCCATTTGAAACACGCGGAACACCTCTTCGCGAGTTGCTCCCGGATAATACTGATGCGCGACGCCAAGCCCCAGCCCGCCTTCGCGCAGTCCTTTTTCCATCGTCGCGGCGAGCGTCGTCAACTCTTCCGGATCGGTGATCGATTTGTAGCGGCCCCTCATCGCGAGATCGCGCCAGCGTTCCACGGTGCTACCCGAAGGCTCCCGCAGCGATGCGAACTCCTTCATCGCCAGAGTGCGCATTGCGCCGTGCGAGGCCGTCGCGCCGAAGTTCAACATCGCTTGATTCTCGCGCGACTTCAAGAATGCACCCACGCCAGGAACTCCGACTTCGAGTTCCAGCGCCGTCGTCACGCCGTCATGGGCCTGATACTCATTCGCCTGATTGGTCTGCCCATGCGCGTGAAGATCGATGAATCCCGGCGAAACCACGCGGCCCGCAGCTTGCAGTGTCACCTTGCCGCTGAGTGGCTGCACGGAAATCGCAGCGATCTTGCCGCCGCGGATCCCGATGTGCCTCACCGCGTCGAGCTTACTTTCCGGGTCCATCACCCGGCCACCGGCAATCACCACATCGTAAGGCTGCGCCATTGCGCAAAAGGAAATCAGGAATAGCCACTTCACGACAAACCTCCAAACACATGCGCTGCCGGTTGATACGACATTTCCAGATCCAAAGGATACAGCGGCCTCGCCGCATGCACATGCCCCAGCCCACGCACGTTCGCGCTCGTCGATCCAGGGGCATCGATGTCCAAACGAAGTTCCGCGCCTTCGTCGAAGAATCGCGGCTGACACAGCGGCGACTTCACCACGGTCATGTCAAAGTTCTCAGGATGCTGCCCATTCGCCAGAAACAACGTTCGATCATAAAGACTCACCGGCCGCGTGGAAATCACAATCGTGTTCGGACCCGCCTCCAATACAGCCGTCGGGCCCGCAAACCAAGCCTCTCCATAAGACTCGCTCCGCAGCACGCCATCGGAAAGTAAGCGCACTCTGCCCGTCACCTCCACTGGCGGGAACCGCTTCGCATCCAACGATCCACCAACTTGCAGAGTCACCATCGAACCAACGCCGGCCGCGTGACACGCAGCAGCGGCAGCCGCGTCCACCAACGGCATCAATGCTGTACGCTGGCACCCTTGGCGGATCAACTCGGCGAGAATCGCATTCGAATCCCCCGACGCTCCGGAACTCGTCGCATCCGCCGCATCCACCATCGCCACGCGCCCCTGCAGCGCAGCCGCAATGCGAACGCTCTCGTCCAAAGAGGTCAGTGGTTGTTGCATCGCCGCCCGTTGCATCCAGAAATCGCGCGCGATCGCTTCGGCCTCCGCCGCGAAACTCACGCCATCGCCAACCAACACAACATTCGAACAGAGGTCCGGAACATCGGTGAACGGATTCCCAATGAACAGTCCGCCAGACAATCCACGCGACCCATTCTCAATTGCAATCGCCCGCCGCACGAGTTCGCCGAAGACGCCCGTTGCAGTCATGCATTGGGGTCCGCGAACCAACGCGGGAATCGGCACGCGAACCGTCACAGGCTTGATTTCGCGGGCCATCAAACGCAGCAGCAGCCGAGCCGCGCGCTGGCCCGTTTCAAAGAAGTCCACATGAGGATTCGTATGAAATAGCGTCATCACCGACGAATGCTGGATCATGCGATCGGTCAAGATGCCATGCAGATCGAACGATGCGGCCAATGGAAACGACGACCCGACAATCTTGCGCGCCTCTTCGAGCAGATACCCTTCGCAATCGTCGACATCCTCCGCGGCAAGCGCTCCGTGAAGCGCGAAGTAGATGCCATCCAGCGGACCCGCGTCGCGAACCGCAGCCAGAAACTCATCCGCGATCCTGCGAAACGCATCTCGCGAAAGAGTACCTGCCGAGGTGATGCCTCTCGCTCCGAAACCACCGGCAACTTCGATCTCGGGATGCTCATCGAAGACCGTCAGCGCGCCGCCAACTTCATTGCGAACCTTACGATGGTAAGCAATCAAATCTGCGCCGCGATCGATAGCGAAATCGTCATACCCCGACAATACGGGATTGAACGAGGAAATTTCCTGCTTACATTCATTGATGAGGATCCGCATGGCAGCGCCTAGTATATCTCCAGTAAACACGCGCAAAACGGAGCCGACGGCGAATTTGGTAGTGCCCGTGATGGACCGCGTGCCGGCTCCTTTCGTTCGAAGGCGAACGGACTACTTGCCCAGCGTAGTGAGCGCCAGATTCACGTCCGCTTCGGTCTTTGCAAAGTTGAGCAAAGCAGCTTCGTTGCCCGGCGGCAAAACGGCCTTCAGCCGCTGCAAGGTTTCAAGAGCTTCGGCCCGCAAGCCATTTTCAGCATACGCCCGAGCGAGAGTTTCGAGCAAAGTAACATCCTTCGGATCGGCACTGTTGCCACGGCGGGCAAGCTCAAGCGATTCCGCAGGGCGTTTGCAATCCACCAGCGGAATCTCCACCAGATAGCGCGCCGCCATCATCAAGACGCCGGTGCCCGCATCGGGCCGGCGGGCCATCGTCAAAAGCGAATCCTTCCCTTTGCGAATGTTCATGCGCTCCTCTTCGATACGGCCCGCCGTAACCAGCAACTTCCCCATGCGCCCCTGCAGTTCCGCCAATTGCCGCGCCGTGACAGGATTTTGCGAGCGGTCGAGCGAACGTTGATGCTCAACAACCGCCTCGTCCATCGCAGCGATTGCTTCCTGCGTTTTGCCCGCGTATTCCAACACAAAGGATCGATCGCGCAAGGCACCGGTCCACTCGTACCGGTAATTCACCTGCGCTGGATTGGCGTCCATCAACTGGCGCCACCCGTCCACCGATTGCTGGATGTGCTCATGCGCCGGCTCAAAAAGCTTCATCTGGCCTTCGAGCCATCCGAGCGATCCCAGCGCTCGGGCTCGCACAAACTTCACCCGGTCGGTGACCTCGATCCCATCCAAAGAGGTCAGGAGTTCGAGCATCTTTTCGCGGCCCTTGGCGTTGTCTGTGGAAGAAAGTACATTGGCCTCCTGCAGGCCAATTTGAAACGAGGTGAGCTTCGATGCCGAGTCGCGCGGATCTTTTCGCATCGCCCGATCGATGTAGCGCCGCGCTTTCTCGAGGTTCGAACCATCGCGCGAATAGGGGTCGACTCCCCCGCGGGTTTGATTGCGATTCACATGCAAGATCAACTGCAGCGACGCGAGGCGCGAGAGTTCTGCCGGGCTGAGCGATGGGATATCGAGCGCGGATTCCAGCAATTGCATCGATTGCGCGGCCTTCTGCGCGCGTTCGGGCGCACGCGACGTGCCGCTATCGAACAGCGCTTCCTGCAAATCGTAACGCGCCTGCACAATCTGTTTCGTCTTCAACGCGCCCTGCATCGTCTGCAGAATCTCGTTCATCTGCTTGGCGCGCCCGAGCACCTTGCGGGCCTGGTCCGTCTCCCCGAGGTTCGCGCGCATTGGGTTGCCCAGCAGTTCAGCCATTTGGATATAACCTTCAGTGAGATCCGCCTGCAGTTCGAAGCTAGGTGCCGATTCGCGCGCAAGCTGATCCAGTGCCGCGAGCGAACGTTCGGCCGTGGCCTTGCGCAACGGCAACGCAGCGCCATAGTAGGACATCTGTTCCTGCAAGTCGAATAGTTGGAACCGCGCGAGCGATCGCAGCTCGTCGAAGCGTTGCTCGGCCACCCAACGCTGCTGCTCCCGCAACGCGACACCAGTCAGTACACCCAATATCGCCAAAGTCGCCGCGGCGGTCTGCACAGGGTTCCGCGCAATCCACTTGCGCAAGCGATACAGCGTGGTCTGAGGACGCGCGAGTACCGGCTCATCGCGACGGAAGCGCTGCACGTCGGCGGCGAGTTCCGCCACCGAGCCATAACGCATCGAAAGATCGGTTTCCAATGCCTTGCCCATCACCGCACTGAGATCGCCCTGCAGTGTCCTCTTCAGGGCACCCGCACTGGTAGATCTGGCAGCCGCCGCTTCGCCGGTAATGTTGGTCGTTGGATGATCCGGCGAAAGCTCGCCCGTGGCGCGGCGCAGGTTGGCCGCCATATCGGCCGGATCGCCAAACGGCCAACTTCCCGTTACCAGTTCGTAGAGAATCACACCCAGAGCGTAGACATCCATGCTCACCGAAGCCGGCGCACCGCGCATTTGTTCGGGACTCGCATAGCGCGGCGTCAGAAACTGCTTCGTCTGGTCGGAACCGGTTGGCGCAAGCAGCTTCGCCGCACCGAAGTCCAGTAGTTTCGGCTTGCCGTCGGCGTCCACAAAGATGTTCGAGGGCTTCAAATCCCGATGAATGATCAGATGTCGGTGAGCGAAATCGACCGCTGCGCAGATATCGAGAAAGAGGTCGAGTCGCTGCGGAACCGTGAGCTTGTTGTGGTCCGCATACAAATCGACCGCCAAACCGTCGACGTATTCCATGACCAGATAGGGATCGCCTTCCTCGCTCACGCCACCGTCGAGCATGCTGGCAATACCGGTATGTTGCAGCGAAGCGAGAATTTGCCGCTCGGCGAAAAACCGGATGCGCATATCGGCGGAAACCATCGAGCCATGCACCACTTTGATCGCGGCGCGGCGTGTGTATTGCCCGTCGGCTCGCTCGGCGAGGTAGACGGCACCCATGCCGCCTTGGCCAATCAAGGACAAAGCCCGGTACGGTCCAAAAACACGACCTTGCTGAGCTTCCGCCTGGCGCGTGGATTCCACCGGTGGCAGTTGGGTTTCCGCCTCGAAAAGTTTTTTTACCGCAGCCTCCAGCGCTGGGTCACTTTCGCGGAGACGTGCCAAGGCTTGGTGCTTGTCTTCGACAGACAGTTCCGCCAGTTCATCGAAGATCGCGGCGACGCGCCGTAAGCTCTCGGTGGATGCCATGGACTTCGTTATGCTAGCGTAACTTGTTTCATGCCAGGAGAAATCACAGAGCTATTGCATCGGTGGAAAAATGGCGATTCGGGAGTAGACGATCCGGATTTGCAAACCAAGCTTGTCCCGTTGATCTACGATCATTTGCGACAGGTTGCCCGCAGTTATGTCGCCCGCCAATTTGGCAGCGGACGCAACGAAATAGATGCAACAGGGCTTGTCCATGAACTCTTTCTTCGGCTGATTGAGCTGAAAAGCGTAGACTGGCAGGATCGCGGCCACTTCTATTCCTTTGCGGCGCGGCTCATGCGCAATATTCTCGTGGACGAAGCCCGCCGCAGATCGGCGTCGAAACGCGGTGGTCACGATCGAGTTCCGCTGGCCGCGGATCTGGCATGGGTCGACGCGGCAAGCGATGAGATGTTGGATGTCCACACCGCCTTCGAAGAGCTTTCGAAATCGATGCCCGAGCGTGCCGCCGCCGTGGAACTCCGCGTGTTTCTGGGTTGCACCTCGGACGAGACCGCGGCTTTGCTGGGCCTGAGCAAGGCGACAGTCGACCGGCACATGCGCTTCGCGCGGGCCTGGCTCTACGATCGCCTTCGCGGCGGACAATCCTGAATCTGACCAACTTTGGAGGCAGGATGAGGTCAGTTGTGAAGACGCGAAACGGGCCTAAACCGGATCGATGCAGGGCAGATCGACAATTTGGTAGTGCTACCTAAATATTTCGATGCGATTGTTCGTGCCGGGAAAGATCGCGGTTTGCCGGGGTCGACATCGCCCGCCGTACTTTTTCCAGTCTGGCGCACCGAACCGGCTCCCTTGTGGCCGGTGAAAGTCGGATTCGGCTTGGGCACGCGGTTTTTGGGGCGCTGCCTTGCGGCTAACCTTCGAGCTCTGATGGCGATTTCGGTGTGGTCCCCAAACGCAGCATCCTCCGCCAGACCGGGGCTGGGCGCAATCATCTTCACCTCCACTCCCGACGAACCCAACGAAGCGCAGGAAACTCGATTTGGATTTCGCCCATGTCCACGCTGCGGAATCGGCTGGAAAACCGACTCAACCCACACGGAATCCAACATCGCGACGCCGGTAACCCGTTTGCGCGAGCCTCTGGAAACCCTGTCGGTTGTTACACTTTTGAGAAGAGTCCAAATGATTCAACGCGTCAGAAAAGCCGTCTTCCCAGCTGCGGGACTTGGCACCCGCTTCCTTCCCGCCACCAAGGCGCAACCCAAAGAGATGTTGCCCCTCGTCGACAAGCCGCTCATTCAATACGGCGTCGAAGAAGCGATGCATTCCGGCGTGAAGAACATCATCATCGTCACCGGACGAGGCAAGTCGTCCATTGAAGACCACTTCGACGTCAGCTTCGAGATGGAACACTTGTTGAGTTCGCGCAACAAGAAAGAACTACTCCAGATCGTGCGCGGCGTCTCCGAAATGATCGACGTTGCCTACATCCGCCAAAAAGAAGCGCTCGGCTTGGGACACGCCGTGCTGCGCGCCAAAGATCTGGTCGGCAACGAGCCCTTCGCAGTGGTGCTTTCCGACGATGTCATCGACGCCGGCGTCCCCTGCCTGCGACAGTTGCTTGACATTTATGAGTTCTACAACGCCTCTGTAGTCGCGTTGATGGAAGTTCCCAAAGATCAGATTTCCGCCTACGGCGTGGTGGACGCGGAACCCATCAGCCATGCCGGCGGCGGAGACCGGCTTTATCGCATCCGAAATCTCGTCGAAAAGCCCAACCCCGAGGACGCGCCTTCGAATCTCGCGATCATCGGCCGCTATGTACTCACCCCCGAAATCTTCCCGTCCATCGAAGCAGTGGAACCTGGCAGCGGTGGAGAAATCCAACTCACCGACGGTTTGAAGCATCTGCTGCGCAGCCGCCCGATCTACGGATACAAGTTCGAAGGTACGCGCTATGACGCCGGCGACAAGCTCGGCTTCCTCAAAGCAACCGTCGAGTTCGCCCTGAAGCGTCACGATTTGGGCGGCGCGTTCCGCGAATATCTCAAAACATTACACATCTGATTTGTGTTTAACTGATTCTTGGACCCACTCCAGATCGAACTACCCGTTCGCGCCAACGAGGCCGCCTCGCTCGCCGAAGTCGTTTTTCAGGTGACGGAAGGCCGCCACCTCACCGACGATTTGCGTCATCGGGCCTCGGGACGCGCCGATTTACTCGGCCTGCAGACCATCGTTCCCCATATGGGGTCGCTGCAAGCCGACCCCGTACATCCCAACAGCTTCTTTGTCGCCATTGATGCCGTTCGCGGAGGCGTCGCCAAGCCCTATCTGCTGCGCCTCGCCGGAGCATCCGCTCCCTCTTCCGGTTTGTTTCAGAAGTCCACCCTAATCGGACGCATGCGCCCTGGCGGCGGACGCGAAATCGTCATCAACGCCATGCCGTTCGCGACTGAAAACCGGGAAGCAATCCGCACCTTCGCCAAAGAAGTCGATCGCATGTTCCTTCCCCGCCCCTCGGGCACAGCGTTCGCCGTTGCCTCTCCGGATGCCGACGCGTTTCTAGCCTTTCGTAGCCTCCATCACGAAGCAGGACTCAACGCCGCCGCCCTCCACGTCGAATGGCACGAAGGCGTCTTGCGTGCAATCCGAGCGGGTTGGCGCGAAGGATACACATTGCCAGCCCCCACCATTCGCTTGACGCAGGATGCTGACCCCATCGCCGCCGTGATCGACGTACTTGGTTACACCAAAATCGTGCTCGATGTCGCCGCGCTGCCTTCCGACGGTTCCCGTGTGGCGATGATCGGTACCGCATACGACGCGGCCATTCGCGGCAACGCCGCGCAACAGTGGAGTTGGAAGCGTCCTGACCTCGAAGTCTGTTGGGATTCCGCCACCGAGCACACAGATCCCTCTGAAATCGAAGGCCTGCTCCAAGAGTTGCGAGATTCCGGCAGAGCCGCCCAATGCGTCGGCCCGAAGCTCGATGAGACCAACTGGCAGGCTGCCGTGGAAGCGATTCGCGCAGCGGGATCTGTGGTCCGCGTCTCGTCCTCGCATCCGGCATTGCATGAGATTGCGCGCGCCTGCAGCGGGCGCGTCTACTGTGTCGCGGAACCGGGCACAGACATCCGCGCGCTCGTGAAACTCCTTCGAAGCTGACGGACGATAGCGAACCGTTTGCATGGAACATGCGCGGGGTGGCCCGGCCCGACGCCAAATCTTCCAGATGCCATCGCCATTGTGGCTTACGCTCCCGATAGCGCGAAATAGAAAAGCGAAATACTTTACGAGTGTCTGGGGAATTGCTGCGCCTGTAGGGTTGAAGGCGAAAGAAAAACAGATGACTCGAAAAACCTCGGAATTCCACTCTATTCCTTAATGCAGTCGAATCCACAAATTCCAGACAAGAACAGGATCTACCCAGGGCAGATACTGAACGTGCCGACCACCATCGGCCCACCCATCTTGCCACCGGTGCAGAAGAAGCCTAGCCCGCAGCCCAATGTGCCAGACCTGCCGTTCATTCCTGGACTGATCATCCCGTCCCTGCAACCCACACCATACGACGCCACAGTCCAGGAAGTCTACACGCGCTATGCCGTCGTAACCTCCGACATGGACCGGGGCCCTGGCTCAGCCGGTGCGAGAATCGGGGAAAATATCATGAAATCGGACTTGCCTCCGATGCCATGGTCGATGGTCCGTCAAACACGTGGAGTGGCGCTGGGTCATTCAATTTCTACGAAACGCACCGTGTTCGCCAGCCATCGCGCTCTGCGCAACTCAGGCCCGATCGAATCTGCGTTGGGCATTCGCTACTTCGGCGATTGGATCGTCGTTCGCTATCACTACTTGCAGCAGGATCCGGATGACGGTCCAGGTTTTACGCCTCCCCTTGACCAGGACGCTTTCACCGCGCTTTACAATTCGGGCACTCAAAAAAACCCGCCGGAGTCTCAGGGAGAGTAAAAGGTGCCGAAGTAGTCTGTGTAGCCTTCATAAGTCTTCGGGCCTCAAGCCAGTCCGTTTTGCCATGCGGGCCAGCATCGCCAGCATCCTCGGTCCGATTTCGTCTTGATCGTGGAACGCGAACTCGTAGGACGGGTGATTCGGATGAACCGGCAGCCGGTGAGAGCCGCGCTGACGCTTCACTTGCCAACCGGCGCGTTCCAGCGCCGCGAGGACGCCAGTTCACTATGAGCAATGCGGTCCGCGATCACCTCGATCGCTAACCGCTCGGTCTTGCTGATGGCCTCGTCCCGCGTTTGGCCATAACACATGACAACGGGCAGTTCGAGGGCCTCGGCAATCCAGCGACCGTCGTTTTCACGGTCCAGCTCAATGGTCAAATTCACGGCTCCACAATAACGTGTCGAGCATTTGGATGGATGCGGATAATCCCGTGTGCGCCGCAGTGTTGGGGAGTCCCGGTTCGAACGGTCTCCTCCATCCGCCAGGGACCCTCAGCTGAACTACCATGGAAACATGAGCGACAGCATACGCATCGCGGACCGCGAATTTCAATCGCGCCTGTTTGTAGGCACCGGCAAATACCGCAGTTTTCCAGAGATGGCCCGTTGCCACACGGCCTCAGGATCCCAAGTGGTCACCGTCGCCGTCCGTCGCGTAAACCTGACCGACAAAACCAAAGAGTCGCTGCTCGACTACATCGATCGCGACAAGATGTTCATCCTGCCGAATACCGCAGCCTGCTACACCGCCGATGAAGCGATTCGCACCGCGCGCCTCGGCCGCGAGGTCGGCCTCTCAAACTGGGTCAAACTCGAAGTGATCGGCGATCCCAAGACTCTTCTGCCAGACAACGAAGGTCTGCTCGAAGCAACCCGCGTGCTCGTCAAAGAGGGCTTTGTCGTGTTGCCCTACACCACCGACGATCTCATCAACGCCCGCAAATTGATCGACGCCGGCGCAGCCGCTGTCATGCCCCTCGGCGCACCCATCGGCTCAGGACTTGGCATTCAGAACCTCACCTCTCTACGCATCATGCGCGAGATGATCACCGAAGTGCCTCTGATCGTGGACGCCGGTGTCGGCACCGCATCCGACGCCGCCATCGCTATGGAACTCGGCTTCGACGCTATCCTCATGAACACCGCCATCGCCGAGGCGGATGACGCCGAAAAGATGGCCCTGGCAATGAACTACGGCGTACAGGCCGGTCGCCTCGCCTACCTCGCCGGACGCATGCCCAAACGCCTGTACGCAAGCGCCAGCAGCCCGATGACCGGACTCGTCGCCCAATAGATCCATCGCAAAAGGAAAGACAAAATGCCCGACTGTTCCGCCCACCCGATCACGCCGAGAGTCGTCGCCATCGCGACCGACTCCTATCTGGCCCCCACCACTTCTTTCCCCGATCCCGCCAACCTTCCAGGGCTAACCATCCCGCCGAGATACGGCCAGGATATCCAAAGCGGCACCGGTCGAGCCGCGCCTGCCGGCCAGAGCGTCGGAACCACGGTTACCGATCTGCAAGCAAAAATGCGCGCGCTTCTCGGGCAATTCGCCGGCGGCGACACCTCGGGCATGGCCCTACGTCTGTTCAACGCCTTTCTAGTCAACAATACGCATCCGGTTGCGTTCTTCGACGATGGGTCCCTCACCGCCGCGGCCGCCCGGCACCAAAACATTACCTTTTTCTGCCACGCCGCACTCTCCGCGCCCACCTCGGCGTTTCGCGCCGCCGGCAAGACCCGCATCCATCAGGCTCTCAGAAACGCCGGCTGGGACATCAACCGCCTGGTTCGCCCCACCGATCTCGGTGTGCCCGCCCTCAACATCGGCAGCAAAATGTTCTCCACTGGCGACTTCAACAATGGCCTCGGCTTGATGATCAATGGCATCCAGCACGGCTATGTCGTGGCGACGCACTATCGTCACGACGCCGCCGCCAATCGGTATTGCATTAAACTCCGCTATATTTTTTACGATGTCTTCGGACTCGATGACGACGACCTCACCGAGTTCGGCGCGGCATCCGATTCCTGGACGGAATCCACCGCCGCCAAGGGAATCACCGCGTGGTGGCAGTTGCAGCACCAACATGGTTACGCACCTCTGGTGACACGAATCGTCGTAGAGATGACGCATGAGGCCCCATCGGTATGAGTTGGGCCGCGACAGGGCTCGCAGCTTGCGTTTTGGGGCTGGTGGTGAGTCCGCTGGCGTATGTGGGTGTGTTGGGTGGTTTCGCTCCCGCGTTCGCTTTGATCACCATGCCTCCGCTGCTACTCAGCGTCGGATTCCTGCTTTGGAAGTATGTCGCAAGGCCTGGCGCAAAGGCTCCGAACGTCTATCTGGAAGGCTCCAGTTGGCTTGTGATTGCCGTGTTCCTTTTCCTCGTGCTGGGAGTCAATCTACTCACAAGAGTGGAAGGCGCGGGCCTGCAAAGCTGCATTCTACTGGCGGCCTCCGCCATAAGTTTGCCGTTGGTTCTGCTTCGCGAGACTGCACTCCGCGCGAGGATGCAAACGATCCCGACAGGCGCGGCAAAGGTCCTGCTGTTGCTGCTGCTCGCCGCCACCGCGAGCCTTGCCGCAATGTATCTCATGACACCCGCGAGATTCGTCTAAGTCCGTCCGTCATCGCCAATCCCTGAACCATGGCGGCGCAAAATCCTTCACCACTTCGACCCAAAGAAACCAAAGCAAAAGCCCACCTCCCAAAACCCAAACGATCCGATCCGACTTTGCCCGATCCTTGCCTCGCAAAGCAGCGGCCGACCTTGCCTCCTCGCTCTGCGGACTCCATAACTCTCTCTCATTTGCCAAACAGTTCCGATTGGTTCGTCCCTGTCACGCCGTGCCGCCTGGTGGACACTCGCAACCCCGCTGTGAACGGGCGGCGCAGGGTCCACAAGGCTGACGGTGTCGACACTGAACGCTTTGACTGGTGCGGGATTGGGTGGTAATTATGGCTCCACTGACCTGCTCGGGGCTGGCGTACTCCGGCGTCATCATGCGCGCCAGTGTCAGGGTGTCCGCGGGTTTTTCCCCGATCGCGCTGGACAGCACCTTGGCGATCCCGAAGTCAAGCAACTTCACAACGCCATCGCCGGTGACAAAGATGTTGCCCGGCTTGAGATCTCTATGGACGACCAGATGCCGGTGCGCGTAGCGAACGGCGTTGATGACGCCGCGAAACAATTCGACCCTCTCGCTGACATTGAGCCTTCGTTCATCGCACCAGCGATTGATCGGACGCCCCTCGACGAATTCCATGACGAAGTACGGCCACCCCTCTTTCGTCACTCCGGCATCGAGGAGTTTGGCGATATTCGGATGGTCGAGCGAGGCAAGTATCTCACGCTCCTGCTGGAATCGGGCGATGACTTCCGGAGAACCGGTTGGCGGCAGTATTAGCTTGATCGCGGCTTGGCGGTGGAACGTTTCATCGGATCGCTCGGCAAGATAGACGGTACCCGCTCCTCCTCTGCCGAGTTCGCGGAGAATGGTGTAACCGCTGAGGGTCCGGCCCTCCAAAGTCGGGGCATCGGCCACGGCGAAGCCTACCGCCTCGCCGACAACTGGACGGTCGATCCAGGTTGGGATACTGTCGTGAGCCTTCAGCAGCCGTTCGATTTCCAGACGAGTAATTTCCTCACCATGGCACTCCTGTTTGAGGTGAGCGTCTCTTGCCGAACCGGTCATCGGCAGCGCTTCCTCGTAGATTCTCCGGATCCGGCTCAGTTCTTCGGGCGTCATCGGTAGTGTGCCCTCCTCGGTGAGCTTAGCGCGGCGCAGACAAGAAATAGCTCACAATTGACTCTAATGAATCAGCAGGAAGGGCGCGACCCTCATATCATCACCGGCCTTCTGGACCGATGGCGCCTTGGCGACACGCAAGCAGCAAACCAACTCATGGAGTTGGTGTATGGCGAGCTGCATCGTATTGCCGCGCGGGAAATGCGCCGCGAACACGGCGAACATACGTTGCAGACCACCGCCGTCCTGCACGAAGCGTATCTTCGGATGTTCCGGTCCGAGCCGGTTGCCTGGAAGAATCGCGCCCATTTCTACGCGGTCGCGGCACAGCAATTTCGGCGTGTTTTATTGGACCACGCCCGCCGGGCGCAGAGCGCGAAGCGAGGAGGCGGTGTCGTGAAGCTGTCGCTCTGGGAATCCGATGGCGGGGCTGTGGATTTGGACGAGCGGCTCTTGTCCCTTGACGAAGCTTTGGCCCGCCTGGAGGAACTGGATCCGCGAGCAGCCAAGGTTGTCGAGTTGCGCTTTTTCGGCGGATTGACCGAAGCGGATGCCGCGGAGGTGCTTGGTATCTCTGTGGCCACGTTGAAGCGGGATTGGGATTTCGCTAAGACGTGGCTTGCTGCGCAGCTCGCTTGATTTGGGTGACCTTTCGAACGTCAAAACGGGATAGCACCCGTTTCACGGCGCAAGGGGCCAAAGATTCGCCATGTGCCCGACGAGGTACCAGTGCGAGCTGACGCCCGACCTCCCGGTACGCTTTCCACCGACGGGCATTGGGCCCAATCGAGTTGAGCCATGGATCTCCTTCCAGCTAACCCCTGCTGGACCTACTCAAAGCGGGATAGCACCCGATCAACGACAAACACCGCAAGCCGCCGCCCGCCCTTCCCGCTGGTCCGAACGCTCGCGCGGCTCCTTTTTTCGGTCGCAAATGAGACGCTGTGGGTTCTATTGCATTGCGTTCCTCTTTCCTCTAGGCCAATTTCTCCCCTAATGCGGCAAACCAAGCAGATAAGAAGTGCTGAAGGGCACCCGCGGACACTTCAGCGCAGTCTCGTGTAAGCGCCTGCAGTTCGACGATCGAGTACGTGCGCAGCCGGGACACAAGCCCATCCCACAGCGCAAGCAACGGCATGATCGGGACCAGATAAGTCAGCCCGATCTGAGACGAAGAAAGCGGTCGAACCCTCGGCGCTGGAAGGAGCACGAAAAAAGGAATCGCAAATGCCGCCGCGATGGCGGGCGGTGTTCGCGACGTCGCTTCGAAGATGCAAATCGGCTGACGCTGCGCGAACGCATCACGGAAAACAGCCCGCGCCATTGGCGGATTGAAGTGATGAAAACACGCGAAAAGAGTCCGAACTCCTCTAAGCACTGGAGGCACGTTGGTGGCGCACACCGGTTCGGGCCAATAGTCAGGCGAAGAGTCCGCCTCCGGCGAGGGATAAAGATCCGTCAACGTCACTTGGGGACGGAGTCCCAACTTAGCCAACTCTGTCAATACGAGCTGCATGGGCCTACCGGAGCCAGAACCGATGTCGACGATCCGGTCGCCCCCGCACTCGTTCAGCACTTGCGCCAAAACCTCAGCCCAGTAAGCCTGGAAACAGATGATACCGGCGCATTCATGTCACCCCCCTAAAGGCAGCTCTCCAATGCATCGCAAGCCACGCCTACGCCGTTTTCGGCCCGCACGGTTCGGGCGATGCGTTCCGCGTTCGTTCGATACTGGGGCTCTTTCATTAGAGTCCCGATCTCCCTTGCAGCGCGCCGCGCCGTATAACGATCTCTTCGTATCGTGCGGGCAATTGCCAATCGGACAAGCCTCATCGCGTTATCGGGTTGATCGTAGGCGAAGGGCGTCACCAGCGAAGGACGGCCGGCGCGCATCGCCTGGGCACACGTTCCGACGCCGCCCGAATGCACGACGACACTTGCTTTCGGGAACAGGTACGAGTGCGGCGCGTATGCGAGCCGTAGAATATCTCGCCCCGCCTGCCTGCCCGAAGCTTTCTCGCCATCAAGTAGGACCGCGCGTACACCCAGTTGCCTCGCCGCCTTCACACTCTCTTCGTAGAACTGCCCCGGGTTCAGGACGGCGGAAGATCCAAGCGTGAAGACGACGGGTGGCGGTCCATCCGCTAGAAACCGATCCAATTCATCGAGCATTTCCGCCCGAATCCCCTGTTCTTCCCAGAATGGATGGCCGGTGATCAGTGCCCCAGGAGGCCAGTCGGTCTGCGGCTGCGCCAACAATGGAGAGAACATGGCTAGCGCTTTCAAAGGCGAATGCTGTCCGTCGTAGATCGGCTCGAGACCCTGAGCGAGCCCAAGTTCTCGCCGGAGCTGGTAGACCGGGCTGTTCCATGATCTTGTGGTTGAGCGCGCGACCCTATTGACGAATGCATTCAAACGCGGCGCGGCCTCTCGCAGCCCATTTAGGCGGGAAGACAAAACCGGAGAGTCCCGATAGGAGAAGTACGAAAGCGGCGCGAGTACGGTTGAGACCCAGGGAATACCGGTCTTTTCCGCCACAATCGGACCTGCAAAGGTGAGCATCTGCGTCACAAGGAGGTCGGCATGAACGCTAGCCTCCAGCATGTTTTCGTAGCTCACCCGAATTTGCGGAAGTATTACGTCTCGAAGCATATAGCGCGAGCCAGTTGTCTCGTGCATCGCCCGCTCTTGAAACGTTTTGTCGGTGAAGTCCAGATTGGGAGCCGCCTCCCGAAATTGAACTCCGCTCCGTTCGACCCGGGACCGATGCTGCACCGTCGTGAGGATGGTTGCAAGATGACCTCTCCGCTGCATCTCCGAAGCTACAGCCAAGTAAGGGAAAAGATCCCCTAGGGAACCGAGCGTAGTGAACAAAATCCGTTGAGGCTGCATGAGCGTTCGGTGTCCGTTCCTTCTTTCTGTGGCTGTCCAAAACTGACCCCGCGGACTTTCCCGAGATGGTGACCCAGAAACCGATACTTGGCGTTACGCGTTCCTGGCAACTGTCGCCCTTTTAAGCCTGCTTGGCGAATAACTCCCGCAAAATGTCAAGGCTCGTACCGCCCTGTTCACTCTTGTGATCTTCACCGGCGAGCGCAACCTGCCCGTTCGTACGCACGAGCCGCGCGTCCACCAAGGCCTCCAGACCGGTTCCGCAATTTATCGAGCCGCTAGCGGGCGTGGAACCATGTGGCTCCCGGTTACTGCCGTGATCGCCGATTGCGTACGCGACAACTCCTCGCGCACCTGTTCCAACTGCGCATTCTTCACCTGCTTCAGCCCCTGCTGGACAATGCCGAACAAGATAAACCAGCCAATCACGCCCAGCACCATCTGCTTGATCCAAAAGTTCGAGGGGATGAAGCTCGCGTTCCAGATCATGTGCAGCACCACCGGAATCATGAACGCCCTCAGAAACGTCGAGTTCCCCAACATCGTTGGTGAGAACGAACGGCCACCCTTCACACGCCACAGCGCACCCGCCGCGATCGCTGTCCATGCCACATGACAAAACGGACTCAACAATCCTCGGATCGTAATGTTCGCAGTCATGTTGCCGCCCGCAATCGCTGAGATCGTGGACTGGTCTAGATTCGTTCGCACCGCACCCTGCACGAACGTTTCCATAAACGCCCGGAACGCGTAGCCCGCGCTCTCGAAAACCGCGAATCCAGCGCCCACCGCCGCACCGAACAGTAACCCGTTCAGAACGTACTTGTGCTTCAAATTTCGCGCGACAAGAATCACGGTCAGCAGCTTTCCGATCTCTTCCACAATGCCAGCCGCCGGCGGACCGATGTAGCTCGACAGACTGGAAATCGAAAAACCGATGAGCGACAGAAAGATGGAAACCACCCCGCCGACGCAAAGCAGTCCGATCGTATAGTGAAACGAGATATTGCGCGGTGTATTCAGCTCAAAGAACAGAATGACGGTCGCCAGCGGCAACACCAGCGAACCCATCATCATCAGCCCAGGCAGCAGGTTCGAGTTGCCAAATTCCTTCCAAGCCAACAGGAACCCGAAGTAGATCAGCCCCATGAAGATCAGCACACGCATGAAGAACCAGGGCTTGGGCCAACCGGTCTGCGCATCCTCAATCGCGGGCGTGGTCTTTGTGGTGCCGCAGATGAAGTACTCATCCACTTCCTCTTGCGTCCGCTTCTTAAAGACCTCAGAAAACATCTCGCTCAAGCTGAAGCCTTCCAGCTTTTCGGTGGATGCCAACGAGTTCAAA
The DNA here is from genome assembly GCA_964500255.1 of uncultured Solibacteraceae bacterium. Lineage (GTDB taxonomy): Bacteria > Acidobacteriota > Terriglobia > Bryobacterales > Bryobacteraceae > F-183. The sequence continues at coordinate 8,760 of CAZCPL010000045.1, read as the reverse complement.
CGGCTGCCCACCGAATCGAGCAACCCGCCCAAAGTGAACGATTGGCTGCTGACTTCCCAAGTCGAAGCCCCGATGCCGAACTGCTGCCCCAGCAGCAGTACCCCGGCCGACGGAGTCTGGCCACCGATCAGAATGGCCGAATTCGCCGAAACCATGCGAAAGTTCAGCATGTTGCTCTGCCAGGAAAAGATGACGTGGTGATCGGCAACGGAAGGATCTTGCTGCCCAATGCCAGCGACGCGCCCCAGCGTCACTTCCTGCGAGCTGATCACAAACACCTTGCCGGTGTCCGGACCCGCCACACAACGCAATTGCACAGCTGCCACAGCCGTCGGTGACGGTGCCGAAGCAACCGCCGGCCGCACGGACTGCTTCTGCGGCTGAGGTTGCGTTTGCGGCACGAACGATGAGGACGGCTGTTGCTGCGGCTGCTGAACCACCGGTGCCGAAGCAACGGGAGCAGTTACAGGCACTGCAAGCTGATCCGTAAACACCGCGTTCGCAGGCTGCCACTGCGGCCACCCCGCGCCGGCTACCAGCGTCGCCGGAGGCGCGTGCCCAGCCTTGATCAGATCGATGAGTTGTTGCTGCGTGACAGGTCCGCGCGTGTCACTGCCAACCAGGTAGTACCATTGCCCACCAGGATTCATTCTGTTCCCTCCTGCTCTGCGACTAAGTCTACTAGTCTACGCGCAAAACAGACCGGCCCGCGATCAGGACATTTTGCAAAAAACTTCCCGCCCCGTGATTGATTCGAATTTGCGGTTGCGCCGTTGGAGTGAGAAGGAGAACTCAACGAAATGGCAAAAGCAATACTGGTCGGCAGGAACACGCGGTTCTATTGGAATGTCGACGAAAACGTAGGGCCAGGATGCCCCAACAAACTCGAGGATGTCCATCTCGTGCAATTGGCATTCTTCTGCAAAGCGAACAATCCCAAGTATCCGGTCTCTCCGGAAGAGAAAGCCGCTTACAGCGCTGTGATGGTCGGAGCTTTTTATTCGGGAGCCCCGGGCGACCCGCTTAGCATCGCCATCGAGATATTGCAGAAGAAAAAGGGCGGTGTTCAAGATGGACGCATCAGTTCGATCGAATCCTCGTCCGGCATGTACGCCGAAGACCACGGTTGGCTGCTGATTCCACTCAACAACAACATCCTGGATTCGAGCGGGGGGATCTGGCCATCGATCGATAAGCATCCCCAATGCACGGCCGCTCTGTCAGCGGCGGTGACCCGCGTGTTCGTCCGAACCTAGTTCTTCAACCGAATGAAATAGTTCGTTTGGTTCCGCACCATTATCGGCGCGGCTCTGAACGACTCGCTTCGGACTGCCAATGGCCATTCGAAGCCGCGACCGTCAGGGACAGGGCACACTGGAAAGTAGCTCGAAACAAATCACGCGGTCGCAGAACTAGTCTGCCCAGAATTTCAGATACGGCTGCGCTTCCGCCAGCCGTTGTACATACAATGCCGCTTCGCGAGCATGATAGTCGCCCCACATGCACGACTCGCCGTTCGGAACGCTCTGCCCCGCATGCACTTGGTCCCAACCATTGGGTCGGTGGTAGACACTATGCAGAATCAGTCCCTGATGATTCGGATCTTTGCTCAGATAAGGCTCATCGAGCAGTGTCGACAGCACCGTCAATCCGGCTTGACGGTAACGCGCGGCCTTCTCTGCATCGCCAACGCCAGCGAACCACCCACCCAGTCGCAGCAGGCCTTGGCAGGCGATCGCAGCCGCGCTTGAGTCCACCGGCTCATCGGTGTTGTAAGGATCCGCAGCCCTATCTTGAAATTCGCCCAATCGCCACGTGCGCGACGCTCCAGTATCCCAATACGGAATGCCGTCGAGAGCAGAAGCCTGATCGATATAGAAGTCCGCGGTGTTGACGGCTGTCGTGCGCAGCATGTTCACGACATTCGCGCGCCCACCGCCGTATCGATCCAGTTCGGCATCGCTCACGGTGGCGATGAACTCGAGTTGCTCGGCAAATCCGAGAATGGCCCACGCGAGTCCGCGAGTCCAGGTGGTGAACGGCGAGAAGCCCTGCTGCGAATTCGGACAACGATACGCCCCGTCGTTGCTATTGAAGATCGCCTCGTGGGCGGTTCGTCCGCGCATATCCATCGAGTCGCGATTCCGGCCAGAGAAACAGGCATACCGTGCGGTCGATTCGGCATGCTGCAGCAAGCGCGACAGCAGGCTGATCTTGCGGTCGCCTTCGCCCATCATCCGATGTCCTAAGCGGTGCGCCACCGATAGCGAACGCAACGACCGAATCGTATCGACAAACAGCGAGTGCGGTCCATTGAAGCTATAGATGTATCCCGCATCGCCCGTCAGCCAAGCAGGCGGATCGTCGACACGCCTGATCGTCGACCAGCGCGAAGCCTGCACCGCTCCACTCACCTTCAGGGCCATGCGATAGAAGTGGCATTCCCATTCCGAAGCATCCATCCGGCCTTCGGTCGCCAAACGCAACAGATTGCCATAGGTGGAAACGTTGTTGAAGCCGTGATCGTGAACGCCCGTGTGCGACACGTGCGGCGCCATGAGATCGAGCGTGCGCTGCTTGCCTGAGTCGAGAAACTCGCGTTCGCCGGTCGCATCGAACTGCAGGATCGCGGATCCGAACTGAAAGCCCTGGGTCCATTCGGTCCAACCGCGGGCCGTGTACTTGCCATCGACGGTGAAGACCGGCGTTCCGTTCTCGGGCTTGTAAGAAGCCTCAATGCTGCGGACCTTCGCCGCGGAAACCTGCCAGAACGCCGCAATTTTAGGCGCTAAAGAAGAGGGAGTCAGATTGTGCTGGATTCGCATTTCGAATCCACTTTGGTAACACGTCAGCGGCTCTGTTTGCTGCCTCGCAGCGCCCACCAGGCTAGCGCGGCGCTGGCAACTTCCGTGGCTAGCAACTTGGCGGTCTGGCTTTCGAGCGAACCAGCGGAAGCCCATTGGATGAGCCGTCCGGAGACGATCGCGCCATAGATGCCGATCTGCACAATCAACGCGTCATTCCATCGAGCCTTAAGGGCAGCAAAGAGCAGCAGCGCGGCAACGCCCATCGCTGCGCCTCCATAAAAGGAGCGGAACTCCGCGACGGCCAGAGCGTTGGGAAGTGCGATGTCCGACAGTCCGGCGAGGCCTTGCGGATGCACAAATCCCCAGACGCCAAAGGCCAGAAACATGACGGCTTGAAACCAAGTGAGCATCCGAGCGAGAACCAGCATGAGAACTCTGATTCGCGCGGATGTCACGACGGTTCACAAATCGGCTTTTCGCGTAGGCGGAAAATCGCTCACCGGTTGTTCCTTCGGCAAGTGGCTCACGACGCGACAGTCGAGCCGTATTCATGAGTAGCCCCGTTCGTAATGACAACGACCAGCCCTTCGGCACTCGCGAGAAACGATGCACCTATGCTCGCCAAAAGTGATCCACCAGACCACCGCTCGGCAGCGCGTTTCACGCTGCCACGCCACGCGGCATGCGCCGCGGGATGATGATGCCACACAAGGCCGCAACGGAAACAGAAGACTTACGCGCCTGCGGCGCGGATGATGTCGCCAGCCCCGCCGCGCCACGTGGCAGAGCCTGTTTTCGGTGTGGTCAACTCTATCTAAATGAGCACAGGTAGTCAACTTCTCGTGAGCGCCGAGGGACCAGCCCCTGCTCGATAGGCATCCTACACCCTACTCGCAGGCAGGAACAGCAGGGGTTCTTGCCGTCGCCAATGCATTACGAATGACAGCAATCGCGCCGCGCTGGAACTTGAGCGGCCTTTTGAGCGATTAAGTTTAGCGCGTCCCCGCTGCGCGCGGATCCACCAATGATCCGCGCGCCGGTTATCGAACTATTCAACTGAGAAAGATCTGCCTGAGGGTTGTCCCTTGCGGGGCCTTCAGAAAAGGCGAAGAGCCACGCGCACCGTTTCCGATGCTTCGTGGCTCTTCTTTGAGACTGCTCGAACAACTACGCTAACGTGAGCGAATGCTGGAGCGCCGGTATTGCCGCCTCAAGCACTTCTTCGATCCTTTCGGCGAAGATGAATTCCATCTCTTTGCGGACGTTCTCGGGAACATCGCGCAAATCTTTTTCATTCGCCTTGGGCAAGATCACGCGAGTCAGGCCAGCGCGGCGCGCCGCCAGCACTTTCTCTTTGAGGCCGCCGATGGGCAGGACGAGTCCTGTAAGAGTAACCTCGCCGGTCATCGCCGTATCGCTGCGCATCGGCAGCTTGGTATGCAGCGAGGTCAGCGCCGTCACCATCGTCACCCCGGCGGAGGGTCCGTCTTTTGGGATGCCGCCAGAGGGCACGTGGATGTGGACGCCGTCGTCCTTGAAGACATCCGGATTGATGCCCAGCGCACCGGCGCGGGACCACACAAAGCTCTGTGCGATCTTGGCCGATTCCTGCATCACTTCGCCGAGTTGTCCGGTCAAAGTGAGTCCCTTCGCCGAAGGCAGGCGAGAGGCTTCGATGTAGAGGACATCGCCGCCCGCTTCTGTCCAGGCCAAGCCGGTCGCCACTCCAGCAGGCATCTTCTTGCGCATCTGTTCCTGCTGGAACATTTCTGGTCCAAGCATTTCGACGACGAGTTCGGGCGTCACAGTCAACGGCTCGGTGCGGCCTTCGGCAAACTGTAGGGCGACTTTGCGCAACACGCGTCCAACGGCTTGTTCCAAGCGGCGGAGGCCCGCTTCCCGCGTGTAGCCTTTGATGATTTTGGTGAGCGCATCGGGACCGAGCGTGACTTGTTCGGAGGTGAGTCCGACGTCTTTCATGCGCTTGGTCACGATGTAGCGCATCGCGATGTTGAGCTTCTCTTCTTCACTGTAGCCGGAGACGCGGAGGATTTCCATGCGATCGAGCAGCGGTCGCGGGATGGTGTCCAACGTATTGGCGGTCATGATGAAGAATGCCTTCGACAGATCGAACGGCATGTCGAGATAGTTGTCGCGGAAGTTCTTGTTCTGTTCCGGATCGAGGATCTCGAGCAGCGCGGCCGCGGGGTCTCCACGGAAGTCGCGACCGAGCTTGTCGACCTCGTCGAGCAGCAGCACGGGGTTGTTGGATCCGGCGCGGCGCAGTGCTTGGACGACGCGTCCAGGCATGGCTCCGATGTAGGTGCGGCGATGGCCGCGCAGTTCGCTTTCATCGTGCATGCCGCCGAGGGACATGCGTTCGAATTTGCGTCCGAGGGCTCGTGCGATGGATTGGCCGAGCGAAGTTTTGCCAACGCCGGGAGGTCCGACAAAGCAGAGGATCGGGGCCTTGGCTTCGGGGTTCATCTTGAGCACGCCGAGTTGTTCGAGGATGCGCTCTTTGACCTCTTTCAAGCCATAATGATCGTCATCGAGAATAGCGCGGGCGTTCGCGATGTCGAGCTTGTCAGGGGTGGAGGCGTTCCACGGAAGTTCCAACACGTATTCAAGGTAAGTGCGGATGACGTGGAATTCCGGCTGACCGGCGCTCAGGCGTTCGAGGCGCGAGAGCTCGCGTTTGGCTTCTTTCTTGATGTCTTCAGGAAGCTCGGCTTTTTCGAGTTTTTCGCGCAGTTGTCCGATTTCATCCTGGTCGTTGTTCTTGTCGCCGAGTTCCGTTTGGATGGCGCGCATCTGCTGGCGCAGCATGTAGTCACGCTGTTCCTTGCCAATTTCGGAGCGGGCATCGGAGGCGATTTTAGCTCGAATTTCGAGTACTTGGACTTCATGCGCGAGGTATTTGTGCATGAGGCGAAGGGTGTCGACTGTGGTCTGCGCTGCGAGCAGTTCCTGCTCCTTAGCAATGTCAAGACTGAACATCGACGCAAGCAGGTAGGCGAGGCGAACGGGGTCTCCGTTGGCGCTTTCGAGCATGGTGCTGATTTCTGCTGGCGATTGTGCAGACTGGGCAAGCGAGATCGCCTTCATGGCGAGTTCGAAGAGCACGCCCTGCAGGGCTTCGACTTCGGTACCGCGATCTTCCGGTAGCGGCAGCGGATGGATTTTGGCCTTGATCATGCCGTCTTCGATGGTGACGCGAGTGATGACGACGCGTTCGCTGCCGAGCACGAGCAGTTCCATTTGGTCGCTGCTGGGGCGCGAGATTTTGCGGATGGTTGCCTTGGTTCCGATGGTGTAGAGATCGTCTTGCGCGGGCTCGTCCGTTTCGGGGGAGCGTTGGGCGACGACGATGATTTCTTTCTCTTCCGTTTTCAGTGCTGCGTCCACAGCCTTGATGGAGGCTGGGCGGCCTACGGATAGGGGCATCAGGAGTCCGGGGAAGAGGACCGCGCTTTTGAGCGGCAGGATTGGCAGGATCTGGATTCTATCGTTTCCCATTTTGAGCAGTTGTTCCTTTCGTGCGGTTCTCTTATTTCTGATTGTGCAGTTGGATCTATTGTCCACGACAATCGCTGCAGCCCATGGCCTTACGGTCGTGGTTCCGTGAGGCTGGTTTTCGGTTGCGTTGCATTCGTTGGTTGCTTGCGGTTCGGCTCGACTAGCAAGAGCTTTTTGTTTCGCTGCCTGGCGAGGCTGAAGCCTCGCGCAAGCTAAAGCTCGCCCCACCAGGCTTCTGAAAGTCCGAAATGCTGTTAGGGTTCCATCGGTGGCTGTGCCTTACGGCTGGTGTTCGGTTGCGTCGCGCTTCGGCTCGACTCGAGCCTTTTTTGAGAAATTGTTTTGGCTGCCTGGCGAGGCTGAAGCCTCGCGCAAGCTAAAGCTCGCCCCACCAGGCTTC
>CAZCPL010000045.1:0-1934 GCA_964500255.1 uncultured Solibacteraceae bacterium | reverse complement strand
TGAAAGTCCGAAATGCTGTTAGGGTTCCATCGTTGGCTGTGCCTCACGGCTGGTGTTCGGTTGCGTCGCGCTTCGGCTCGACTTGAGCCTTTTCAGAAGTTGTGCAAATGTTTGCCCCACGAGATCAGTTGACCGGGATTGCGGCGGATTCAAAGGTTAGGGTTCCATCGGCGTTCGTATCTACATAGATGCGCTGGCCGTCGCGAACGGTTCCGCCTAGTATCCGTTTTGCGAGCGGCGTTTCCAATTCCTTTTGGATCGCCCGCTTTAGTGGGCGTGCGCCGTAGGTCGGATCGTAGCCCGTCCGCACCAAGTGGAGGCGCGCGGCGTCGGATAGCTCGATTTCGATGCGCCGTTCGGCGAGGCGTGCGCGCAGGCCTCCGAGTTGGACTTCGACGATTTTGAGCAACTGCTCTTCGCTCAACGCATGGAAGACGATGGTCTCGTCCACGCGGTTCAAGAACTCGGGACGGAAGTGCTTGCGCAGTTCATCCATCACTTGTTCCTGCATGCGCTCGTAGCTGCCGCCTTGCAGGATGCGCTGCGAGCCGAGATTCGAAGTCATGATGACGATGGTGTTCTTGAAGTCGATGGTTCGGACTTGGGCGTCGGTGAGGCGTCCGTCGTCGAGCACCTGCAGCAGGACGTTGAAGACGTCGGGGTGAGCCTTCTCGATTTCATCAAACAGGACGACCGAGTAGGGCTTGCGGCGAACAGCTTCTGTTAATTGGCCGCCCTCATCGAAGCCAATATATCCAGGAGGCGCGCCGATTAAACGGGCGACCGTGTGTTTTTCCTGATATTCGCTCATATCGATGCGAATCATATTATGTTCGTCATCGAATAAGAATTCAGCGAGGGCGCGGGCGAGTTCGGTTTTGCCGACGCCGGTGGGGCCGAGGAAGATGAACGAGCCGATGGGACGACGCGGATCTTTCAATCCACTACGGGCGCGAAGGACGGCTTCAGAGACCGCTTGGACGGCTTCCAGCTGACCGATGACGCGCTTTTGCAGCTCTTTGTCTAGCGAAAGCAATTTCTGCATTTCGCCTTCGAGGAGCTTGGAGACGGGGACGCCGGTCCAGCGGCTGACGACGTCGGCAATGTCGCCTTCGTCCACTGCGTCTTTCATGAGACGCGGACGTTCGGAGGTCGCGGTCATGACGGCGAGGTCGCGTTCGAGCTGGGCGAGTTTGCCGTAGCGGAGTTCGGCGACCTTGTTGAGATCGTACTGACGCTCGGCCTGTTCAATTTGGATGCGCGTCTGCTCGATCTCTTCTTTGACGGCGCTGAGCTTGACGACGGCGGCCTTTTCCGATTGCCACTGGGCTTGCAGAGCGCCGGAATCGCCTTTGAGATTGGCGAGCTCTTTTTCGAGCTTGGCCAAGCGGTCTTTGGAGGCGACGTCGGTCTCTTTCTTGAGCGCTTCGCGTTCGATTTCGAGCTGCATGGAGCGGCGGAGGATCTCGTCGAGTTCCGCTGGCATGGAGTCGATTTCGGTGCGCAGTTTGGCGGCCGCTTCGTCCATCAAATCGATGGCTTTGTCGGGTAGAAAGCGGTCCGTGATATAGCGATTGGACATCACGGCCGAGGCAACGATGGCCGAGTCTTTGATCTGAATCCCGTGGTGGTTTTCATAGCGCTCGCGCAAGCCGCGGAGGATGGAGATGGTGTCCTCAACGGTGGGCTGATCGACGAGCACGGTTTGGAAGCGGCGCTCGAGCGCGGCGTCCTTTTCAATGTGCTTGCGGTATTCATCGAGCGTGGTTGCGCCGATGCAGTGGAGTTCGCCACGGGCGAGCATGGGCTTGAGCAGGTTGCCTGCGTCCATGGAGCCTTCGGCTTTGCCGGCGCCGACGAGGGTGTGGAGTTCGTCGATGAAGAGAATGATCTCGCCTTCGGCGCTTTGCACCTCTTTGAGCACGGCTTTGAGG
>CAZCPL010000044.1:4792-28441 GCA_964500255.1 uncultured Solibacteraceae bacterium | reverse complement strand
CGCAGCAAAGAACGAAAAGGCTCTTCACTCCTTCACCTCCACCTGAATGGTCTTTGCCCCGCTGGCAACAAACGCGCCAAGGTCCACGTCGAACTCCGCGATCTTCGCGCCACGGCCCGGCGCAAGTGCCAGCGATCCCGCATTCTGCATCCGCGCCAGGATCAACCCGATCGACGCCGGAGGCGCGGGCAGTTCCGAACCCGGAACCGGATACGCCGGTTCAGGACGCCACAACTTCACCGTCAGCTTGTTGTTCGCGCGCAACGAGTTCAACACGCGAATCACCTGTCCCGGTGTCCGGCTCTTCGCGCCGGCGATCTGGATCAGGTCCGCGAAGTTCGCCGTCATGCCGTCGGAAACCGTGATGTACAAAGGTCCCGCGGCGAGCCCCACCGGCAGCACATAAGAGATCTTGCGAAACAGTTCCGAGCCGTTGTCTCCAGAAAGCGACAGATGCAGATCCAACGTATCCCCGGCGCGCGCCTCACGGACCGGCAGCCAGGCTTGGTCAAGTTGGTAACCCCTGCGCGCGTCGGTTCCTTCGATTTCCAGATTCAGCGACTTGATTCGCAGGTTGTCGAAACCGGCCTGCATTAAATAGGTTACGGGAATTGACGTATAGACGGCCGTTAACGCAGGCGCATTGACGTCCGATGTGAAAGCGTTGTCGAGCCGCACCGGCGGCAGGCCGTCTTCGAACTCCAGAGCGCCGCGTACGGTGAAGCTTCCCTGCCCTAGTGTTCGCTCGCTACCATCGATCGCCGAAAAGATCGCCATCTGCGTGAGCAGCGGCGCGAACGTCTTGTCGTGAACCATCTGCATCTTGTAGACACGCGCCGCACCCTGCGGCCCTCTAACGGAAATCGAAACCGGAATCATCGGCGGACGTTTGCCGAAGTTGCCGGCAATCGCCGCGTTGCGATCTTGGGTGATCACGCCCATGTGCTCTTTGGCCGAGGAGATCTTGAACGAAGTTGTGAGGTTGGGCAACAGCGCCAGAACTTCGGCGCGAGCAAAGGGCAATGCGGAAGGGCCGCCGGCCAGGAACCGATGCCCGAACGCGTAGATGCGATCGCCGTCGATGTGCGTCACCGTTCCGTCGGCGCCTACGGCCATGTCGCCAGTCATCAATTGCACGGAAATCATCGATCCCGGCTGAATCCGCCTGGGATCCCCCACGGCCGTGCTCGAAGTGGTGGATCCGCCACCCAGCGCGCCTTGTACCGGTTCCAAGCCCAGTTTGCGGAGCTCGGGTCCGAAACGATCCAAAGCCAAACGGCTGAATCCTGAAAACGACACGGGCGTCGACAACTCAACGAGCTTCGCTCCGCCATTCCAGACGAACTCGCTCCGGGGCGAAGCGGCCACAGCCACGCGCGAAACGGGAGGCATATCGAACATCTCCTCAATCGGCCGGATCCCTGCGATCGGTTCCGTGGCGAACGTAAACGCCAAGGCCACGGCGCCGATGAGCTTTCCGCCCACATAAACGGGACTCCCACTCATGCCTTGCATCACGCCAGTCTTCGCCAGCGGACCGCCGCTCAAGCGCGCCAGGATGATCGACTGCTTAGGACCCGCGTTTTCCAAAACCCCCAGGATTTCGGCCTGAAAGTCCTCCACACGATCCCCCGCGAACACGGTTCTGCCCACGCCCAGCATTCCCGCGCGAACATCTCGCAAGGGCAGTATGCCGCTCGACTGCGCCGAGAGTGCTGCTGCCGTCAACAGCAGCAGCGACAAGACCCAAGTTTTCATGCGAACCCCTATTCTACCGTTCGGTACCCTGCTAGTACCATCGCCGCCATATTTTTGTGCTCTACTGGTCATGTAAGGACCCTTTCCCAAATGCAGTTAGAGCAGGAACCACAAACGGGTTCCGTCGAATCCGCACCTTTTGGCCAAGCCCGCCAGCCCGTGGAGATTCCGTGGGCTTCAATCGCTTGGTTTAGCGCGTTGTTGTTATTTAGCTACTTCGTCATTTTCAAGAATCTCGCCCATCAGTGGTCTGTAGATGAAGATGTGAGCCACGGCTTTTTTGTTCCCTTGGTGGCCGGGTATGTTGCCTGGCAAAAGAAAGAAGAGATCCTGGGTCAGCCCTGGATACCCAACTATCTCGGAGTGCTGATTGTGCTTTGGGGTTCGGTTCAACTGATCATCGGAAGCCTTGGCGCTGAGATCTTCCTGCAGCGCACCTCATTCATCGTCATCTTGGCTGGCGGCGTTCTGCTCACCGGTGGCTGGAATGTTCTCAAAGCTTGCGGGTTGCCGATCTTCCTTCTTGTCTTCATGGTTCCATTGCCCAAGGTCATTTATGGAAACCTGACGCTTCCGCTGCAATTGTTCGCATCGCAGGTGGCAGAAGAGGTGATGCTGCTTTTGAACATTCCTGTGCTGCGCGATGGAAACATTATCGAACTCGCCAACGGAACCAAGTTATCGGTGGTCGAGGCTTGCAGTGGCATCCGGTCGTTGATGTCGCTGACCTTCATTGGCGTGGTTTATGGTTACTTCTTCGATTCCAAGCCGTGGATGAAGTGGGCTCTGCTCATCGGCACGGTACCTATCGCCGTCGCCGCCAACGCAGCGCGTGTGGCGATTACTGGAATCATCGCCGATAAGGATCCTTCGATGGTGCAAGGTGTCCTCCACACGATGGAAGGCTGGGTCATCTTCGCAGTCGATCTGGCGCTCCTGATCCTCCTGCATCGCTTGCTCGAATGGGGCTGGAAGAAGTTCGGATCGAAGAAAGACGTCGCACTGGCTGCGAAAGAGGTTCTATGAATTTCGGGTTTCTCAAGTCGAACGCCGCCAGGATCCTGACCTTGATTCTGGCGCTGCAAGCCGTGGCGCTATTAAGCTATAGCCGTACGGAATCGGTGCCGCCATCCAAGCCTTTGGATGACTTCCCCAAGCAAATTGCCGATTGGGGATTGCAATCCGAGGGCGTGAAAGATCCGGCCATTGTCGAGGCGTTGCAGGCCGACGATCTCTTGAACCGCAATTATCTCTTGCCGAATCGTGCAGTCGCCAATCTGTTCGTTGCCGCCTTTCGCTCGCAACGCAATGGCAAGGCCCCGCATTCACCCAAAAATTGCTTGCCGGGCGCAGGCTGGGTAGAACAGCAATCGGGAATTGTGCAGGTTCCCCTCGGCAATGGCCGAATGATCGAAGCCAACCGCTACGTTGTCGCCAAGGGTGGATCGCGCAGTTTGGTTTACTACTGGTATCAGTCCAGAGACCGCTCTGTGGCCAATGAATACAAGGCAAAAGGCTACGTTGTGCTCGATGCCATTCAATTGAATCGCACCGATACTGCCCTGGTGAGAATCGTGATCGGAATGCCGGAATCGCGGAACGAGTCGGAAAACAACCAGCTTCAAGTCCAAGCCGACCGGTATGCCCAGGATTTCATCGCCAAGACTCATCCGCACTTGCGCGACCACTTGCCGCAGTAGTTTTTAGCTTGCCGCGATCATATCGCGAATCGAGATCCCAACCAGCGCCAAAGTCAATCCGATCATGAGCGCCACCGAACTCCAGGCCACGACATTGTAGAAAGGCGAGTTCGTCCATTCCTTCATCACGCGATGTTTGTTGATGAGGATCGTCATGAAGATCAAAATGAACGGCAACAGGATTCCGTTGATCACCTGTGAGACCAGAATCATCTTCACCAGCGGAAACGACGGCAACAGCACTACACCGCCGCCAACCACAATCAATCCCGTAAACAGCCAGTAAAAGATCGGCGCTTCGCGGAACCGTTTGTTCACGCCGCTTTCGAAGCCGAACGCCTCGCAGATCGTGTACGAAGTGGAAAGCGGCAGAATACAGGCCGCGAATAGGGATGCGTTGAAGAGACCAACGGCGAAGAGTCCTGTGGCGTATTCGCCGAAGGGCCGCAGTCCTAGCGCCGCGTCCGCTGCCGATTCCAAGTCTCGCGGGCCGTACTTCCAGATGCCACCCGCGCAGGCCACGATGATGAAGAACGCGATCACGCTCATCACAATGCAGCCGACAATCACTTCAATGCGCGATTCCACATAATCCTTGGCGGAGATGCCCTTTTCGACAATCGCCGCCTGAAGGTAAAACTGCATCCACGGGGCAATGGAAGTTCCCACCATGCCGATCAGCATGGAAATGTAGCCGGTGTCGAGCATCAACCGCGGACGCACGGAATCGAGGGCGGCTTGCTTCCAGTTCGGTTCCACCAGGAATCCCGACACAATGTAGGCAATGTATACGACACAGGCAAAGAGAAAGATCTTCTCGACGCTGGCGTAATTCCCCTTCACGATCAACAGCCACACCGCCAGCGCCCCCAGGGGAACCGAAATGTAGCGACTGATGTGGAAAATTTCCAATGAGGTCGCGATGCCCGCAAAATTGGCCATCACATTCGTCAGATTGGCAAACAGCAGGATGACCATCAACACGAACGTCGTGCGAAGCCCAAACTCTTCGCGGATGAGATCGGAGAGTCCTTTGCCGGTCACCGCGCCCATCCGTGAGCACATTTCCTGCGTCACGATCAGCAACAGGGTGATGGGCAGCAGTGTCCAAAGGGGCAGGTAGCCATACTTGGATCCGGCTTGCGAGTAGGTGAGAATGCCGCCGGCGTCGTTATCCACCACCGCAGTGATGAATCCCGGACCGATGACGGAAAAGAAGACTGCAATGTGATATCGGAAACGCTTGATCAATCTCCACTATCGAACAGACTAGACACAGGGCGCAAGAGGTTCCAGTACCCGATTTCGACGTACCTCGGGCATTTTTGCGTTTTGCTTGGTACCTGGTGCCCTGTTGAGGTTCGCCTTAGGCTGGCAGAATGCAGCTATGAAACAGATCTTGTTCGCGGGCAGCATTCTTCTTCTAGGTGGAATGGCTGCGTTCGGCAGCGCGATGCAGGCAGATGCCGCGCAGACTTCGGACCCTTCCGAAATGACCATGATGCTTTCCGGCTTGGGACTCGTGGCTGTGGGCTTGAAGCGCAAGCCTGCTGTCGAAGTTCGTGCCAACTGAATGGTCTTTGATGAAACAGCTCATTGAGATCCTCTCAATGGTTCTTTCATGACGGACTATTCACGGGCTGAGGATCGCCAAGAGTTACGATGATTAAGTGGCGGAATCGAAACTCCTGCGGTACCAATGCAACATCTGCGGCCACTTCAACGAAATGGACGAGGCGCAGTTCGACCGCGAAAAGCCTTCGTGTTCGCAGTGCGGATCTACCGTACGTCTGCGGGCGCTCGCCCTTCTGATCGCAGAAGAACTCGCTGGTGCGGCGATGGCGCTGCCCGATCTGCCTGTGCTGCGCTCGGTGGAAGGAATCGGCATGAGCGATCCCGATTTTCTCGCCGCCGCACTCGAACCAAAGCTCCGCTACGCAAATACTTTTTACCACAAGCCCCCGTTCTTTGACGTCCTTTCGCCTCAAGCGGCGGAAGAAGGTCGCTATGACTTCATCGTGTCCAGCGAGGTTCTGGAACACGTCCCCGATCCCGTGGATCGCGCTTTCCAGAACTTGGCGAAACTGCTAAAGCCCGGCGGCGTTCTTCTTCTGACCACGCCCTACCGGCCAGGCAACGAGACCACGGAACACTTTCCCAATGTTCAAAATTTCGCCGTTGTCGAACTCAACGGGCGCTGGGTCATGGTGCATCGCGACGCCCAGGGGCGTATCCATGCGCATGAGGATCTCGTGTTCCACGGCGGCGAGGGATCCACTCTGGAAATGCGCGTCTTCTCAGAAGGCGGTCTCAAGCAACTCCTTCGCGACGCGGGCTTCACGGACATCCGCATCGCCGGGGGCAACCATCCCGAGTTCGGAATCCATCAGACCGACCCTTGGTCTCTTCCGATCGCCGCCCGCAAAGCTCCGGCTTCCACCGACCGTTCCGCCTTTCTCGATCTGGCCGGTTCCTACGCCTCGACACGCGTCAAACTGAACAATGCCGAACGCCAATTGCGGATCCTCAAAGACGAATATGGACACCATGTCACCTGGGCTGAGCAAAAAGTTGGACAATTAGAAGAGGACCTGAAACGGCGCAACGCCTGGGGCGAGGGAATCGAACGCGAGTTCGCAGACCGGACCGCATGGGCGATGCAACTCCGCGAGGAGTTGGACAGGGTTCGCGGCGAACTCGCCGAACAGGAATCCGAAGTGGAAAAACGAACTCATTGGGCGCTTGGTTTGCAGGCGGAACTAGACCGAAGCGTCGCAGACCGGCAGCGCCTCGAGAGTTCGCGCTGGTTTCGTTTGTTGCAAAAACTGGGATTTTTTCAGAAGGAAAGGGAGACATAGCACTTGGTTTCACGCAAACGGTTCGATTGGAAGCTGCGCACCACCACGCTGCAGCTTGGCGAGCGAACTCTGATCATGGCCGTTCTCAACGTGACGCCGGACTCGTTTTCCGATGGCGGGCGTTGGGACGATCCCGACAAGGCGTTGGAACAAGCGCTGGCGCTCGAGGAGGCGGGGGCGGATCTGCTGGATGTCGGAGCCGAATCGACCAGGCCCGGATCGAGCCGGGTCACCGAAGCGGAAGAACTGCGGCGGCTGGTGCCTGTGCTGAAGAAGCTCAAGGATCAGTTGCGCATCCCGATTTCCGTGGACACCTACAAATCTGCTGTGGCAGCGAAGGCCCTGGAATACGGCGTCGAGATCATCAACGATCCGAGCGGCGGTACGTTCGATCCGAATATCGCCAAGCCAATTGTGCAGGAAAACGCCGGGCTGATTCTGAACCATATGCGCGGCACTCCTGAGGTTTGGCAACGCATGGGTCCGATGATGGATATGATTGCGACCATTGGCCGCGAACTGGATGCGTCCGCCAACCGGGCGCGCCGCGCGGGCGTGCTGAAAGAGCGAATTGTGCTCGATCCGGGCATCGGCTTTGGAAAGCGCAAGGAACAGAACGCGGAGATCCTTGCAAAGCTCGGCTCTTTTGCCGCTTTGGAAACACCGCTGTTGGTGGGAGTTTCGCGCAAGCAATTTCTCAGGCAGGTAGACGAGGACGCCACTGAGTTCGCCACCGCTGCGGCGGTCACCGCGGCGATTCTCAACGGCGCGCATATTGTGCGCGTCCACGATGTGAAAGCGATGCGTCCCGTCGTGGACATCGCTGACGCGATTGTTCACTCCGCCGAAGAGTAACGCCAATTGTGCAGCATGCCTCGAAAGACCAGCAGTCCAAGCACTTATCCCGGTCTGCTAGCGATCCGGCAAAGGCCGGGGCGGCCTCAAGGCAGGCAAGTATTGCCGCCGCATCGGTCCGTTTTGCCGATGAATACTCCCCACTGTCCGCATCCCAAGAGGCTGAAAAATACTAAGTGAACATGGGCTTTGTCGCGGCGGTGATCCCCAACTGGAATGGTGCCCAGCGCCTGCGGAAGCTCC
The DNA here is from genome assembly GCA_964500255.1 of uncultured Solibacteraceae bacterium. Classification (GTDB taxonomy): domain Bacteria; phylum Acidobacteriota; class Terriglobia; order Bryobacterales; family Bryobacteraceae; genus F-183. The sequence goes on along the minus strand of CAZCPL010000044.1, from coordinate 21,027 downwards.
TCCCATCGCTTTCCGGCCTGGGATCGGTCATCGTCGTCGACAACCATAGCTCCGACGATTCCGCCGCCGCTGTCCATGAATCCGAAGCCCGTTGGATCCCGCTCGATGCCAACTACGGCTTTGCCAAGGCCGTCAACACCGGCATCCTCGCCGCGCCTCCCGAAGCCCGCTGGATCGCCATCCTCAACAACGACATCGCCCTTGAGCCTGGCTTCTTCGAGAACCTTTTGCAAGCACAAGCGGACTTCGCCGCACCCCGTCTTCTTAGCGCCGCCAATCCTGGCATCATCGACGGTGCCTTCGACCTGCCTGCCGCATCTGGGGCCGCCTACCGCGCCGGAGCAGGGCGCCCGGCGAACGACCCGCAGTTCGCCACGCCCCGCGAGATCTATTCCGCACCTATGACCGCTTCCCTCTTCAGGCGCGACTTGTTCGACGACATCGGACTGCTCGATGAATCGTTCGGCTCTTACCTCGAAGACGTCGACTTCGGCATCCGTTGTGCCCTCGCCGGAAGACGCGGCTGCTATGTTCCCACTGCCGTCGCCTATCACGAAGGCAGCGCCACCCCGGGCGGATCCTGGTCTGCCGGATCCACCCGGCTCATTTCCCGCAACCAGTTGCTCATTTCGCGCAAGTATGGCGCAAAGCTGTGGCCCGCGCTCTGGGGGCAGGCGCTCTGGGGCCTGCTTGCCGTGCGCCATGGGGTCGGCCTCCCCTGGCTCAGGGGTAAACTGGAAGGGGCGCACATCCCGGTGCAGTCCATCTGTCGTCAAAACTGGCGCAAGGTTGTCCTGGATAGTGAGAAAGAGATTCGCGAACTCCAAACCGACTGGTATTGGCGACAGTATTTTCGCGGAATCGGAAAGAGTTGAGTTTGCCTTCAGACACGGCAGTCGTCGTCATCACTTACAATTCGTCGGATGTCCTGGATGCCTGCCTGGATTCGCTAGCAGGGGTCTGCGCGGAAACCGTTGTCGTGGACAACGCATCCACCGATCGAACCAGTGCGACCGCCGGCCGTCACTTGATGGCCGGACAGGACCTTCAATTCATCGCCAACCTGACGAATCGGGGATTCGCCGGTGCTGCCAATGACGGGTTCCGCGCAACTCGCTCGAAATACGTGCTGCTATTGAATCCGGATGCGACCCTGCTCCCGCCAGCAGACCTTGCGCCGATGGTGCATGCCTGTGAAACATACGGGTTGGCATCGGGATTGCTAGTGAATGACCAAGGGAAACCGCAGTATGGATTTTTCGCCCGATCATTGCCTACTCCGGCCTCACTGGCTTTCGAAGCCTTGGGAATCAACCGCCTTTGGCCCGCGAATCCAGCGAACCGCCGCTACCGGTGTCTCGATCTGCGGCCCGATCTGGAAGCTTTTGTCGAACAGCCGCCGGGGGCCTTTCTCATGATTCGGAGAGATGTGTGGGAAGCGCTGAACGGGCTGGACGAGTCGTTCTACCCGGTCTGGTTCGAGGATGCCGATTTCTGCCGCAGAGCGCTGGATCATGGCTATAAAATTCGCTTCGTTCCCTCCTGTACCGCACGTCACCAGGGGGGGCATTCGGTGTTGCGCGTCGATGAGTCGGATAGAGGAGTGTTCTGGTATGGTAGCCTGCTAAGATACTCTGCAAAGCACTTCCTGACCCTAGGTTTTTGGATGGTATGTTTTGCGGTTGCGGTCGGGTCCGTCGGGCGAACGGTAGTCGGCTGTCTAGTAGTGGGATTTCGAAGCGATTCGAAGCCGGGGGCTTGCAGAAAGATAGTCCGGATGTACACTAGGATCATTCGCTTGGCGAGTGCGGCGCTCGTGTCGGGGAAAGTCCCGGATAGCTCTCACCGTCAGCAAGAAGTTTCGGCAGTAGAGCAGTGAGTTTTGATAACTCGCAAATGACGAAATCCATGGGGACCACAATTCGCCTGCATGCCTCTTAACGACTTCGTCTCGGTCACGATTGTGACCTATAATAGTGGCCGCTTCATCAAACGATGCCTTGAATCGGTATTGGAGCAGCGCTACCCGAATCGTGAAATCCTTGTCATAGACAACGCCTCCACCGATGGCACGACCGACATTCTCGAACCCTTCGAAGACCGCGTCAAAATCGTCTACAACGAAGAAAACATTGGTTTCGCCGCCGCGCAGAATCAAGCTATCGCGGCCTCGCGCGGAGATTGGATTCTTACCCTCAATCCCGACGTTCTGCTGCTGCCCGATTTCATTCAGGAACTCGTCGACGCCGGCAATGTCGATTCCAGATGCGGCACCGTTTGCGGCAAACTGCTTTCCATAACCGCCACTTTCGACCTTCCTGAAAAACAGCTTGTCGATTCTACCGGCATTTACTTCACTCCGATGTTGCGCCATCTCGATCGGGGCAGCCTCGAAGTCGACAATGGCCACTACACCAAGCCCGAGTATGTTTTCGGTGCTACAGCCGCGGCAGCGCTTTACCGTCGTACAATGATTGACGATATCGCCCTGGACGGCGATTTCTTCGACCCCGATTTCTTTGTCTACCGCGAGGATGCCGACGTCGCTTGGCGCGCTCAACTGATGAACTGGCGCTGTGTTTATACTCCCGATGCTCGCGGCTATCACGTCCGCAATGTCCTGCCGGGCAATCGCCGCGCTTTGCCTCCTGAAATCAACATGCATTCGGTGAAGAACCGGTTTCTGATGCGCATCAAGAACATCACTCCGGGGCTCTATCGGCGCTATGGGATGTCCATTTTATGGCGCGACCTGGTGGTGCTCGGTGCCTGCGTGTTGCACGAACACAGTTCGTTGAAAGCGTTCTGGTACGTTGCCCGCAATTGGCGGCGTTTCATGGAAAAGCGCGCGGAGATCATGCGGCACATGCGTGTGGATGAAGAGTACATGGCAAGCTGGTTTTCCAATGAACCGGTTGCCAAACCTGCACCCAGGTTTGCTGCCCGCCTGCATGCCATTCGGGCTCAGAATCCGCGAACACCGGCCAGTCCGTCCAACGGCGGCCCCACGCAGAAGAGCCGCGGCGCATCGCGACGTTTGTAAACTGCGGTGAGAATCGCCCTTCTCGGTACGCGTGGCATCCCCGCCAACTATGGCGGTTTTGAGACCTTTGCCGAAGAACTTGGCTCGCGCCTCGTTGCCCGCGGACACCAAGTCACTGTCTACTGCCGCGAAAAGTACCCGCAACCGCGTTACAAAGGCGTGGATTTGGTATATCTTCCGACCATCCGCCATAAGTATTTCGATACTCTCGCGCACACCCTGATTTCCACGCTACACCTGTCTTGGCATCGCAAGCACGATGTCGTTCTCTACTGCAACGCCGCCAATGCGATCTTTACGTGGCTGCCTCGTCTGCTCGGTATGCCTGTCGCACTCAACGTCGATGGACTCGAACGCAAACGCAAGAAATGGAATGCGCTCGCCCGTGGTTGGTATCTGCTCTCGGAATGGCTTTCGACGAAGCTGCCCACTCATGTCGTCACCGACGCGGTGAAGATCCGTGAGTACTATCTCGAACGCTACCACGCCAATTCCAGCTTCATCGCTTACGGTGCGGAAACAGGCCGTCTGACGACCTCTGCGGTCTTGGATCGCCTTGGACTGCGACGAGGCGAGTATTTTCTCTACGTCAGCCGCATGGAACCGGAAAACAATGGCTTGCTGGTGCGCAAGTCGTTTGAGCAAGTGCCCGGAAGTCTTAAGTTGGCTCTGATCGGCGATGCCCCTTACGCGGAGGGTTACATCGCGAAGGTGCGCGACAGCAAAGATCCGCGCGTGGTGATGCCCGGATCCATCTATGGCGACGGCTACAAGGAACTGCAGTCCCACTGCTTCGCCTATATCCATGCGACGGAGGTGGGCGGGACGCATCCGGCATTGATCGAAGCGATGGGACGCGGAGCGCTGGTCTTGTACCTGGATACTGTCGAGAACGCCGAGGTCGCCGGTGGTGTCGCGATGCCGTTCACCCCTGAAACGCTCGTCGCCAAGCTCACCGAAGCCTCGCGGATGCCGCTGTCCGAACGCGAACGCTGGGGCGCACTCGCCAAGGCGAGGGTGGATCGACGCTATAGCTGGGATGCGGTCACGAGCGAGTACGAGGCGCTGTTCCGGTGTATTGGATCATAGGAACCTGTCTCGACGACCAGACAAGGAAGCCGCACGCTACACTCCTTGCATGAGAACGTTGCTGCTTCTGGCTGCAATCACTGTCGCTACGGCGGCACCTTGGACGTCCGCCCTTCGATACCGCATGATCGGACCACTACGTGGCGGTCGCGTCACAACCGTTACGGGAGTCCCCTCGCAGCCCTTCACTTTCTACATGGGAACCACCGGCGGAGGTGTCTGGAAGACCACCGACGCGGGCCACAACTGGGCCAATGTTTCCGATGGTTACTTTGCCGTGGCATCGATGGGCGCGGTGGAGGTTTCACAGTCGAACCCTTCTGTCATCTATGCAGGCACGGGATCCTCGAAGATCCGCAGCAATGTCTCAATCGGTCGCGGTGTTTATAAATCGACAGACGCGGGCAAGACATGGAACTTCATCGGACTGCGCGATACCGGGCAGATTTCGACGATTCGGGTGCATCCTTCGAATGCGGACATCGTCTATGTGGCGGCACTCGGGAATCCTTTCGCGGCGAATGTGGATCGCGGCGTTTATAAGTCCATCGATGGCGGACGCAACTGGAAAAAGATTCTGTATGTGAGCGATCAGATTGGCGGCGCGGATCTGGAGTTGGATCCCGCAGAACCGAATACGGTGTTTGCGAGCATGTGGCGCGCGGAACGCAAGCCTTGGACGATTATCAGCGGTGGATTGCGCGAGGGTGGCATTTACAAATCCACCGACGCGGGCGCAACGTTTACGAAGCTTGCCGGGGGATTGCCAGATGAGCTGTTTGGACGCAGCAATGTGGCGATTTCTGCGGCGAATCCGAAGCGGGTGTATGCGTTGATCGAAGCGAAGCCGGGAGCGGGCCTGTATCGATCGGAAGATTCGGGCGCGAATTGGACGTTGATCAACGGCGCTGGGATGCTCATCACGCGGCCGTTCTATTACACGACTTTGGGAGTGGATCCGAACAACGCGGATAGCGTGTATGTGGGCAATGAAGGCTGGTTCAAGAGTACGGATGGCGGCAAGAACTTTCGCCGGGGGCAGGTTCCGCATGGCGACAGCCACGATGTCTGGATCAATCCGAAGAATTCGCAGTACATGATTCAGGCCAACGACGGCGGGGCGAACGTCTCGCTCGATGGCGGTGCGAATTGGAGCGTACAGTCGAATCAACCGACTGCCGAGATCTATCAGGTGGCCGTGGACAAGCAGTATCCGTATCGCGTTTACGGCGCGCAGCAGGACAACACGACGCTGATTGTGCCGAGTCGGCCTTTGGGCAACGGGCAGATGTTTCGCAGCGGCCCTGGTTGCGAGACCGGACCGATCGTTCCAGATCCCGCGAACGTCGATGTGATTTACGGAAGCTGCAAAGGGCAGTTCAGCCGCCAGGATCTGCGTACCAGCAATGAGGCGCGTTATTGGATCGGCGCTCAGTCTTTGTATGGAAATCCGGGCACGGCGCTGCAGTATCGCTTTCAGCGGGTTTCGCCGATGGAGGTTTCGCCGCATGATCCGAAGGTGATCTATTACGGCTCGCAGTACGTGCATCGGACGCGGAATGGCGGTGTTTCCTGGGAGAAAATGAGTCCGGATCTAACGGCTTATCCGCAAGGTGTGCCGCAGGAGGCAAGCGGAACGCCGATTACGCGCGATGCGACGGGCGAGGAGGTGTACAGCACGTTGTACTCGATTCGCGAGTCCCCCGTGCAGCGCGGCGTGATCTGGGCAGGCTCGAACGATGGTCCGATCCATGTGACTCGCGACGATGGTAAGTCTTGGACGAAGGTCACGCCGGCAGGTTTGGCCGAAGGTGGCCGCGTGCAGACGATTGAGCCGAGTCCGCATCGCGCGGGGACGGCGTTTGCGGCGGTGCATCGCTATCTTTTGGGTGACTTCAAGCCGTACATGTATCGCACGGATGATTTTGGCAAGACCTGGACTCTCATCGCGAAAGGCTTTGCGGTGGATGAGCCGGTGCGAGTGGTGCGTGAGGATCCGGACCGGGCGGGGTTGTTGTATGCGGGCACGGAGTTTGGGATCTATATCAGCATGGATAACGGCGCGAACTGGCAGTCTTTCCAGATCAATTTACCAGTGACACCGGTGACGGATATGGTGGTGGCGCACAAGGATCTGATTGTGGCGACGCAGGGCCGTTCGTTCTGGATCCTGGATAATCTGACGCCTTTGCATCAGATGAAGGATGCTCTTGTCAGCAGTGTTTTGTTTGCGCCGCGGGTGGCTGTGCGGACGCCCGCGCAGGGTTCGCTGGAAGGGTTGTCCCGGAGCGATGGCGGGTTGTCCTATCCGAGGCCTGGAGCGATGATCGACTACTATTTGGCGGCGGATTCTTCAGATGTGCGTTTGGAGATTCTGGATAGTGCTGGCGCGGTCGTTCGGACAACTACGAGTGCGGGGCCTGCCGGTGTTGTGGTTGCGCCTGCTGGCTCGGCCGATGAAGATGAGGATTTTCGACCGCGCGGCGTTCCGGCTGTTTTGGACAAAAGCGCAGGAATGCATCGATTTACCTGGGATTTGCGGGTTCCGGGGCCGTGGCAGAGCCGCACGAGACCGGAGGGTCCGAACGGGCCGGTGGTTCCGCCGGGCCAGTACAGTGTGCGATTGACCGCGGGTTCGTGGACTTCGACGCATCCGTTGACGGTGATTGAGGATCCGAGGGTGACGGCTTCCGGTGTGGAGGATGCCGACTTGCGCGAGCAGTACGAGCACAATTTGAAGGTGCGGCAGTTGGTGAGCGATGTGAATCAGGCGGTGGCGAAGTTGCGTGCGGCGCAGGCGGCAGCGAAGGCGGATCCGGGAAAGTTGGACCGGTTGAGTACGCTGGCGGCGAAGATGATCACGCCTTCGATTCGTTATAGCAAGCCGGAATTGCAGACGCATATTGCGTATTTGTATGGGCTGACGAATGGTCCCGATCAGAAGATTGGGCAGGATGCGGTGGAGCGGTTGGAGGTATTGCGTAAGGAACTGGATCAGCGGATCGCGGAGTTGAGTTCGATTTTGGGGAACTAGTCAGTTAGTGGTTGCAGATTGCGCTGCAGTGCGACTTCGTCGGCACCAAGCGCGGAAGGGACCACGTAACGGAAGCATCGGTAATCCTGTTGCATCGTGCCGGGACGGGAGAATGGCGCGAAAAAAACTAGTTCCGGCTGCGCGTCAATCGATACCGAATCCCGCGATCACGCTGACTCCGGTAGCGGAACTCACTTGGGACGCATACCAAAATGCTGGCGGATCTTGCGCGCCGTCGCAGGACCCACAGACTTCGCCAGATCCCCTTCTTCCGCCTCCTTGACTTTGTCCAGACTGCCAAATTCTTTGAGCAGTTTCAATAGCGTTTTCGATCCCACGCCCGGAACGGATTCGAGTTCCGAAGTCATCCGACTGGCGTTGCGTCTGGTGCGATGGAAGGTCACGGCGAAGCGATGCGCTTCGTCGCGAATGGTCTGCACGAGATGCAGCACGGGTGAAAACTTCTCGAGAATGACCGGATCGCTTTCTTGTCCGAGGACGTAGATCCACTCTTCGCGCTTCGCGATCGAAGCGAGCGGTTGATTGATGATGCCGATCGCCTCGAGGGCAGCCTGTGCGGCGTGCAACTGGCCGAGTCCGCCGTCGATGAGGATCAGTCCCGGCATCTTGCCGCCCTCTTCCTGCACGCGTGAATAGCGGCGGGTCACGACTTCGCTCATGCTGGCAAAATCGTCGTTGCCGACAACCGTACGAATGATGAACTTGCGGTAATCGGCCTTTTTCATCTTGCCGTCTTCCCAAACAACCATGCTGGCAACTTTGTCTGTGCCTTGGATGTGCGAGATGTCGAAGCATTCGATGCGCGAGACGGGGTCTTGCAGATTGAGGGCCTCCTGCAGTGCTTCCTGAATCGCCTCCGAAGAGGGCTTCATGACGCGGAATCGCGCGTGGAAGCTGTGTTTCGCGTTGGCTTCGACGAGAGAGAGCATCGCCTTCTTCTGTCCGCGCATCGGGGTGTGGATTTCCACCTTGGTGCCGCGCTTGTCGCTGAGAAATTCTTCAAGCGCATCGACATCTTCGAATTCCACCGGCGAGTGGATGATTTTCGGCACGTACTGCTGGTTGAGGTAGACCTGCTTAATGAGGGCCGCGATCATCTCCGCGGGTTCGAAGTCGCGCTGATCTTCCCAGAAATATTCGCGACGGTCTACGATTTTGCCTTTTCGGAGATGGAAGAGATTCACAGCGACGAGTGGAGGTTCCGCATAGTAGGCAATGATGTCGGTGTCATCGCCATCGGTGGAATCCATCTTCTGGCGCTGTTCGATCTCTTCGACCGTCGACAAAAGATCGCGCAGGCCGGCGGCGCGTTCGAACTCGAGTTTTTCCGCGGCTTCGCCGATTTGGGCGCGTAGTTGTTTGGCGAGATCGCCATGGCGTCCATCGAGAAACATCTTCACATTGCGCACGGCTGCGGCGTAGGCATCGTCGGTGGTGAGGCCCTGGACACAGGGCCCTAAACAGCGACCGATGTGATATTGCAGGCAGGGATGCGTGTGCGTGCGATTGAAATCGACACGGCACGATGGCACCTTAAAGGCGCGATGAATGAAGTGGACGAGACGGTGTGCGAGGTTGCCGGGAAAGTAGGGTCCGAAGTAAGAAGATCCATCTTTGGAGATGCGGCGCGTGACGTAGACACGTGGGTATTTTTCGCCGGTCAGTTTGATAGACGGATAGGTTTTGTCGTCGCGTAGAAGGATGTTGAAGCGGGGCTTCCACTTCTTGATGAGATTGTTTTCGAGAGCAAGGGCTTCTTTCTCGTTGTCGACTTGGATGAAATCGAGGTCGCGGGCTTCGGCGATGAGGGTTCCGGTTTTGGAATCGGCAAGGCGGTCTTCGTTGAAATAGCTGCGGACGCGTGAGCGAAGGTTTTTGGCTTTGCCGACGTAGATGACCGTGCCTTGGCGATCCTTGTAAAGATAGACTCCCGGCAACAAGGGCAGGGTGCCGGCTTTTTCTCGCAACTCCGCATAGACTTCGACCACTAATTGAATTGTGGCACTCTCTGAATGCAATATTATGGAGAACCACCATGACTGCTTTCGAGAACGCCAAGAAATTCTTCGCGCCTGCGAGACCCCGCTCGGTTGGGACGGCTGCAAAGAGTACGTCGCTGCAGGCGCATCGTTCCAAGCCCAAAGTGAGCCAAATGCCATTTCAGCCACCCTTTTTATAACTCGACATACCCTCCGAGACCGGGCCGGGTTCACAGGGTTCACAGCCAGGAACGTGGCGGAAAACAGCTCTTTGACAGCCGAGTATGTGTTTCGTTCGCCTGAACACGGTCGGGCGAACCCAATCTGACTGAGAGGTCCCAAGGGCTCGCTTCTAGCCCGGGCGAGTCCCAAGCACCTCGCCCCACTTTGCGCGACGTTCTCGCTTAGGCCGCGGAACCTTCGTCAAACTCTCGCGGCCGGATCATCAGAACCAGCGCCACAGAGATCAATGCCACGGTCGCAAAGATGCCGAAGATCGTCATCAACGGAACCTGCTTGTCGCGGAGAACTCCAAAGCCTAAATCCGCGAAGCCACCGCAACTGATGCTCACCAGATTCATCAATCCATAGCCAGTTGCGCGCAAATGCGGCCTCGCCACCTGACAAAGAATCGGCATGTTGTTGCAGTCGAAAAATCCCCAACCTACTCCGAACAACATCAGGAACCCAACCGCAACGGCCAACCTGCCCGTCTGTGGAGAATATCCCACGCCTAGCATCGCCACTACGATAAGGCACATGCCAATGGCACTCGTATAGATGCGACCTCGCGGTGTACGCAGCATCCAGCGATCTGCAAGCCAGCCTCCCACAAACGCAGCAGCAATCGCGGCGAGCATCCAATACACAGTGGCAGAAACGCCTGCCTTGCCTTGGCCGATGCCGAACTCCGTCTTGAGAATCGCGGGCATCCAGTCACGCACAATCCAGCCCGCCATCGCGGGCAAGGTGAAGTACAGCACCATCATCACAAAGGACGCATTGCCCAGCAATTCGCACAACGAAGCGAATGGCGAGGTCGCAGATGCAATAGCCGGGCCATCGGACGGCGCATTGCGCAACATCGAAAACAGCGGAACCGCGTACGCCACGCCCACGATGCCACAGATCTGAAACATCCAGCGCCATCCCAGAGCCGGATTGTCCGCGGCATAGCCACTGAAGCCGCCGATGATCACGCCCGCGTAAATTCCCATCTGGTGCACCCCCACCGCTCGCGATCGCGTGCTTCCGCGATGATAGTCCGCAATTAAAGCCAGCGCCGCGGGAATGTAGAAAGCTTCGCTGATACCCATGATGGCGCGGGTCCAAAGCAGTTGATCGTAGCTCGTAACCTGCCCGGTCGCCCACGTCACCAATGACCAAACCACCAGACTCCCCGTAATGACATGGCGCTTGCTGAAGCGGTCCGCCAGATAGCCGCCGACTGGGCTCAGAATCGCGTATGTCCACTTGAACAACGCGAGGATCTTGCCCCAGTTCGCCTCCGAACCGATGTCCGGAATCTCAGTCATCAAAGAGAACTTCATTGCCGCCAACATTTGGCGGTCGAGGTAGTTCAACAAAGCAACAGGGGCGAGCAGGGCCACGACAATCCACGCGTATCGCATCTACACGATCCTAGCTTGGTTCGAGCCATGGTTGCCCGACAAGCCAATCGAAAAACTTCTGCCTCGCTGAATCCTTCCGAAAGAGTCCACTTCTACCATGGGGTGTAATTCTGGATTAAACGTTCCAGAACATCGAAGGATTACTCGATGAAACTCAATGGCAAGATTGCCCTCATCACCGGCGGAAAGAACCCTGTGAATCTCGAATCCGCTCAGAAGATGCTTGGACCCAACGCCGTAGTTGTGTCCGCCGACGCGGCCAGCCTGGCGGATGCAGAAAAGGTGGCGAACGAAATCCAGCAGCGGTTCGGCAAACTGGACATCGCGTTCTTGAACGCCGGCATCGCAGAGTTCGCACCCATCTCAGATTCCGCGGAAGCCTTCTATGATAAGCTCTTCGATGTCACCGTGAAGGGGCTGTTCTTTCAATTCCAAAAGCTGCTGCCTCTGCTCGGCAAAGGCAGTTCGGTGATTCTCAACAGCTCGATTGTGATCAGTAGGGCATGCCGGGAACCAGCATCTGCTCAGCCACCAAAGCGGCCGTCCGCTCGTTCGGCCGAACGTTCGCCGGTGAACTTGTCGGCGCAGGCGTCCGAGTGAACGTGGTGAGTCCCGGACCGATCAACACGCCCATCTACGGCAAGCTTGGCATGCCGGCAGAGGCAGTGAAGGGCTTTGAAGAACAGATGATCGCTACTAATCCTATGAAGCGTTTTGGCCAGCCGGATGAGGTCGCGAAGACGGTTCTCTACTTTGCTTCAGACGACTCGAGCTACGTCACCGGATCCGAAATCCTGGTGGATGGCGGCCTCACGCAGCTTTAATCTAGACCATGATTTTGTCGGCAACGACTCCGGCCACATCGGTGAGCCGGAAGTCGCGCCCGCCGGACTTGTAAGTCAGCTTCAGATGATCCAAGCCCATAAGGTGCAGCACCGTCGCGTGGAAGTCGTGGATATGCATGCGATCTTCCACGGCGTGGAAACCGATATCGTCGGTGTTGCCGTACGCAAAGCCGGCTTTCACACCACCGCCGGCCATCCAGATCGAATAGCCATAAGGGTTGTGGTCGCGGCCGAACTTGTCGTTGGGCTTTTCGCCGACTTCTGAAATCGGGGTGCGTCCGAACTCGCCCGCCCAGATGACGAGCGTGTCCTTTAGCATGCCGTGGGCCTTGAGATCCTTGATCAGGCCCGCGATCGGAAGATCGACTTCACGAGCGTTTTCCGGGTGTTTCTTGACAATGTCGCTATGCTGATCCCACTTGTAACTGTGGGTGCACTGAATAAAGCGGACACCGCGTTGGGCAAGACGACGGGCTAGGAGACACTGCCAGCCGAAGTCGGCGGTAGTCGGGTTGTTGAGACCGTAGAGCTTTTTAGTGGCTTCGGTTTCCTTGTCAACTTCGAATGCTTCCGGGGCCTCGGTCTGCATGCGGAACGCCAGTTCGTACGATTGAATGCGCGCCTCGAGCACCGGATCTTGCGTGCGCATTTCCCGATGCTTACGATTCATCGACTGCAACATATCCAACTCGAACCGCTGCTCTTCAACCGTGAACGACTTCTGTTTGAGATACTCGATCGGTTCGCCCTTAATGTCGTCCACACGCATGCCAGCGTTGCCGATCGGTGTGCCTTGATAGGCGCCGGGCAGGAATGCCGAACTCCAATTCTTCGATCCGCCATGCGAGAGTGCAGGCTTGATCATCACGTAACCGGGCAGGTTTTGGTTCTCGGTTCCGAGGCCGTAGGTTACCCAGGATCCCATCGACGGACGCACCACAGCGGACATGCCGGTGAAGGTCTGCAACAGCGCGGCACCGTGATCCACGCCTTCGCCAACCATCGACTTGATCACGCAGAGGTCGTCGGCAACCGAGGCCATGTGCGGAAAGAGATCGCTAACCCAGAGTCCGCTTTGACCGCGCTGTTTGAAATCCCAGAGAGGCGCGACAAGCGGTCCTGGGGGCGTATCGGCAAACGCGAGCGGACGCTTGATGGGCAGCGGTTTGCCCGCGTCTTTAATGAGGCGAGGCTTGTAATCGAAGCTGTCGACGTGCGAGACGCCGCCGTGCATGAAAAGGAAGATAACACGCTTGGCTTTGGCGGCAAAGTGCGGCGTTTTCGGCAGCAGCGGGTTTGCATTCGTTGTTGAACCGGAGAGCAGATCGGCTAGACCGAGGGAACCGAATCCGCAGGCGGCGGCGCGTAGAGCGGCGCGGCGCGACATCGGTTTCGAAGTCTTATTGAAGTGATCCGAGAGCGCTTTTTCTTGAGGATTCATTTCGGTTAGTCCAGGTAAATGTATTCGTTCGAAGCAAGCAGAATGCGGGTGTAGCTGAACCAGGAGTCGTCGGCACTGCCCTTGCCGACGAACTTCTGTTGGAACTGATTCAGAAAAGACAGGCCGTTGTCGATCTCGCTCGCGTTGGGTTCGCGCCCGAGGATATTCATGTACAGATTCTTCATGCGATCGCTCGGGGTCGGCGCGTTGTCGGCGGCTTGCTTCGAGAGATTCCTGGCGCGCTGCACAATGAAATCGCTATTCATCAGGAACAGAGCCTGCGGCGCGATCGTAGTGCTGGGGCGTTTGCTGGCGCTCGATGTCGCGTCGCCGAAATCGAATAGATTGAGCAATCCGGGCAAGTTCGCGCGCCGCAGCGGCAGATAGACGGTGCGACGGGTCACGTCATCGGGACGAATGCTGAGGCGGTCGCTTGAATTTTCCCCATCGGTGCCAAAGCCGCTTTGCATGGTTCCGCCCATGGTGAGATCGATCGATCCATCGAGCGAAAGCATACTGTCGCGCAATTCTTCGACTGACAAACGACGGCGAGGGAAGCGCGAGAGCAGCGAATTGTCCATATCTTTCGCGACGGTCGCATCGTCGGTCAGACTCGACATCCGATAAGCGCTCGAAAGCAGAATTAGTTTCTGCATTTTCTTGACCGACCAGCCATTGGCCATAAACTGTTGCGCGAGGTAGTCGAGCAGTTCCGGATGGCTCGGTTTTTCGCCCATGCGTCCGAAGTTGTCTGGCGTGCGGACGATGCCTTCACCGAAATGCCAGTACCACATGCGATTCACGAACACGCGCGCGGTGAGGGGATTTTCGGGGCGCGCCAGCCACTGTGCGAGTTCCATGCGTCCGCTGCCGTCAGGTCTGAACTCCGGCGCGGGCGCGACGCTGGTGAGCACTTCCGGAACTCCTTTGGGGGCGTCTTCGCCAAGCGAATTGTAGTCGCCACGGACGTAGATTTTGCCAGCCACGACGCCTTCACCACCTTCTGCGACGGCGCAAGCCATATCGGGTTCCGGAGGCATACCGGCAAGTATGGTTTTCACCTCGCTGTCGAGTTTTTGGATCGCGTCGACTTTTTCCCCAGGCCAGTAGCTGACGCGTTCCGATTCCTTAACCGCATGTGGACCCGCATAATGCACATCGACGAAAAAGACGTCGTCATCGGCAGGGTTCTTGGGAGGCATTGTGAGGTTACGGTTGCGGCGCATCTTGCGAGTGCGGGTCATGGCCTTTGTCCACTCGCCTTGCTTGGCGAGATAACGGGCCTGATACTTGGCTGCAAGCTGAGGCGCCGTGGCGTCGGTGGCATCGAGCCAGTCCTTAAGGTACGAGCGCTTGGTCTTGCTTTCCTGGAGGAAGGTGACCCACTTGTCTAGCACCGGCTGCTTCAGAGCTTTCGTCGGCGCACGGCCAGACATCGCGTCGCGTGCAGCGAGCATGTAGGCGGCCATGTGCGAACCAAGATCGAGGGTGTAAGCAAAAGTCTGGTCCTCGATGAGGTCGAGCATCTCGCCTCGCTTTTTGTCGGAAAGTTCGCGGCCCTTGACGAAGCGGTCGTACTCTTCTTCCGGAGCGAGCGGACGATAGAGCAGGCTGGCCACATGCTGATCGGGTTTGTTGAAATTCTTGGTATTCGCGAAAATTGTGTTCCAGGAATAATAATCCTTGGTCAGAATCGGGTCGAATTTATGGTCGTGGCAACGAGCGCAGGCCATGGTGATGCCGAGGACACCCTTGGACACAACATCGATCTGCTCATCGTAGACATCGACGAGCATCTTCTTTTTATCCTGCTGGGCGACGGCTTTGGCACCGAGCGCCAGGAATCCCGTAGCGATGATGCCGCGGCGGTTGACCTTCTCTCCAGGGCTCGCGGGCATGAGGTCGCCGGCGATCTGTTCGCGGATAAAATGATCGAACGGAACGTCTTTATTGAATGACTCGATCACATAGTCGCGGTAGCGGAACGCATAAGGGTAACGATGGTCTTCATCGTTGCCGGTGGAGTCGGCATAGCGCGCGACATCGAGCCAGTGACGTCCCCAATGTTCGCCGTAGCGGGGGGATTCAAGCAGCCGGTCGATGACATTTTCGAGCGCTTTTGAGGAGGAATCCGCGAGAAATTCCCGAGTTTCCCGGGTGGTGGGCGCGAGGCCAGTGAGGCCAAAGGTTACGCGCCGCAAGAGAGCGGTGCGATCGGCGGGTCCGCTGGGTACGATGCCTTTGGATTCGAGCTTGGAGAGGATAAAATTGTCGACGGGCGATTCTGTCCAGGCGGCGTTCTTCACGGCGGGCGGTTGAGGATTCGAAACTGGCTGAAAAGCCCAGAATTTGCGCTCGGCGTCGCTGATCCCGCGGCCGTGTTTGCGCGTTTGCATGGCTCCACCGGCCGCCGCGACGGTAACGCCGGGGGCTCCGGCTTGGATCCAAACCGCGAGATCGTTTCGATCGGTGGCGGCGAGCTTGCCGGATGGCGGCATTTTCAGGCGCTCATCGTAGCTGAGCACTTTCATCAGGAGGCTGTCGTCGGGCTTGCCTTTGATGAACAAGGCGCCGGTCGCGCCTCCGGCTGCGATGCCTTCGGTGGAGGACAGGTCGAGTCCGCCGCTCTTCATTTTTGCGCTGTGGCACGCGGCGCAATTTTTCGCCAGCACCGGGCGGACTTTCTTTTCGAAATATTCGGATCCGGCGTCTTGGGATAGCACGGGCAGTGCCGCTAGCGCGAGGATCGGGAAGATAGCGTTTCGCATGGAATCAGTTAACGTTAACGCTATCACTTTTCAACAAGGGGAGCAAGGGTGGCTACTCGCTCTCCGCGATGCTGCCGATTTCGAAGAAGGGTTGAGTTTCACAGGCACTTTGTTCGAACCAACGCCAACTTCTACTACTGACGACAGCCCACGTTCGTCAGTTCGCTCTCGTGCCGCGCTCAATCCTGAGCCAGCGACCTCGCCGCATCCACCGGGTGCCCCGGACCTCCGATGGTGGCGTTCGTCGTGGAAAAGCTCACCGGGCAGAAGTTCGAATACTACTTGCGGCAAGAGTTCTTCGATCCCATCGGCATGTGATCGAGCGCCCCGCGGATCGGTGAGCGCGACCGCGCAGGACATGGGCAATTACGTTCGTTTCTTTCT
>CAZCPL010000044.1:0-4782 GCA_964500255.1 uncultured Solibacteraceae bacterium | reverse complement strand
GATGCGATGGAGCGCACGGAAACGCCCGCAACTTCGCTCACCGCTTACCGCGCGAGAAGCCGGGCTCAAGGCCGGATACGCGATGCACAGCTATCCGGCGAGGGTGCGGCATTGAATGAGATCTCGAAATCGATCGTCCGGTTATGACCCGTGATCATGTGAAGCCGGCGATGCCCGCGGCTTCTGAATCGCAGCCATTCAGTGGAGGCCCCGATCGAAAGCTTATCTATGTCGGAGGCAATCGGTATCGCGATGAGAAGTCGCCGGTGGCAGAACTGGCGCTGGTGCAGAACGAAGGTGAGATGGATTTTCAGGGCGGTTTTCAGGGTTCTTTTCTCTTCGTCCCAGCTTGGAAGGGTTGGTTGACCTCGGCGATGCCAGGGCGCTTGTTCGCAGCGACCGCGGTGTTGGTGCTGGTGATGGCGTCGTCTGTGGGGTCCGGGAAATGACTTTGAGTTGTTGCGCGTAATGGCAATCGCAGGCTTCGTGCTTCTGTTGATCGGCACATGAGCACGGTGGCGAAAGCGGAAGAACTCGTGGTAGTCTAAGAGGTGTCGCTATAGCAAAGCGGGGACGTAGTTCAGTTGGTTAGAATGCCAGCCTGTCACGTTGGAGGTCGCGGGTTCGAGCCCCGTCGTCCCCGCCAAATCCTTCCTCACCCTCCTCTTCCAAACCCGTTATTCTGAAATCTACATGTTTCCCGTCCAAGCTCCGCCCAAAGTGAATCTCAACAATACCAGCGACTATCGCGAACACTACGCCAACAGTGTGCAAGTGCGCGTCAGCCTCTGGGATTTCTTCCTGATGTTCGGAGTCGTCAGCCATAACGCGCCCGACACAGTGAACATCAACAACTTCGAAGGCATCTATCTCAGTCCGCAGCAAGCCAAGGCCCTGATGAATGTCCTGCAGCAGAACGTTCTCCAATACGAAAGCACTTTCGGCGAGATTAGGCTCGAACCGCAGCAGGGCGGCCAAGGCTCCGTCATCCAGTGATCCGAATCGGGATTGCGCTGGCGGTGTTCGCGGCGCTCGCCGCAGTGCACTATCCGTATCTGCACCTCCCCTATTTTTGGGATGAACTCGGCCAATACATCCCGGCGTCGCTCGATATCTTTCAAACCGGTGACTGGATTCCCGTCACCACTTCGCCCAACATCCATCCGCCCGGTGTGATGGCCTACCTGGCGTTGGTTTGGAAAATCTTCGGCGGCCAGCATTCTATCTTAGCCACGCGCCTTGCCATGTTGGCGATGGCGGCGTTCGGCGTGCTGGGGTCGTTCGTATTGGCGATCCGCCTCGGACGCGGTACGCCCGGATATCCAGCTCTCGCGGCAGTTGCCATGCTGCTCGTCTCGCCGCTTTTTTACGCGCAATCGATGCTGGCGCAGCTCGACATGCCTGCGATGGTCTTTTCCGTTTGGGCTTTATACCTCTTCTTAGAGTCTCGCTACAAGTGGGCTGCGCTTGCCTGTTTTGCTCTCGTGATGAGCAAGGAAACCGGCGCGATTCTGCCCGCGATGTTCGCCGCTTGGCTCGCCATCCGTGAAAAGAAGTGGCGCGAGTCGGCGTACTTCGTCGCGTCGCTTGTGCCGCTGTTTCTTTGGATCATCCTGCTTTGGCGCACCACGGGCAACGCGCTCGGCGACTCGCAATTCGCCCAGTACAACGCGATCTACTCACTGCATCCCGTACGCCTTCTGGCCGCCGTTCCGCGCCGTCTCTTCTATTTGTTTGTCTCGGAATTCCGCTGGATCGGAACCATCGCCATCTTTCTCGCCTGGCGCAAATTGCCGATTTTCCGCACACGCGAATGGGCTTGGGCAGCGGCCTTCGCCTTTCTGCACATCCTCGTCGTCAGTGTCTTCGGAGGTGCCGTGCTCGAACGCTATCTGTTGCCCGTTCTGCCGATCGTTTACGCCGCCATGGGATGCGGATTCGCTTGCCTGTCAGGGCGCGCGCAGCTTTGGGCCCCCGGTGCGGTGTGCCTCGGCTTGATGCTTTCGATCACTTGGGGTCCGCCGTATTTGTCGCCGTTCGAAAACAACATCGCGTTCACCGATTTCGTGCAATTGCATGAGGAAGCTGATGTGTTTTTGAATCGGTTGCCAGTTCGCCCGCAACGCGTGGCCACCGCGTGGCCGTTGACGGATGCCCTACGCAGGCCCGAATTCGGATACACCGCAAAGCCGTTCTTGCCCATCGAAACCACCGACTTTCGAACGGCCAACGTCGCGAAGGCCGTGCGCGAAAAGCGTCCGGATGCGGTGCTGATCTACGATCGACTGCATGAGCCGCGCTTCAACATCGCCAACGTCGGCTTCATACGCAATTTTCTCACCGAATACTACGGCTATGCTCCGCAGATTACGCCCGGCGAATTGATGTCCCTCGGGTACATTCAAGTCATGCGCATGGAACAACGCGGCCAGTGGATCACCGTCTATCTCGTCCGCAACTAAGTCCCTTAGCTTTGCAAGAACAGTCGGCCTGCTAGCATCTACTTCATGCTGCTTGCGCTGATGCTCCTTTCCGCCGCCGAAGACTGGACACGGTTCCGCGGACCCAACGGATCCGGAGTCGCCACCGACAAGTCCGCCTATCCTCCGTCATTCACCAAGCCCACTTGGCGCAGCGCCGTCCGCCCTGGAAAGTCCTCGCCCGTCCTCACCGCGAAACACGTCTTTCTCACCGCCTTCGAAGACGACAAACTCTACACGCAATGTTTCGAACGCAGCACCGGAAAATTGTTGTGGGAACGCTTTGTCGAAAAGACGCGGAGCGAGTCGGTCAACGCCCTGAACCATCCCGCGGCGCTGAGCCCCGCAACGGACGGCGAGAACGTCTACGTCTTCTTCAAAGACTTCGGGCTTGTCTCCTATTCCGCCGCAGGCAAACTGCGCTGGAAGACTCCCCTTGGCCCTTTCGCCAACGTCATGGGAATCGGAGCATCGCCCATCGTAAGCGGCACCGACGTGATCCTCAATATCGATCAGGTAGAGGATTCCTATATCGCGGCGTTCGATTGCAAGAACGGCGAAATTCGCTGGAAAACCGCGCGGCAGGAACCGGATTCGTGGGGCAGCCCGCTGCTCTATCACTCATCCATCCTGACGGTCGCGCGAGGGCTGATTGGCGGTCATCTCGCCTCCAGTGGAAAGCGAACATTGAACTACTCGGGAATCCCACCCACGATCGTCGCCAGCCCGATTCTTGCAGGCGACACGCTCTATTTCTACGGCTACGGTTCGGACACGCCCGCGCCTTTCGCCGCAAAACTTGCGAGGCAAGACAAGAACAACGACGGGCAACTGTCGCCGGATGAGTACGGCGATGACGCTTATACACGCGGCGTCGGCAAGTACAAAGGCAACCGCGATGGCATCGTCAATCGAGCGGAGTGGGATGAACGCGCCCGCGAAACGCTAGGCCTCAACGGAATCTTCGCCGTCAAACTCACTGCCGGATTGGGAGAACTGAAGGCTCAGGAATTGTGGCGCTACGAGAAAAGCTTTTCGTATATCGTGCCGGGTCCGCTGCTCTATGACGGTGTTCTTTACGCCGTGAAAAACGGTGGCATCCTGACTACCTTCGACGCCGCAACGGGCAAGGTTCTGAAGACGGGACGCATCTCCTCCCAAGCCACCGGTGGATATTCCGCCTCGCCCGTCGCCGCAGATGGCAAGATTTATCTCGCCAACGAAGAGGGCAAATTGGTCATCCTCAAAGCCAGCGGCACAGAGTGGGATCTGCTTTCCACCCACGAGTTCGACGAACCAATCTTCGCTACGCCGGCGCTCTCGCAAGGAGCCGTCTATGTTCGCACGGGCACCGCGCTCTACAAGTATGCATCCAAGTGACTTCAGCGCTCCCTGGCCATCTGCTCCCTCAGGATCTCGTTGATCCTGCTCAAATGTCCTTCGCCTTTCGACTTCAGCCAATCCAGCACTTCGTTGTCAAGGCGTAGCGAGATCTGCGTCTTGAGAGGCCGGTAGTATTTGCCAATGGACGCGCCAGCCCAGAAGCTCGGAGGCAACTGCGGAGCCTCGGCGTCCTGGTCCAGCGCGCGGTCCCGCTTCCGGTACGCTTGTTCTGTCGCTTCGCTGATCTTAAGTTTCTTAGCGGAATTGGTCTCCTGCATGTGTTAGTTGTCGCCCACGACTTGATTGGGGTCATCGAAGAGACTCCGTGCTTTTCCAGATTCTTCCTGGCCTTGGTCGGGTCCCAAGTGAATCTCATTTCTGTATCACAGTCCTGTATGCTTTCGATGCCGATCCAAGCGTGCCTTTTGGCAATCGAGTTGGCGATGAGAGCCAGAGCATTGCGATATGATGCGAACGCACGCCATGAACCGCCGCATCTTCTTTCAAGCCGCCCTCAGCGCCGCCCCGATCCTCAATGCCCAGCCTGGCAAGAAGTACAAGACCGCGCTGATCGGATCCGGCTGGTGGGGCATGAACATTCTCCGCGAAGCCATCGCCTGCGGAGACTGCACCGCCGTCGCCCTCGCCGATCCGGATCCCAATCAGATGGACAATGCCGCCGTCGAGATCGCAAAGCTCTCGTCCGATCAACCGCGCCGCTACAAAGACTATCGCGAGATGTTGCAAAAGGAGCGCCCGGACATCGCCATCGTCGCCACGCCAGATCATTGGCATGCGCTGCCGACCATCGATGCTGTGAAGTCTGGCGCGCATGTCTACGTGGAGAAACCGATCTCGCACACGGTCGATGAAGGCAAGGCGATGGTCAAAGCCGCGCGCGAATCCGACCGCCTCGTGC
>CAZCPL010000043.1:0-29323 GCA_964500255.1 uncultured Solibacteraceae bacterium | reverse complement strand
GGCGGCACTGGAGGATGGCCTCAGGCAGATCATGCAGCTTGGATGAGGGCCCGTCGTGGACGCGTTTCGAACTCTGGCGCTCGCCCCGCCGCTGGAATTGAAACAACTGTTCGGCCTGCTCGGCCAATGGCGGGAGGCTGGGGCCGCGGCGTGAGATCAGAGCAACTCGATGAACTCGTCTACCGAGAGGTTCGCATCCCGAACGATAGCGCGTAACAATGGTTCTTTGATCGTCCGGCCAGGGTGAACAGGGACTACGGTTCGCGCCCTGGTTTCAGTGTGGATGAGCATCAGGTGGCTTCCCTTTTCTGTCCTCGACGAATCCGGCGCATTTGAGCGCCCGGATCACCTTTCGTGCGGTCAGAGAAGGAAGCTTGGCCATGAGTTACGCGGGAACGGAGTGGGGGACGGTCACCCTGCCCTGGAACGATGGCCCCTCTTCGGGGATCGCCTCCCCATGGGCTGCCAGGCTCTCCAGATACAGCGCGATTGCTTCCTTGACGTTGCGGGCTCCGTCTCTTCCAGAGTCTCGCCCTGAGTGTGACAGCCGGACAGAGCCGGAACGAACGCCACATAACCACCCTCAGAAGCCTGTTCGCGGAAGACCGAATAGGAGAAGGTCTTGGATTCCCTGCTTTTCATCACCTCCATTGCAGGAGGTCCCAGCCGGATCGGCAAAGGGATCATGCCGCCCGTGCCGCCGCTTGGGCGTCGCCCTTCGAGCACCCGAGCCAAGTTCGAATCCACTCTGGGGTGCTCCAGGTGAGGCCCCGTAACCTGCTGAAACAGCGAGGGTGTGTTTGGGATCATAGTGGCTCCCCGTCGTGGACACGTTTCGAACTTTGGTGGCCTGTCCACCGCCGACGATCAGCGTGGTTTTCCTGGCGATTCAGACGCTTGAGAGTGCGTAGTCGCCGGGTAGGTAGGCGATCAGTCTACCCATGAGCAGCCCTCTTGACTGCGTCCGTCGCGCCCGGGAGGGTGGGCAAGGTGAAACCGAAGCGAACGGCCGGAAGTCGAAACAAATACGCAACGTGATGTTCCCCTGAGCCGTTTCATGGCGAATTCTCGTTCCACCCTCCAGGCACGGTGCGGCATGTCGCACCCACCGAGTGCCGCGTGCACGCGAGGCCTGCCTACTCAGGCAATACCTTGCTACTCAGGAGCAGCCACGATCCGCGCTCCTTGACGAATCTGTCCTGCGTTTTGAGTTTGTACTCCACCGGCACCCATTTCCCCGCCTCCTGGTACTCCATCTTCACTCCGTAGATCGTCCAGGCGGTCGCATCTCTTCGCGAGCCTTCAACCCTTAGGATGACGGACGAATTGGTCAGATTCCGCGACCTCTGGAAGGACTCTCTCAGACGGTTTTCAAACGCCGGTCTTTGCTCCAACTTGCCCGTCTCATCGGCATAGGCGTGGTCACGATGGAGCATCTTGATCAACCTTTCAACGTCCCGCGCACCGGTGAGGGCATTCCAACGGGCATACACTCCCTCAATCTCGTCCTGTAGGGATTGCTTGGCGGGCTGACCAATCGCTATCTGGAGGAACCCGATACCAATCGTGAGAACCAGGAATAGGAGCCTCCCGATCCGGCTCCTTGCGGACAGCTGGCGGACCATTGGTCTTGCAGAGGATTCTATCCCCGGGAGTCTACCACCAGCGCGCCATTAAAGGCAACGGCAGGCCTTTGTTGCCTTTGCTCCGGCAAGAAGTTGGTGTTCAACTCGAACCGCTCGGGGAACTGGGATGCGTGGATCAAGATTCTCGACACAACGGCTCTCCAACCAGGATTCGAAAGATTCCGCGAGAGCGCTGGACTCAAAATCAGCACACCTTCCCAGTCAGGAGTCGGGTAGATCGCGAACAGATTGGCGAACAAGACCCTCCCGTGCGGTTGGTGAATGATGCCAAGTCACGCCTCATAAAACCGATTGCTAGCTAGCGAACTCGCCATCCCAACTAGAACTAAGCGCAGTTCGCACAAGAAACTGGACTGCCTCCGAGACCCAGAATCAGTCTTGGCGTTACACTACAAGTGTCTCCCAATACATGATCTTGACTTTCATCGCGATGGCCCTATTCGCTCAAGGGTCCTCTGCGGAAATGGACCGGGCGAAAGAGGAAATCCGTCGCCTTGAAACCCTCGTCGCTGCCGGAGCCATCGCGCCCGCAAGGCTCGTCGAGGCGAAGCAGAACCTAGCCGATGCCGAAGACGCCGCTTCGCTCGACCGCACGCTTTACGCACGCATCGCACTCCAGGACTTTACCGAAACCCAGGTCGCGGAAATGGTAGCAGCCGCGGAACGCCGCGTGCGCCGCCAATCGGAACTTATCGAAAAACAGCAGCGATTGGTCGCTGCCGGTGTGCTCGCGCTAGCCGATGCCGAACCCCTCAAGCTCGAACTCGATGCGCGCAAAATCGTTGTCGCGCTGGCTCACTCCCGTTCGCGCCTGCTCCAGGAACTGGCTGAAATGGCGCGCTCAGAAGAAGCGGTACTGACACCCTCCAACGTTCTGGGCCATGGAGGTCCGCTGATCGAGCACTTCGCCGGTTCAGGACGCTTCAACGATGGCGATCTCAAGCGCATTGTACTGGAGTTCGAGAAAGAGTTCGCCAAGCCGTTGCCCATCAGCGCCAAAGGCGAGACCGCTGTCCATCGCGCCATGGGCTTCGATCATCGCGGGCGCGTCGATATCGGCGTGAGCCCCGATAGTGACGAAGGCCGCTGGATGCGCAGGTTTCTTGCAACGAACAAGATTCCTTACATCGCGTTCCGGCGATCCATCGTCGGTCAAGCCACGGCGGCGCACATTCATATAGGCACGCCGAGTCCTAAGTTTACGCCTTCTGCCGACTGACGCCCACGCCTTCGAATTGACGGCTGATTCCGGTGTGGCGCAAGGCCACAGAGAGCCGGTTCGCCAGAACCTGTTTCGATCTTGCCGAAGCGACCGAAGACGGAGCCTGCGCCATCGGCTTGGCGATCGTGGAATCGCTTTGTATACCTTGGTCGATTGTTCAGGATGACGTGAGACTCAATGTCACCGGTATTCTGCGAGATGACGACGCCTCGATTGGGTCGCGTCCGCAGCAAAAAACTGGCGAGGTTCGATCGCTATCCAGGCCATTCGAAAAAGATTCCGCAGCCCAGCTTGGAAATCCTGTTTCTTTGAAAGAGACTACCGAGCCGACAATGCGATCCGTTCCATAACCGCTTCCCAAACTTCAGCGGCGACGACGGTCGGGGCGGGGGATCCATCGATCAGCTTGAATCGCGCGGATTCATCTTCCGCCAGCCGATGATACGCCGCACGTGCTTTTTTGTAGAAATCCACGGTCTCTTCATCGAGGCGCGTCTCTGAACTTTCGACTTGCCGGTTACGATTGTGCGCCCGCCGCAAGCCTTCCTCCACATCGATATCGACACAGATGGTGAGATCGGGCACGAGTCCTCGGCAGGCGATACGGTCCACCTCAAGCACGATTTCGGATCCCAAACCGCGGCCGGAACCCTGATAGGCGAGCGTCGAATCGGTGAAGCGGTCGGACACCACAATCTGGCCTTTGGCAAGCGCCGGTAGAATCCACTGATCGACATTCTGCGCGCGCGCGGCGAACATCAACAGCATCTCCGCCGTGGGGCTCATCTCTGTATTGGCGGAGTCGAGCAACACTGCGCGGATCTTAAGTCCAATGGGGCTGCCACCCGGTTCCTGACTTTCCAGAACGTCGTGACCTTCGGCACGCAAGCGCTCCACCAGCATCCGCATCTGCGTCGATTTGCCGCTGCCCTCATTGCCTTCGAAGGTGATGAGCAAACCCCTCTTAGTCATAGACAAAATGCAGTGCCTTCTTCAGATCTTCCCAAGCCTCGCGCTTGGCGTCCTGATTGTAGGGCCGCAACAGATACGAAGGATGATACGTCACCATCACCGGAATGTCCCGCCACATCTGCCAGTTGCCACGCAGCTTCGTCACGCCTTCTTTGGTGCCGAGCACTGCCTTGGCCGCGGTCGATCCCAACGCGACAATCGCCTTGGGCTTGATCACCATCAGTTGCCGGAACAAAAACTGTCCGCAGATTTCCATCTCATCGGGCTGAGGCGCTCGATTCTCGGGCGGCCGACACTTCACGACATTGCAGATATAGACATCCTCACGCTTGATCGCGATGCCCTCTTTCGAAGCCGTGCCGTCGATCATAGCCGTTAGCAACTGACCCGCGCGGCCCACAAACGGCAGCCCGGATGCATCTTCATCGGCCCCAGGACCCTCGCCAACGAACACCAGCTTGGTTCCCTCATTGCCCGATCCAAAGACGATCTTGTTGCGGCCCTCACAAAGACGGCAACGCTTGCAGTCTCCGATATCGGCGCCGATCCTGGCGAGTGTATCGTTTTCCGGCTCAAGCGACGGCAACGCAATCAGCGGTTCGGCGGCGACCCTCTTTTTCTTGGGCGGAGCAGGCACAGTTAGGGGTTCCTCGATTGCGGCCACGACAGGCGCCGATGCCACCACGGTAGACACGCGTCGGTACAACGACTGCACGCCCAGGTCGCGATAAAACTCAAGATACTGCTTGAGAACTTGTTCGTCGCTCATGCCGTTCGTTTACTACGATGCTGCCAGCCGAAGCCGTGGAATCCGATCGAAAATCCGATCGGCGATCTCGCGCTTCGGTGCCCTTTGAATCTTCTCAACCTCGCCGCTGCGCAGCACCAGAGTCACTTCATTCTGATCGCTCTCGAAGCCAATGCCTTCCTGCGAAACGAGATTGCCGACAACCATGTCGCAGTTTTTCGTCTTCATCTTGCGGCGCGCTTCTTCGACCATGTTCTGTGTCTCGGCGGCAAACCCGATGAGGATCCGATCTTCTTTCAGCCGTCCGCACTCCGCCAGGATATCCGGCGTCGGATCCAAATCAATCGATACCTTTGCCGCCGTCTTCTTCACCTTTTGCTGCGGAACATTCGCAAGATGATAGTCCGCTACTGCAGCGGACTTCACGATAATCGTCGCTTTCGAAAGCCGCGAAAGAACGGCTTCACGCATCTCCAAAGCCGTATTCACTCGCACCAGTTCCACACCGACCGGCGGAACCAGATTCACAGGACCCGAAACCAGTACAACCTGCGCTCCGCGAGCGCGCGCCGCATCTGCAAGTGCATAACCCATCTTGCCGCTCGATCGATTCGAAATGAACCGCACCGGATCGAGAGGCTCCTGTGTCGGACCCGCCGTGATCAATACCGTTTCGCCTTCCAGATCCTGACGCACCTGCAAAGACTTCACCACAACATCGGCGATGTGCTGTGGATCCGCCAACCGCCCCGGACCCGTCATGCCGCACGCCAGATACCCGGCATCCGGCTCAACGACAATCGTGCCGCGCTCGCGCAAAATCTCAATGTTCTTCTGCGTCGCCGGATGATTCCACATGTGGGTATTCATTGCCGGCGCAAGCACGACTTTGCCGGTGAAGGCGAGATAAGTGGTGGAAAGAAAATCGTCCGCATGGCCGTGCGCGAACTTGGCCAGCAGGTCGGCGGTGCAGGGTGCGACAACGAGCATTTCGTGATCGCGCGCAACGCGGATATGTTCGATGGCACTTGAGAGCGTCTCTTCCGCGGAGCCGCCAGGCGCGAACAGATCGGTGATGACTTTGTGCCCGGTTAAGGAGGCGAACGTCAGAGGCTGAATGAAAGCCGTTGCGGCCTTCGTCATGATCGTTTCCACTGCCGCGCCGCGCTCCATAAGCGCACGCGCAAGTTCCGCGGCCTTGTACGCCGCGATACCGCCCCCTACACCAAGCAGGACTCTCACAGGAAAAGGAAACTACTCTTCGGAAACGTCGACCAGCGGAAGACGCTGCGGATCGTCATATTTGACGAGTCCACGGCGGGTCTCTTCCATCGCGGCCACGGTCGGCTTCTTCGAAGTGGTTGGGAGGAACGAACGGGCTCCGCTCTGCAACTGGCGCGCCCGTTTGGCGGCCACGATGATGAAGCGGTAAGAACTCGATTCCGGATCGTCCGGAATGATGAAATGCGAATTGCTGCGAAGATGCTTCTCGGTCATTTTGTTCCTTCTCTAGTATCGCGCACTGAAAGGCTGTCGCGCTTACTCGAGATTCAGGGCCTGCTCGCGGATCTTCTCGATCTCGCTCTTGATCGCAATGCCATGGCTCGTGATTTCCAACCCGATACCCCCCACGCCATTGGTTTTCGAGAGAATCGTATTCGTCTCGCGGTTCATTTCCTGCAGCAAAAAATCGATCTTCTTGCCCATCTCACCGCCCTGTTGCAGAATCGAATCGAGTTCTGCGCAATGGATGCCGAGCCGCGTCACTTCTTCGCTCACATCGCTGCGGTCCGCAAGGATCGCAGCCTCTTGCGCTAGCCGCTGCGGTTCTATCGTCGTCCCGCGCAACAGTTCTCCAAGCTTCTCCTCTAGCCGCGCCCGATAAAGTTCGGTCGCCTGCATCCGCAACTCCCCGATCTTCGCGCCTCGGCTGCGGACGCTCGTATTCAGCGCGATCATCGCTGCCACCAACTGCGTGCCCTCGCGCTGCCGGAACCCTGCAAGCACGTCCAGCGCCTCGTCGAGCGCCGAGAGAATGATCTTTTCGTCATCGGAAGCCAGCTCCCGATCGCTGCTTGCCGAAATCATTCCCGTCACTCGCATGGCGGCGTTTACATCCACCGCCGCTTCAATGCCTGCCACTGCCGCGGCATCGCGAACGGCGGCCAGATAGGCTTCGAACATGGGGCGGTTGAGGCTCAACGCTTCCACCGAACCCTGACCCTTCACCACCCCAACTCTAACCTCGACATGCCCGCGCTTCAGTCTTCGCTTTATCGCCGAGCGTATTTCGTTTTCCACCGACAAATCGAGCGACGTGTGGATCTGGATGTCGAGCCCACGATGATTCACCGTCTTCACGCTCACAGAAATCTCACCGCCTGAAGCTGCGCGGCGCACGCGGGCATAGCCGGTCATGCTGGAAACAGGGTGTGACGTAGAAAGAGAAGCCATGTTGAGAACCTTGATTCTAACTGTTTCGCGCGTCGCTGGTAGAATTGTGATAATGCGAACCGTCGCTACCCTGTTGGCCCTTTGCCTCTTTACCGCCTGCTCTGACTCGAAGCAGACATCGGAAACCAAAGGGGAAGCGAAGCCCGTCTTCGATTTGAAGATCACGCAGTTCTATTCCGATCCTGCCGTCGTGAGAGGATCCGGCAAGGCCAACCTCTGCTATGGGGTCGAAGGCGCTGTGAAAGTGATGCTCGATCCACCCGTTGAGGACATGTGGCCGTCGATGGTCCGCTGTTTCGAAGTGAATCCCCAGGTGACGACAACCTATACGCTGACTGCGGAAGATGCAGGCGGCAAGAAAGTCACGCAAAAAACCATGATCCAGGTCGGGCCGCCCACCGTGAAGATCGTCGAAGTCTCGATCAACGCACTGACAATCAAGGCCGGCGAGTCCTTCCCGTTTTGCGTCCGCGCGATCAATGCCGCAAGTTGGAAACTTTCCGCCGGACAATGGCGGACGCCACCCGACAGCCGCGGCGGTTGCGCAGTTGACCATCCCAAACAGACGACAACCTACGTGATTACCGCCGTTGGCGCGATGGGCGAGACAGATTCCGAACGCATCACGGCCACGGTGCAACCATGATTCTAATTCCTACACTCATTTTTGTGACCTTCGTATCCTGGGTTTACGCCGCGTACAATGCCGTGAAACTCGCATCGCACCGCAGGCCAGAAGTGCCGATGTCGAACCTCATCATGAGCGGTGTCGCCTGGTTCAAGGCCGATAACTTCACCGAAGCGGGACGCCCCTATCAAAAGGCGCTGCTCACCTCATTCGTTGCGTTTTTCATTTGCATCGCCGTTTTGATGGTGCTTGTCATGCTGCAAGCTCCCTCACTTACCCCGCAGTATGATTTCAAGCCCCAATAGCGCCGCGCGGCCCGGCATCCGCACACCCAGAATTTCCTGATATCGTGCGCCATTGAAATTCATGACCTGCGCAAACGGCCGGATCCTACCGCTTGTGCGTCCCGCGTAGACATCGGCCACCGCATACGGATTGCGCGCAAACCTCTGCACCGCTCCGACGCGCACTCGCGCGTGCCATTCGCGATGCAATTGCCCTTGCCATCCCGCAACTCCCTGATGATTCGGATAGTTGAACGTGTACTTTGAGAAAGTTCCCGCCAGCGCGTTCTGCGCGCCACGCAGCCCCGTATAGCTGAAGTCGAACGTCCGATCGCGGCGCAGTTTGACACGCATCGCGGCTTCGACGCCAGTGAATCGCAGACTCTGGAAGTTCGTCGCTCGCCAGATGTCGGTGGGCGACGTCCGCACGTAGTCGATGCCATCGCGTTCTCGTCGATGGAAGAGCGTGACCTCGCCTCGTATCGCAGCAGAAGGATTCCAATCCACCCCGCCCTCATAGTTCCAAGCGCTTTCCGGCCGCAACAACGGTGAACCCCGATTGCCCGGATCCTGATAGTAAAGATCGGTGAACGTCGGCAATCGGAACGCCCGGCTCGCAGACGCGCGCAACTTCAGCGTCGAACGGATCCATGCGCCCCCTGCGATGCTCGGAACGAACTGCTGGTCGAATGAACGATAGACTTCCTCGCGCGCGCCAACCGAAAGAGAAAATCGCCGCAGCGCGCGAAAGTCGAGCGATGCGTATCCAGACCCGCGTGCCCGCGAATGCTTGCCAAGGTTGTTGGAAACGATGTCGTCGCGCCAACCTTCCACGCCCCAGTGCAAGCTGGTATTCGTCCCCAGCGGCTCTGTTCGTCTCACCGAAGCTTGCAGACTCTCCACCGCATGACGGTTCGTGAACACCTGCGGACGGTCGCGATAGAGCACAAACAAATCTGTGTGTTTTCGGAATGCCGCCGAAATCTGCGTCCTTTCTCCAAGAGACTGCTGCCCCGACGCCCACCACGTTTTCGTGCGTTCCCACGAATTGAAATTGCCGTAAAACTGTTCCGCCCCGAATGGCTTGTCATTGTGAGAAAGCAATATACTCGATGTCCCCACGCTCGTACGAAACGATGTCGAACTCGTCAGTGCCAGATTCCGATAGTCGCGATTAGGCATAAAGCCGGATGAAAAATCGCGATACGCGGATAGCTGTTGGCTGAAGTTCGCACCGCGCACGAATGCCCCCGAAACTCGCTGTTGATTGGTTCCGAAGCTGCCAGCCGCTCCCCGTATCCTCAACTCACTCGTCTCTGGGGGTTTGGTGATGAAGTTGACGACGCCGCCAATCGCATCCGACCCATAGAGCGTCGAACCTGCGCCTTTCAGCACTTCTACGCGATCCAAAGTCTCCACTGGAACCGGGACATCCATGCTGTGATGGCCGCTCTGCACGTCGTTCAGCCGCAGCCCGTTCAACAGCACCAGCGTCTGTCCGAACGTCGCCCCGCGAATCGACACATCCGTCTGGATATTGCCCACCCCGCGCTGGCGCAAGTCCACGGATGCATCGCGATTCAGAAAGTCAACGAGCGTGTTCGCCAGAATCGACTGCACGCGCACTTCCTGCCTCCGCACCGCGCGATCGGATTCCTCAATAGCGACCGGCTCCGCCGTTCCGGTGACCACCATGACGTCCTTGCGAGCAACTTCCTGCGCCAACAAAACCAGCAGCAAGATCACTTCGGCTCCTGCTGTGTGGCGCAATAAATCGAGCCGCCTCCTGCAGCGATCGCCTCTACATTCAACTCATCGGATATCCGCCAATCGCTAGCCACAGCTCTCGCGATCGACGGTTGCAACGCGGCAACCGCCGCCAAACACTTGCGTCTGGTCATGATTTTCCATTGTCCCGCAAAACGAAAATGCGGCCCACCCTTGCGAAGTGGACCGCACTCTCAAACCGAACTCGAATTGAACCTAGAACGAGTACCGCAGACCCAATTGCCACTGACGAGGAACGTAAGCGGCAAAGGCTCCGAAGATGCGCCCGGCGACACCGGGGCAATCCACGCAGCTGTTCGGATTCGCCAGATTCGTGTGGTTGGTGAAGTTATACGATTCCGCGCGGAACTGCAAGTTATGCCGTTCGGTGATCGCAAATGTCTTGAAGAACGACATATCGACCTGCTGGAACGAGGGACCCTCGATCTCGTTGCGTCCCACCGTTCCGAACGTCGCGCGCGCCGGGCGCTGCCATGCGCCATCGGTTTGCAGGTTGCTCGTCAAAGGAGTGGACGTGGTCTTGAACCATCCGAACTGCGTCTGTTCGGCCACTGAGTAGTCACCAACCGCATTCGGACGGCACCAGCCCGTGTCGCGATCCGCATTGCAATCGCGATAGCTCGGTGTGAAGGGCTGGCCCGACATCCAGTTGTAAGTTCCATTCACCTGCCAGCCGCCCAACAAAGCCTCAACAGCCTTCGGAGCGCTGGTCATGTGCTTGCGACCTTTGCCGAAGGGCAATTCGTAGACTGTCGCCACAAAGAACACGTTCGCACGGTTGTTGTTCGAAACGCCGCGCGCGAGTCTGGCGTCGCGCGGATAGTACGTTGCGTCGTAATCGATGTTCTTCGAGTAGGTGAAGTGCGTCATCACCGACAGGCCGGCGGCGAAGCGTTTGTCGAACTTTGCTTGAATCGAATGGTAGTTGTTGCTCGCATCGCTGCCGTAATAGCGCAAGTTCTGCGACCATCCGAACTTCTGGAAGAACGGCTTGCGCTGATTGGTGGTCAGGGTTCCGAAGCCGTTGATGTCGGCTTGGTTCGGATCGTAGTCGCCACCGACGCCCGCGAACACATGCGTACCCTTGGTGCCGACATAGCCGACTTCGCCGGACATGCCTTGTCCCAACTGACGTTGAATCGTGAAGTTCCACGAATCCACCGTGGGGAAGCGAATCGGGTTCGTGATCACGAACGCCGTCACGCCATTTGGCAATTTGTTGAACCCGTTCGGACCCTTCGGTTGCGAAGCCAGAATCGCCGCTGGATCGAGCGCCGTCGGACCCTGCCCTAACGTGAACACCGAGTCGAAATTATTTGCCGGTTGATTCGACTGGATGCCCAACACGGGCAGATTCTGGGTCACGTTGTGTCCGAAGATCGAACCGAAGACGCCGAGATTGAATCCTCGTCCGTAACCCGCGCGGATCACCGTTTTCGTGTCGATCTGATAAGCGATACCCAAGCGCGGCGCGAAGTTCGTCAGCGGTGCCGTGACGTTCAAGGCACGATTGACACCGTTGACGCCCGCCACTTTGACTTCACCCGTCTCCAAGTCGACGAACCCACCGTTTCCATCGCCGTTGACCGTCTGCGGACGGTAGATTTCCCAACGCAGACCATAGTTCACTGTCAACTTCTTGGTCACGCGCCACGAATCCTGTCCGAAGAAGAACCAGCGGTTTTGTGTCTCGCGAGCGTTGAGCGAATTCGACACGTATCGCTCGAAACGAGAGACGTCGCCAAGCAGAAAGGACGCTAGCCCCGATCCGCCGCTCGTTCCCTGTGTGCGTGCCACATCGAAGTTCAACTCGCCGGACCGGTGACGGTCGCTAGGCACCCGTAGATTGAGGGCCTGGCGAATGTCCGCTCCGAACTTGATGGTGTGATTGCCTTGAATCTTTGTCCAGTTGTTGACGAACTGCACTTGCTTCTCATCCTGAATCAGCGGGCAGTTGC
The DNA here is from genome assembly GCA_964500255.1 of uncultured Solibacteraceae bacterium. Classification (GTDB taxonomy): domain Bacteria; phylum Acidobacteriota; class Terriglobia; order Bryobacterales; family Bryobacteraceae; genus F-183. The sequence goes on along the minus strand of CAZCPL010000043.1, from coordinate 17,623 downwards.
AGCCGTTCACTCCCAGCGCGTAGCCGAAGCGGAACGGTATCGCTCCACCGCTGCCATAGCCGTTGATGAAGAAGCCCGGCATGCCGGAAGTGAAGTCGTTGTCGTTGTTCAACCCTGGAATTCCGGCGTCTTTCGCGGGAGCGGTTCCAATCCCGTTCGGCTGCACAAATACCTTGTAACGCACCCAGCCGAATCGGAAGTCAGTGAGCAGAGTTGGCTTGAGTGTGTAGTCGAACCCGCTGGCGATCGATTGATTGCGGGTGTCCGACTTGCCGGCGAATGCATTGATCGATCCCGAAGCGTCGAGTCCACCGCCGCCTGCCAACAGCCCGTAAGAGCCGGGAGCGAGAATCCGAAACTGCTGCAAAGTATAGCGTCCGAACACGTGCAGCTTCTCGGAAGTGAAGTGATCGACGCGAACGTTATAAGACTCGTCGTCGTATTTCACTCCACCGGAAGACGCGAAGTTCGGTTGATCGAGAATCGCGCTCGAGTTGGGCAGCGGAATCAGTTTCAGCAGATTCTGCGCCTGCGTATTGAGTCGTGCCACCGGAATCCTGTCTCCTGCAAAGCGCTGCCGCGTGGCCGGTGTCGGGCCGCTCATCGGGTCGAAAATCGGCAGGTTGAGACTGCTGAGGTCGCCCTGGCGTTCCGCCGCCGAAGGCACGCGCAACAGTGCGCCGCCACCCGTGTTGCGCCGCGTTCCTTGAAAGTCTCCGAAGTAGAACAGCTTGTTTTTGATGATCGCGCCGCCGATTGCGCCGCCGAACTGATTCCACTGTGTGAGCGGAATTGTCTTGCCGTTGGAACCTGGAATCACCCTCGACTGCGTGAACGGATTGCGCGCCTGCATCACGTTATTGCGCAGATACTCGAACGCGCTGCCGTGGATCTGGTTGGTGCCAGACTTGGTCTGCGCGCTCACCACCCCAGCGCTGGCAACGCCGAATTCCGCGTCGTAGTTGGCTGTTGTGATCTTCGCTTCTGTCACCGATTCCAGCGTCGGATTGATCACAAGCCATCCGAGCACCGCGTCGTGATTGTCCGTTCCATCGAGCAAATGGCTGGTTCCCGCGAAGCTCTGGCCGTTGACCAGCATGCGATAAGCACCTTGCGGATTCTCCGCCGAAGCCGCTGTCGCCGAAGTCGGCCACGCCACCACACCCGGAGTCATCAATTGAAAGTTCGAGAACTTTCGATTCAACGTCGGGATATTCATGATCGTCTTGTCGCTCCAGGTAGTTGAGACATCCGAACGTTCCGTTTTGAGCACCGAGCCTTCGCCGGTGACTTCCAAAGTCTGCGTGACCTCACCGATCTGCATCGCGATATCCACCCGCGATTCGGCGTCGACCGAGACGCTGACGTTGTCCTGCACGTACGCCTTGAAGCCCGGCGCCTCCACGCGGATGCGGTATCGACCGGCGATGAGAAATCGCTGGTTGTAATTGCCGGATTCGTTGCTGGTTGTGTTGACGCTCACGTCGCGGCCTGTGTCCGTGATGGTGAGCTTGGCTCCTGCCAGGACCGCGCCGGATGAATCCGAAACGGTGCCTACGATGCTGCCATAAACTGCTTGGGCGTGCATCGAAGCGGGGATGCCGAGAGTGAGAGCAATTGCGGCTGCGAGTAGCCGCGGTAGTTTCGCCTGCTGCATGGGGGGGGCGGACCTCCTGAAAAATGCTGACCTGAATGCGAAAACCAGTCTATATCATTTGCCCGTTGAAAAATAGTTATCCTTTGTCTCATGATCAAGAGTGCACTCGCTCTGCTTGCGGCGCTGGTCCTCGCTGGGTGTAGCGCGAGTGAGCCGCCTGCCGTGCTGATAAAGAAAGCAACAGCGAAGCCGCCAGCGGACGAAACACGACGCTTCCCCGCCGACGGTCGCGAGTCCGTCGAACCCGTTGCGGCTCCCCTGTTCGGCAAGGACTTTCTGCCCGGTGGCAACATCGCCACTTACAGGAAGGCCGGCAAGACGTGGAAGCAGTTCGTGATCGAGAATGACGACGGCGGCCAGACTGCCGTTCTCTTGAGCAAATGCAAGGATTCGCTGAAAGATCCCAAGTTCATCGCCCATATGGGCGGATACTTCGGCACCGATGGCGATCGTCCGTTCTTTGTTTTCCCCAAAGGCCGCTGGCTTGCCGGAACCGTTGGCCTCCCAGAAAAGGAGGCTGACACGGCGGGCCGCATCATGGCACTACGTCTGGATTGAAAGGCTTCACCCATTCCATCACCAGATACCACGGCACTCGTACGAAATACTCCGCTCGGTTAGGCGCACCTTCGATCGGCGCAGGCTCGTCGAAGTGGACAAGCTGCAAGCCTGCGCCAAGCAGCAATCGCATGTATGTGCTCAGCGGCCGGTGATAGTTGGCGACACGAATCCCGCGATACTCGCTCCACATCCGGCGTTCACTCAAGTAATTGTCGACCGGATAATGCAGCCGTTCACCGTTCGCACCCATGACCCAACCTTCGTCGCCGCAGGCGGATTTGAAGCTGTTCAAATTGGCGATCAGGAAACGGCCGCCGGGCTTGAGCACGCGAGCCATTTCTGGAATCGCCGCATCGAGATCCGGGATGTCGAGCAGCGATAGATAGCTCACCGCAAGATCGAAGCTCGCCTCCTCGAATGGCAGCCTCTCCGCCGCTTGCTTCGATGTAGGTGCTCTGTGAATCCCTTCCGCGCGCGGCGTCAATCAGAGCCGCTGTGGGATCGATGCCCGTAACTTCAACGACCCCATGCTGCTGCAGCATCCGGCAAAAACGGCCTTCTCCACAGCCAACATCGAGCACGCTTTCCGGCATGCCCCGCAGCGCTCGCGGAAGCATGACCGGATCGAGCACATAGCGCCGCCCAAAGTCGCCGTGCTCTCCCATGTCTGCGATCCATGCGTTCGCCGATTCCTGCCAGCCGTTGTTCATGGTTTGCTCCATTCCATCGCCAGGAACCATGGCATCCGTGCGTACTCGAACGCCCGCAGTGGTGCGCCTTCGATTGGCAAAGGCTCATCGAAGTGGACAAGCTGCAAACCTGCGCCAAGCAGCAATTTCATGTAGAGGCTCAGTACTCCTCTAAGTAGTTATCGACCGGGTAATGGAGTTTCCCGCCCGTCGAGTCTTTCACCCATCCGCGATCCGCACAAGCGGAATGGAAGCTGTTCAAATTGGCGATCGACAGTCGGCCCCGGGCTTGAGGACACGGGCCATTTCGGGAATCGCCGTCTCGACATCCGGGATGTCGATCATCGATAGATAGCTGATCGCAAGATCGAAGCTCTCGCTCTTAAAGGGTAGCTTCTCGGCGAATGCTTCCACGTACGTTCCCAGCGGATCCCGTCGTCGGGCCGAGTCAAGCAGCCCAAGTGTCGGATCGACCCCGGTTACCCCGGCAACGCCGTTATTCCGCAGCATCCGGCAAAAGCGCCGCCCAAAGTCCCCATACTCGCCCATGTCCGCAATCCAGGCGTTCGCCGAAGCTTGCCAACCATTGTTCGTCATTGGAATCACTGGATATTGAGATTGATCAGGTTGGCTGCTTTGCCATCCGCCGACAACTGCACTGCGACAACTCCGCGGCCCGTCAATGCGACGGGGATCCGCACTTCGACGACATCGAGCCCCGGAAAGTCCTGCCGCGCGATCGAGACAACCTCGGCCTCAACGCCTCCCATCATCACACGCACTGCGGCTGCATTGCGCACGCCGGTTGCCTGCAGGCGCACCGTCGATCCAACAGCCACCCCGTCCGCATAGCCTCGCGCCAAGCCCTTGCCGTCTCCGGATTCTGTAAACAACCCCGGCGCAACGGAATCCACAACGACATAGGCGATTGCCACAACTTCATCGCCGCGTTGTGCGCGAATCGCTGCCCGTCCCGGCTTGGTTTCCGCAGGCACCTCAAAGGTCACGTAGTCGGGCGCAACCACATAGAGCCCTGCCGAGCGAGTAGCGCCATCACTGTCTTCGATGAGGATCCGCAATCCTGCAGCTTCTTGCGGCCATGCGCCTCCGGCAACGACGGTTGTATTCGCGAGCCCCTGTTTTTGCAGGGTCGCGAGGCTCGATGGTGCGAGCGATCCGGCGAACCCGCTGGCGTCGTTGACAGCGGTGGCGTTGCCAGCTTCTCCGATGCGCTCAAAGTCCGCGCGCAAAGTGACCGCCGCATTCGGCGTATCGATCCTCTGGCTGCGTTCGCCACCGTTTGACCAGGCCTTGAATGCGTAGCGGCCACCGTCCAGGTCCTGATCGGGAATCGTAAAGTCGAGACCGTATCCAGCCCAGGAAACAACCTTTCGTGGAGCCGTATAGCTGAAGCCGTTGACTCGAAACGCCAGCCCAACAGGCTGGGACTCGAACGTGACGTCGACCAAAGTGGGCCTCAGCTCGCGTGTGATCGTGCTGACTTCACCCGCGCTGTCGCGTGCCCGCAATTGGATCTCCAAGTAGCTATTCTCGGTCGCTGTGAGGTCTTCGGGACCGGGTCCGATCAGCGTGAGTTCTCGGCCAGTCACCGGACCAAGAAAAGGATGCGTGTGTGTGTCGTGGTGCAAGATGACGGTCCACGTGAGCGCCACTGGCGGCAGCGTTCCGTCTTCCGCATCTGTCGCCGTCCCGGCAAAAGTCAAGGTCTGGCCGACCGCGAAGTTCGTGGGTCCCGTGATTATTGGAACGGGTGCCGTATTGCCTGCGAAGATCCTTACGCTGGCCAGTTGCGAGAGCGCGCCTTGTTGGTCTCGCGCACGCAACGTTGCGGTATAGGCACCGCCTCGCAAGTACGTATGTTGCGTCGTCTGCGTTGTCGTTGTGGCCGTGGGGCTCTGATCGCCGAAATCCCAGAGATACGTCAGCGTGTCGCCCGCGTCGGGATCGGCGCTGCCTTGTGCGCTGAAGTTGACTTGCAGCGGCGCAGGCCCGGAAGTGGGATTGGCGCTGATCACCGCAGTCGGCGCGGCGTTCGGACGTCCCGCTGTGTAAGCGATACGGCGGATCTGGCCTCCGCTCGCATAGGTCGTGTAGTAAAGCGCCTGACCGCCATTGAAGGGTCCAAAGGTGAGGTGGACGGCGGAGTTTCGACCGAGTCCGCGGATAAAGTCAGCGACACGCCAAGTGCCATCCGACTGTTGGCTCATACGGAAGATGGATCCGCACACATAGTCGGCGAAGAGGAAGCCACCGTTGAATTCCGCAGGCCAGGCGCCACTCGGAACGAAGGCTCCTCCGGCAATAGAGTTGCATCCGCTGCTTTGGGTTCCCGGCACCGTGACGCCGTGCGGATACGCGTATATAGGGTCTGTGAATGCGACCGGCGGCGCGGGGCAATTGGTGCGGGATCCATTGACGCAAGCGCCCTCGCGAATGTTCCAGCCGTAGTCGGCGCCTCTCGCGCCGAGATCGATCTCTTCCCATACATCCTGTCCAACGTCGAGGATGAAAAAGCGATTTTGCGCGAGGTCGTTGCGGTCGAAGGCGATGCGGAAGGGATTGCGAAGTCCCCAGGCGTAAGTCTCTTGGCAGCGAACTCCAGTTGGCGCATTGGCGAGATTGCACCGCTGTGTACCGGCACCCGTATAAGGATTGTCCGCCGGGATGTTGCCGTCACGATCGACGCGCAAGATCTTGCCGAGCAGCGTGTGGACATCGCGTGCGGCATCGTTGGTTCCGGCACAGCCCGTCCCATATGGATCGCAGCCCGAATCGCCGGTCGAGATGTACAGGTAACCGTCGTTGCCGAAGTGAAGATCGCCAGCGTTGTGATTGCCGTTCCAGGATGGGATGTTTTCGATGAGCGGTTTTTCAGAAGCCGGGTCCACGATGTTGCCGCGCATCGTAAATCGCGAAACGCGGTTGAGCGGCATCGGGTTGGTGCGCGATCCGCAGGTGGATCCCTCGGTGCGAAAGGTGTAGTAGAGATAGATGTGGGAATTCGCCGCGAATTCGGGGTCGATGGCGATGCCGAGTAAGCCGCGTTCGGAGTTCGTACAGATTCTGGTGGAGGGAATCGTTAGCGCGGGAGTGGCATTCAAAAGACCATCGGTCACGATGCGCAGCGTCCCGCCTTGGGCTGCGACGAGCATGCGGCCGTCAGGGGTGAAAGCGATCGCCGTCGGCGCGGAAATAGTCGCCACGAGCGTGTTCGTAAAGCCATCCGGGATAGTCTGCCCAAACAGCGAAACGGCGAACGAAAGGACGATGAGCCTCATGGCTCCATCATGCCATCTTAGTGACTGACGAGAGACTCTTTGCGATTATTGGCGAGCGTCACCAGGTGATCCACCTCTGGAGACTCGGACAACTGACGGACTCCCAGACCGAACTCGCTCGCTTCGTGGTAGCGGCCCAGCGCCACGAGAGTCTTCAACAGCAGGACGCCGGACTCGCTCCCGTAGGTCGAGTCGTTGATCGCGAATGCGTTGAGGAAACAGCGTTCCAGGCTCGCGAGCGCTTCTTCGTAGCGGCCTTCGCGGAAGTTCATGGTTCCTTCGGCCAGATCAAGATGTTGATGCATTTTCGACTTTCCTAAGCCCAGGCGGCGGCGTGCGACGTTGAGTAACTCTTCGGCTCGTTCGTGATCTCCAATAGCGAGGGATTGATCGAGGCCGTTCATGAGTAGGCCCAGCGAACTGTTGCGTTGGATTAACCCAGGTAGGTCAAACATCAGCAACAAGCCCATCAGGGCTGCCGCCATCAATAGCCAACCAGGTCTCGCGGCGTTGTCTTCTCCCCAATAAGTGAAGAGGACGATGAAAGCCATGAGTCCGAAGATCAGGAGTTTCAGAATTGCGGAATCTCGTATCAACATGTCAAGCTGCTCCTAGTACTTAGCTATCGGCAGCACTAGTACCGAACTTCAGAGGGTTTGCTAGCTAGGAAATGATTTTCTTGCGGACCGCGTACAGCACGATTTCCGCTGTGTTGTGCAGGTTCAGCTTCTGCATGAGGTTGTTTCGGTGCGTTTCCACCGTATACGGACTCACATTCAAAATCGTCGCCGCTTCCTTGTTCGACTTGCCTTCTGCCAGCAGTTGCAACACCTCGCGTTCGCGTTCGGTGAGCAGCAGATAGGAATCGGCGACGCCCTTCTTCTGCATTTGGCGTGTGAAGTCATCCACCAGCATCTGCGCGATCGTGGGGCTGAAGAATGTCTTCTTTTTCATCACCGCCCGCACTGCTTTGACGAGATCGATTTGCGCGGTGTCTTTGAGCAGATATCCCTTGACTCCTGCAGATAAGGCGCGAACCAGATAGTCTTCTTCCTCGTGCATGCTGAGGATGATCACGCCGATTTCCGGATGTCGTTTGCCGAGTTGCGCGGCCGCATCCAGACCGTTTAGTTGCGGCATCGCAATGTCCATCACGACGATGTTGGGCCTGAGTTCTGAGGCCATGGCTACCGCAGAACGGCCATCTTGCGCCTCGCCAACCACTTGGAGATCAGCCTCTTTCTCGAGCAGCGAGCGCGTCCCTTGGCGCACGATGCCGTGGTCATCCGCGATAAGGATGCGGATCATGCCTGGCCTCGCGCCACAACCGCTAACTCGCCGCCCAATTCGTCCACGCGTTCCCTCATTGCCAATTGTCGGTCGGGCTCGGACTGGATCTGGACGGAACGGCCACGGCCTCTTTTTCGAGCAGCGAGCGCGTCCCCTTGTGGAGGCTGTCGTGGTCATCGGCGATGCGGATATGGATCATGCCCGGCCTCGCGCGAGCCCGGCGCGGATTCTGGTTCCGTTGCCCGGCGAGGTGAAGACCGCGAACTCGCCTCCTAATTCGTCGACTCGTTCGCGCATACCGATTACGCCGATTCCCGCCGACTGGCCCGGCAGAAATCCGACGCCGTCATCGGTCACCGTGAGCACCACTTCCGATCCGGATTCCTGCAACTGTATCTGAACCGATTTGGCCTTGGCATGCTTCACGCAGTTGGTCAGCGCCTCTTGCGCAACCCGGTAAAGACAGGTGCGCTGGGCGTCTCCAAGCCCCGCGATCTCGCTCTCGATTTTGACATCCACGTCGAGCTCGTTGTGCTTGGCGAAGTCTCTTCCCATCCACTGCAGCGCGGGGCCAAGGCCAAGATCGTCAAGCATCGCGGGGCGGAGTCCGCGGGCCATTTCGCGCACACTTCGCAGCGACCGGTCGGCGAGTTCGGTGGCCGCGATGAGATGTTCCAATGACTCGCTGTTCGAGGACTCGATCCGTCCGAGGCGGACACGCAGTGCAGTCAGTATTTGTCCGACCTCATCGTGCAGTTCGCGCGAGAGCCGTTTTCGTTCCTGTTCCTGGGAATCGATCAGTTTTTGAGAGAGGCCTCGCAGGTCGTCCTCCGCGCGTTCGAGGTTGTTGAGGTAGACCTCGCGTTCCACTTCATAGCGACGGAATCGCAACACTGCGAGCCCCGCCAGCAGAAGGCCGAAGATCGCGACGGCGGACAGAATACGCACAATCGCCAGTTGTATTTGCCCCAGCGTCGCGGCCATCGATTGATTGCGGGATTCTTGCAGTTCCCTCGCCACCGTCGAAATTTCCCGCGCGGTTTTGGTGAACTTCTCACGCATCGGTGTGACTTGGCGAGCGAGATAGGCGGGGCCGAGCAGGCGGCGTTCCACCTCTTGCCAGGCGGTGACCGTCCGGACACTCGAAACATATTCGCGTCGCGCTTCTTCGATCGCCTCCACTTGCGGACGCAAATTCCGCGGTGCCCACTGCGGCGCTTTGATCGGATAACTGGAGATTCTGCCCAGAATCCCGGTCAACTCAGTATCGACCAACTGCTGTTCCGGGCCGTTCAAAATGATGTAGTCGCGCAGCAGGATCGAGGTGCGATAGAGGTCGCTCTCGATGTCCGCGAGCTGGTTCAGAAAGGGCTGCGTTTCATGTCCGATGCGCGTCACTTCACGACGGATGTCGCGCAGCTTGAAGACGAGAAAGCCGAGCGCTGCGCCGGTAAGCAGCACTTGAGCGAGTGCCACCGCGGTGAGGATCGTGCTGGCTTTGGCGCGCATCGTCGAACCCTCATCATAACCGGATACTTTCGCGAGCACCACCTCTCTAGCATCGCTTGTTGCCCGTGCCATGTGGCATCCCGAAAAGGCTGTAGATTGGCCCAACTAGTGTGTTTTCGGGATAGCCTCTGCGGCGCTTACCGCGTAGCTTGGAACAAGAAGGAGCGCATCGCATGATCCAAAACGGACCGGCAAGGCAGCGACAGAACATCAGCGTCGTGATTCCCGCACTCAATGAGGCGGCAAACATCGCGACGGTGGTCGGCTTGGCGAAACGGTGTTCTGACGTGCGCGAGGTGATTGTCATCGACGATGGGTCGATTGACGATACACGCCGCTGCGCCGGGCAGGCCGGTGCCCGCGTGGTCACCAGCAGCCTGCTTGGCAAAGGCGCTTCGATGGAAGACGGACTGCACGAAGCCAATGGCGATGTGATCGTCTATCTCGACGGCGATCTGCGAGGTTTGGCCGCTGACCTGTTGGAAAGGCTCACCGCCCCGATTCTCGCCAATGAGGCGGACTTTGTGAAGGCGCGCTTCAGCCGTTCAGCGGGCCGCGTGACGACTCTGACCGCCAAGCCGCTCATCGAGATCTTCTTTCCCGAATTCGCCCACTTCGCGCAGCCGCTCGGAGGCATCATTGCCGCACGCCGCGAAACCTTATCGCAGCTTGAGTTCGAAAACGACTATGGCGTCGATCTTGCGCTGCTCATAGACGCACACTTCGTCGCCCATGCGCGGATCGTCGAGGTGGATATTGGCCACCTGGAACACGACAGCCAAACTCTCGAAGCGTTGGGCCGCATGGCCTCGCAAGTCGTGTGTGCGTTGATGCATCGCGCGGATCTCTACGGTCGGCTGTGCAGGGCGCAGTTGCAGGAAGTGCAGGAACTGGAACGGCGCAAGTCCTCGGCGCTTCCCGCAGTGATGAGTAAGGTTGGCAAAGCCGCGAAGCTCGCGCTTTTCGATATGGACGACATGCTGCTGCGGAGCCGCATCCTGCCGGAACTCGGCCGCAAGGCGGGCAAGCTCGATCAGATCCTGCATTGTTTGGAGCAGTCTTCCGTTGGGTCCGCGCACCGTGTCCGTAAGATCGCTTCGTGCCTCGCTGGGCTTCCTCGCAAGGATTTTGTCGAAGCCGCTCGCGCCATGCCGCTGGATGATCTTGCAGCCCGGCGCGTGGTGGCATTGCGCAAGCAGGGCTATTGCGTAGGCATTGTGAGCGATTGGTTCGACGTTATTGCGGAGACCATGCGCCGAAGAGTCTTCGCCGACTTCAGCGTCAGCAACCTGTTGCGGTTCCACGAGGGCAAGGCGATTGGCGAAATCTCGATCGCACCGGCGTTTCTGCACGGTGAAGACTGCTCCGAGAAGGACGCAAGCAAGTGGAACCTGCTACGCCACGTGGAAGAGCGGTTCCAACTGCCACCGCCGCGGGTATTGGCGATGGACGCGTCCTTGCCTGGTTAGCGCGGGCACCCTCACGGTAAGCGGACAACGGCGCCCGAGGTTCTCCGCGCGGCCCAATCCGACGCTCACTGGACCTCCCGAAGGTTCTCCCCCAAGCGGAAAACCGGCGCGTGCCGCGCCTAGCGGACCATCGGCAGGAACTCTCGGATCTGCGTGAGGTTCTTCTTCGCGTCTCCGGCGAACTCCGCGGCGGGGTTGATCGACAGAGCCTGCTGGATACTGTCCTGCGCTTTGACCAGATAGTCGCGCCGGTTGTCGCGGTTGAAAAGATCCATGAAAACCGTGCCGAGCATGTAGTAGCTGGACGCGTCGCCCTTGTCGGAAGAGATCGCCCTCTCGCAATACTCGCGGGCACGCAGGTAATTCTTCAATTCGGCTTCGCAGCCGCACATGCCGAAGTAGGCGCTTGACCGTTGTGTGGCGAAGACGCGCTTCTGTCCGGCATTGCGATGGGAGAGTCCGAAACCGATGAGCGCGACACCGACCTTTTGGTAGATGGGCGCGATGAAGTTGTCGAGTTCCAGATACTTTTTGTAGTCGATGAGGGCCTCGGCGAACTTCTTCTGCATGCGCCGCGCGTCGCCGCGGAAGAGATAGCCTTGCGAGTTCCTGGCCGATACTTCCACCGCTTTGTTTGCGGCCTCCTCGGCCTTGTCATAAGCCTTGGCAAGCAAGAAGGCCTCGGCGAGATGCGAATACGCCTGGGTGTTCCTGGTATCGCGTCGGGTGGCTTCGGACAACTGCCGGATGGCCTCGGTGGTGTCTCCGGACTCGACGAGGAGCGCCCCATAGTGGACGCGCGCCTCGACGTAGTCCGGATCGATGTCAATCGCTTTCTTGCAGGACTTCTTGCCGGCTTCGGTCTCTTGCAGGATCTGTTGGGTGAGGCAGAGTCCGAGGGCAGCCTCGGAGTACTGCCCTTCTTCCTTCAGAGCCTTGGCGAACAATTCGGCCGCGCGCTTGAGATCGCTCTCGCTCTTGCGGCGACCGTAGATTTCCATGCCCTGGTCGTAGAACTCGCGGGCGGCTTTTTTGATGTTCCGCTTGTATTGGATACGCAGGCTGACGGTGGCTTCCTGCCCTGGAACCACCAGCACTTCTTTGCTGGCCGGATCGTAGCCCATGCGGACACCCTTGATGACGTGGGGTCCTGAAGAGAGCCCGGGGATGCGCAGTTCTTTACCGGGACTCGCTTTGCCGACGAGTTTGTCGTCGACATAGACTTCCGTTTCGTCGAGATTGACCTCGACAATGAGCGTGCCGTTGGCGAGTTGCGGCTGTGATGCGAGCGTCAGCTTCGATCGGCGATCGCTGCTGAAGCCGAGCCACATGTCCGACGGAAAATCGCCGCGTTCTGTCGGAGTTTGACGCGCGCCTTTGCTGCGGGCATAGGCGCGGACTTCGTTGCGAACGTAGTCGATCAGTTCGTCGGCCGTGATGATGCCATCGCGCGGATCGACATCTGCTTGGCCTTCCCAGCCTTGCACCAGATAGTACGAGAAGAGGCCGAAACCGGTGGCGAGGGCCGGATCCTCGAAGCTGACTTCGCTTTCCCGGCTCGAAGTGAGCGTCAGAAAGTTCTTGGGCAGCTTCTGGAAACCCTCGTAAACGGCCTCCTGTGAGGTTTCGGGCGTGATCTTGCCGGAATGGCAGGCGTCGGTGAGTAGCACTTTCCAGGCGGCTTTGATGTCGCGCCCAAGAACGGTTCCGAGCTTTTCCATCGGATATCCTGTGGCAGCGATGTTGTCCTTAGAGACATCGTACGGCGCGAGATAGCCGCGGCTCTTGTCGACCAAACCATGGCCCGCGAAGTAGACGATGACGCGATCTTCTTCTTTGGCGACTTTGACCAGCCAGTTCTCGAGAGCATCCTTAATGTTGGCGAGTGTGGCTTTGGGTCCAATGAGTTTGCGGACGTTTTCCGGTTCCATGCGTCCACCCTCCTGGCTGATGAGGGTGCGGTAGACTGCCTCGGCGTCGCTTTCGGAAAAGCGCAACGATTCCTCTTTCGGAAGGTTCTTGTAGTTGCCGACGCCAACGATGAGGGCGTAGCCGCGCGGGGTGCGGACTTGTTGTCCCAATTCAGAGGGAGAGGCGACTCGCTTGATCTTAATGTCGCGTGCTCCGAGGGGATCTTTCGGTGCTTGAGCAAGAGCCGTCGCTACGGCGATGAAAAACAGGATCCTCATTTGTGCGCCACCCGGAATTCATAGATCAACGGAGCCTGCTTGGAAGTGGGCGCGGCGATGCGCGCTTCACCATCTTTTTCAAGACGTATCGTACGTGCGCGCAACGTGGATTGAGCCTTGGGCACGATCTTGCCGGGGTTCGCCGTTGCCTGAGGACCGGCGCGTTCATCGAGGCATCCACCACCGTTGCCGCCGCGGGCGATGAGCCCTTCTTTGCAGCGCGGGATCAGTGTGGATGGCCCGGTCATGGTTTTGGGGGCATCGTCGAACATCGGGATGCGGGCAAGCGGTTCCGGGCTGACGATCCAGTAGGTGACATCGAAGCCGGCAGGCCCGTCGATGACGAAGGATCCTGCCGAAGGAACGGTGAAAGACTTGCCGGGCTCGACTCGATTGTCAGCGCCATCGCCTGGCAGGAGCCGGTCTGTGGATCCATCGGATCCGCGATTGTAGACGTAGAGAAAGCCCGAGTAGGTGGTCTCAAACTTAAAGCGGATGCGATCTTTGGCGTCGAGGACGACGCGCGGATCGAGCGCTTTCCAGTCGGATCCTTCCTGGCGTTCGAGCGACACCTGGACGTAGCCGTCTTTTGTGTCGGTGGCGAACAGGGCGGCCGCGGCGAACAAGAACAAAGAGAGTTTCATGGCTAGTTGTGCTTCAGCTTGATTTCCATGATCAAGTTGTCGTTGGTGCTGGCTGCGGCGTTCGTGAAGAAGACGGTGTGGGGCAACTCCATCTTCGACATCGGTTGGGCGACTTTGGTGATCTTGATGTCGCGGCTGGCCATCTGGCTCTGCAGACCCTGAATCGTGTTGCTGAGGTTGTTCATGGCGAGCACCATGGCGTCTGGACGCTGCGGCGGCGCACCGGGCTGCCCTGCGGGCTTGCCGAGCTTTTTGAGCATGTCGTCGATGTTCTTGATGTCCTCAGGCTTCTCGGTGATCATCACGAAGAGGCGCTCGTCGCCCGCGGGGTCGTCCATCTCGAAGCAGTTCTGTGTGGGGATCGAAAGCACTTGATAGGGCTTCACAGTCGACGGCTCTTCCGGCAGATCTTCGGACGGGATCAGCGGCTGCCATTTGCCGGAGGTCGCCTGATTGAAGACATAGAGGAAGCCTCCGCGATTGGGAGCCATGCGGATGGCGACGCAATCGCCCTTCTTGAATGTGGAATCGGAGGGGACGGCCACCTGTTCGCCGGTAGCGGGATTGACCTTCATAATGTTGTAGCGCACGCCGAGGTTGGCGGCCTTGCGGACGGGGGTCCCGTCGGGCGTGTAGGCTGCGATGGCGTTCGACAGGGCCTGCTGAGCCTTTGCGGCGAGCATACTCGCGTTGGGAGGCATTTGGGGCGGACGCTGACCTTTGACGGGTAGCGTGGGTTTCGGGGGCGTGAGGTTGGCGGGCCTTGCCGCGACCGCGATGGCCTTGAACACGACCTCGGGCTGGTTGTCCTGATAGAACAGTTTTCGAGCGGCCAGATCCGGACCATCGGCGGCGAAAGCCCCGGCAACGAGTCCAAATCCCAAAGTGGCCAGTGTCATCTTCCGCATGGGTTTACGAATCTCCTTCATTGTCATCAACTTACTATTCACTGCGAGTGGACGCGTGGGACGACGCAAAGGTTGCGCACTACGCCCTTCAACACTATACGCGCAAACGGGTGTCAAAACCGATCTGCCTGGCATCGGATTTTCGCTCGGGTTGGCGTTCTGGAGCCGACTTTTCGGTGTGTTTTGTGAGGTTCGGTCTTTTCTTTTGTTGAAGTTCCCCCGGTTCGTTTCTGCATTTTTTGTTTGTGTCTCTCTTGTACCAGCGGGCAAATGCGAAAGGCCACGGCAGGTGACCTGGGAGCAAAAGTTGCCGCTGCCTGATTGTTGCATAGCGATGCTGCTGTATAAAGTGGTTCCGGGTAAGTTGCAGATAAGCCGGAAGAAACAGTCCGAACCGCAGGGAGGATTTGATCTCAAAAAGACTCGTATTGCCACTGGCAGCGTGCCATGACGGGAGAGGTTTGTCCAGTCCAACTTGCTCGCGCGCCGTTTGCGGCAACGCATGGCTGCGGCAGCAACGGCAACGGCAACGCACGAACTCATCTTCCGGCAAAGGACCTGCAATGCCGCAGCCTGCTTCGTCGTGTTCTTCATCTGCCAACATTGCGACCGTGGCCAACGCTATTGCAGTGTTTCCTGCCGCAACTAATCGCGACGGTCAGGGGCGGATTTCGTCGAGCAACTTCAGGGGTACAATCCGGGCGACGCGTTCCATGACCTTTTTGTTCTGGGCAGCTTTTTTCAGGTTGTATTCCGATTGCAGCCGCATCCAAAATTCCGGTGTGCTGCCAAACAAGCGGGAGACCTTCATGCACATCACAGCGGACAGCGGCTTTCGCCCGGCCAGAATGTCATGAACCATCTGACGCGACACCCCAAGAGCCTTGGCAGCGTCCGTGACGGACAGGCCAGTTTCAGGAAGAATGTCTTCTCTAATGATCTCGCCCGGATGCACGAGCGGCAATCCATTTCTTCGTTCCATCGAGTCTCTCCTAATCTTGCGCCTAGTGGTAATCTTCAAAATCAACGTCAAGCGCATTTTCGCCGGACCAGCCGAACGTGATGCGGTAATTCGCGGTGACACGAACAGACCATCGTTGCGGGTCGCCTCTTAGACTGTGGAACCGGTACCCCGTCACGTTCATTTCCTCAGGGCCACTTCGAGCGATTGAAGGACACGTACGCACTCCCTCACATATTCCGAGCCGATCCGTCTGGTCTTGCCGGTGAGGTAAATCTCTTCGAGTCCTTTGTTTTTGAAGCTGACTACCGCTCTCTTTATCCTATGCCGCTATGTTCGACCTGTCAACTATATAGTTTACAATTTATCCGACGCTCGATCAACTGTCCTTGTTGCTGAGAGATCGTTGCAAGGCGGTCCGCCCGACGTCCTTATGAGGCGAACAGGGTTGTCAAAATCGGAACTTGCTGCATTTGAACGAAGAGATCGCTGCCGTCCTGTCCAGCCCTGGCTTGGCGCCATTTGATCCCGCCCATCCGGACGCGGTCGACAATTTCGACATTCCTGCTGAGCCGAAGCTGGCCGTAAAGCGCCCGCTGGGCAACAAGCCACCGTTCAGCGGATCCAGTGATCGTAAACATGCTGTGATTGGCCTCGGCGCTTGGCGCCTTGGCATGTGGCAGCCTTGGCAATTGTCGCCGCCGTGGGCACCCTCGCCGGCAGGTGCCGTCGCGCGCCGCCGCGGAACAGCAGACTGGCCAGCGCGTTGTTGGAGTTGGGTGCCTGGATCGGGAAGCAGCTTTGATAGCGCAGAATGCCGCCAAAAGTCCAGCCGCTCACCAGTTCCTTCGTGGCCCGGTTGCGATTCCACTTCGGCGTGTCATAGTTCAACCCGACGGCCAGCACTTGAGGCTGGTCGTTGCCGAAAAGGTCTTCGACTGGAACGAATCCATTGCAACCCAGGCCCGAAGCAGGCCGATCGCGTCCACGCCGTTTCAGTAAGCTGTCCAAACGGCGTGTGTGGGTATCTGTCGCTTTTGGGCGGCCGGAAAGCGCGCAGCGCGTTCCTGCTCGCGCCCATCGACACCAGCAACTTCACGTGATCTCCCCTTACCAAAATACGGTCAGATGGCAAATTGCGGTCGCCCTGAAGGCCGGGGCGTCGATCGAATGACGCAGCCCTCATCGTGGGCCTTCAATGGCTTGCGTTCCTTTTTTGCCGCCAAGCAGGCAATGGCGTCATAAATGCAAAGTCACCGGCATGAGACACATGGCAATGGGATTCTCACGGCGATGCTTGCAATGGCAACGGGCCAATCCACAACATGTGACGAAACGGAACGACCTGATTGGAAGTTTGGCGGGGAGCTTGAGCTCAGTTGGACTCGGATTTGAATTGGGTGCACCAAGATGAGACTTCTTTTGGGAGCGCTTCTCGCAGTGCACGGTCTGATTCACTTGATCGGCGCGGCGAAAGCGTTCGGAATTGCTCAGGTTCCGCAATTGTTGCAGCCGATTTCAAGGCCAGCAGGAACCTTGTGGCTGATCGCTGCCCTGCTGCAATTGGCAACGGTTTTCGGTCTGCTTGCGTGGCCAAAGTGGTGGTGGGTTATTGGCGCGGTCGCCGCCGTCGTCTCGCAGGCACTCATCACGTCGTCTTGGAGCGACGCCAAGTATGGGACAGTCGCCAACGTGATTCTCCTCATCGCGGCGGCCTACGGTTATCTCTCGAATCGCCACGGAAGCTTCCAGGCGCAGTATGACCGCGCAATCGCAGAGAACACAAGGCAGTCCAGTGCGCTCCCAGTCTTGACCGACGCCGATCTCGCCCACCTGCCACGAGTTGTCCAGAAATACGTTCGCGCGTCCGGCGCCGTCGGGCAGCCTCGTGTTCGAAACGTCCGTGCCCGAATGCGCGGAAAGATCCGAGGGGCACCCGCCGAACCTTGGATGAAGTTTACGGCGGAACAGTTCAATACCTTTGGGGATTACCAATCCAGTGGGGCGCACCCATCCCGGTTTTTCCTCATGAAGGCTACCAAAGCCGGTCTCCCAATCGAAGCGTTGCATGTCTTCCGTGACGGATCGGCCACGATGCGAGTCAAACTGGCTTCGCTGGTGACGGTCGCCGACGCTGCAGGGGCTGAGATGAACCGCGGCGAGACGGTCACGGTACTCAATGACATGTTTTTGCTGGCACCTGCGACCCTCGTCACCAGCGATATTCGTTGGGAAGAGATCGACGCAAAAAGTGCCCGGGCGACGTTGGTCTATGCAGGCCAAACGATCAGCGCAAAGGTCACATTCGCCGAGTCTGGTGAACTGACTGACTTCGACTCGGTCGACCGCTTGCGCTCTTCCCCGGATGGCAAGACCTTTCAGCAGACCCGAAGGACTACGCCTGTGGCCGAGTATCGCGACTTTGGACCGACAAGGCTGTGGTCGAC
>CAZCPL010000042.1:0-29531 GCA_964500255.1 uncultured Solibacteraceae bacterium | reverse complement strand
CGGGTTCGCCACCCACCACGCCCACCCAAAACACTTGACAAAAAACGGTGCAGCCTGTCCAGGTGCCAACGTCGCGCCGCGCCAGCAGGAATGTTGAAGTGCTCGGATGCCCGTTCACAAGCCCACCAAAATACTTTCAACCCGCTCCATAACAACTAGTTCCAGACAACTGCCATGCCACTACGGACCATAATTCTTGACACCGCCTGCTACAAAAAGAACAGAAGGAGACAAACACAACATGTCATCGGAAGCCCAAATCTCAGCCAACCGGCGCAACGCACTCCGCTCTACCGGACCCAAATCCGCCGACGGAAAAGCCCGCGCCAGCCGCAACGCCATCAAACACGGAATCAATTCCCAAATCAAAGTCCTCGACAACGAACGCCAAGAGGATTACGACGACAATACCCAAGCCTTTATCGCCAAATTCCAACCCCAGGACGACGTCGAGCGCCGCCTCGTCGAACGCATGGCCGACTGCGAATGGCGTCTCATCCGCGCACGCTACATCGAAACCGCCACCATCGATCTCCAGGTCGAGGAAACCGCGGAACTCATCGACGAACGCTTCGAATCCATCCAGGAACCCGCCCGCGTGGCATACGCGCTACAACTCCTGGACCGCAGCCAGGCTGGAGCCTACGAAAACGTCCAGCGTCAGGAATCACGTCTCCACCGTCACTACGAACGCGCCTACAAAACACTCCGCGAGATCCAGAAGGAAACGCACAAAAAAATATCGCACAACGAAGCCAATTCCGCCACTCGGCCCGAGCACCCGCAACACTGAGCCAGGGCAAGACCCTGCTGAGCCACAAGCATTCGCGAGTGGGCAATCTGAGAATGCGTAGTTTGTTCTTTGACAATTGAAGACGCCAGCTCAAGATCGGGCTGGTGAACCGGGCGCCTGGCGAAAGACGATCTCGTGGACCACGGTCAACACGGTCAAATAGCGCCGACCTCATCGAATGCTCGCGGCTTGATCATCGCGACCAGGCCGCCGATATCATCGCCACATTCGCCAAGATGCCGGAGATCGGCATCCGCGGAACCTGCTGGTCGCGGAGAACGCCAAAGCCGAGATCCGCAAAGCCGCCGCAACCGATGCTCACTAGTTTCATGAGTCCGTATCCGGTGCCGCGCCATGATGGGTGACGTTCAAGTGATTCTGACTTGCCACCAGAATGCGAAATCCTTTGTGATCCCGGTCTCCACAAGACCGGAAAGCAACGTCGGAAAACAAGGCTGTCTGGGTTTGCTCTTAGCTGGGCCATTCCGATGGTATTCCGGCCATCGCCGAATCAAAGCAAGTCGGTTGTGATCGGTTCGGCGGCCCATGCGTATTGTGTGGCAACCGGAAAGTCTCGCTGATGGGTGCACCGCTCAGCTTGTACACGTAGGCGCAGGGTGACAATCTGGAATTCGTATTGAGTGGAACCGGGCCAGCCGTTCGAATCGACCTGGCGGATCTGCGCAGTTTCGACTCCTGCAGGCCCACCAGCGCCGCCTGCTGGACCGTCAGGGCGCCGCTTTGAACATGTTCAAAAGATCTCTTGACGGGTGCGTTGCGGTCGCGTATTCTAGTTTTGAACGGATTCAAAAACGAAATGGCAAAGACCAAGTCAGAAGAAACCAGCTTCAGGATTCTCGAAGCCGCTCTCGAACTCTTCCGCACCCACGGTTACGACAAAACCACCATGCGCGATATCGCCGCCAGCGCGGGCGTCGCCACCGGTGCAGCCTACTACTATTTCGAATCGAAGGATGCGATCGTACAGGCATTCTACGCAATGGCGTCCACAGCGATGCAGCCCCGAATTGAAGCTGCAGTCGGGGCAGAGAAGGGCCTTGAGAAGAGGCTCCGCGCCATTCTGCGGACCAAGATGGACTACTTTCTGCCCTTCCGATCGGTACTCCGCGCTTTGTTGCGCAACGGTGCGGATCCGGCGCATCCGCTCTCGCCCTTCAGCGAGCAAACCAAGGCCATTCGCGATGCCGACACCGCTTGGTTTGCGCGCATCGTCGAGGACTGCGGCATCGCCGTTCCGCGCGATATCGCGCCGCATCTGCCGTCGGTTCTCTGGATGTATCAAATGGGAGTGATCTTCTTCTGGGTGACGGATGAGTCTGTAGGCCAAGCTCGCACTGGAAGGCTGGTGGATCTCTCCGCCAAGGCAGTCACTCAACTGGTAAAACTATCGGCGCTACCGCTCACCCGCCCGATTCGCAAAGCCGCGATCGACCTGATTGAAACAGTGCGATCGTGACCCCGGTGGATTTCTCGCCGCCAGACTTGTTGCAACGCTCGTCCTGGTTTCCGAGGGAAAAACATGAACAAAGGAATGGTGGCAATTTGTAGCCGCCCTAAGGCGGAAGCGCTTCGACTATTTCTGGATCGGCTCCTGCTTCCGGTGGGCGATCTGTGTCGTGCTCGCTGCCAGCGCCATCTGGTGGCTTGATCGAGTCGCAAGGAAGAACTGAAATGTTGCAACTCGTGTTCGTCGTCGTACTCCTGTTCCTGCTCGCCCTGATTCTGTGCGTGGCTGCGGGATCGGTCTCCGCTTGGGCCAAACGCCGCAAGCCAAAATCTTAGAAAGCTATAACCAATGAGCAAACGTCGAGTGACCCAAATGGCCGCTCTGGGCATCCTTGTCCTCAGCGGCTGGCTATTGATGCAAGGTGGAGTCTACGGCTTCTGCCTCTTCCTCGTTCTGCCAATGCTTGCAGGGGGCCTAACGGTCTTCCTCAACCCGGAGCATGACTCCGCGGCCGCCTACTACGGAATGCGCGCGGCCCTCCTCGGCTGCCTGCTCTTCCTGCTCATGGGCCTCGAAGGATTACATCTGTATTCTCATGGCCATCCCCATCGCAGCGCCGCTCGGCGCGCTTGGAGGCTTCCTCGCAGCCAACCTGCGAAAATCAACCACAACCGCAGGATTCATGCTCGCCCTCATCCCCGGATCCCTCGCCTGGGACATCGCCGCCCAACCGCCCGTCCGCCCGATTGTGACGACCATCGAAATTGCGGCTCCGCCCGAAACCGTCTGGCGCTATGTCGTCGAACTTCCCGACATCCCGGAACCACGGGAATGGTACTTCCGCGCGGGCATCGCCTATCCAACCCGTGCTCGCAGAGTCGGATCCACACGCTATTGCGATTTTTCCACCGGCAGCTTCGTCGAGCCCATCACCACTTTCGACAAGCCTCGCAATCTCGCCTTCGATGTCACCGGGAACCCAGCCCCCATGCGCGAGTTCTCGTTCTACGGCGACATCCAACCCAAGCACCTGCATGGCTACATGGAATCCGAACGCGGCCAGTTTGTGCTCACGCCGATCAATGGTGGCAGAGGGACGCGAGTCGAAGGAACATCCTGGTATCGCCACGGACTTGGGCCCGATCTCTACTGGCGTATCTGGTCGGACGCTATCGTTCACCGCATCCATCTGCGCGTTCTCAACCACGTCAAATCCCTTTCTGAAGAGGCTCACAAATGACACCCGGATTCCGGCTCTTTCTCGCGACCTTCGTCCTGTTGTGGATCCTGAAACTCTGGACTTTGATCCGTACCGCCTGGGATGGATCCTCTTGCGGTCGCTGCCAACGCAGCCAGTCGCATCATCGAACCCCAAGTGTTTCCGCGCGCCTGGATGCCCATGGTTGCAGGCTTCGGTGCGATGTTCGCTCTTGCTCTGACGCACGAGCGTCCGCATGAGATATTAGGCATCGCCGCGATGCTGCTCGCCATCCACTTCGGGTTTGCGGATATTCTGCCTTGGCTATTGCGCGCCTGCGGATTCGCCGCTCCGCCGCTCTTCAAGAGCCATCGCTGGAATCTCGCCTTTGTCGAGATGAACCGTCTGCTCTTTCTGAAACCGTTCCGTCGATGGTTCGGACGCCGCCACGCAATCACTGCGACCTTCATCCTTTCTGGAATCTTTCATGAAGCCGCTCTCAGCTTTCCGGCAGGCGCGGGTTGGGGCGGTCCTCTGCTCTACTTCTCACTGCACGCAGTCCTCATCCACCTGCGCGGCATCGGCCGTTTCGCGACTTGGCTGTTCATCCTCGTGCCGCTGCCATTGTTGTTCCACGGGCAGTTCCGCGCGACGTTCGTTGTGCCCTTCGATCGATGGCTGGGCTCGTTGCTTGCTTCCCAAGAGCTATTGCCCTTTGCGATAACAATCGCAGGCATCGGACACTTTCTCGTCCTTGTAGCGAGTCTACAAGTGCCCACTCGCCTCGGTTGGCGCGAAGATATCGCCATGCGTACGCAGCCTCTCGCGCGAGCCTTGGCTGCACAAACAGGCGCGTTCTGGACAATCCGCATCCTCGTCGATATCTTCGGGTACGACCATCGCGATTGGCCACCTGGCAACGCGATGGTCACCGGTCACGCCCTTCTGACCACGCTCCTTCTCTGCCTCGCAGGAACCTATTGGATCGTCGCTGTTCGGTAGCCGAATCAAGCGATAGACTAGTCAGGAGATGAAACGCAGACACTTCCTCACGGCCGCTTCCGCCGGCGCACTACAGACGTGGGCGCAAGCCAATGACAAGGTGCGCGTCGCCGTGATTGGCGTCGGATCCCGTGGGTCCGCACATATCAAGGAAATGATGCCTGTCGCGAATCTCGAAATCGCAGCGCTCTGCGATCCCGATGGCAATCGCACAGAGGCTGCGGCATCCACTGTCTTCAAGCAAACCGGCAAGCGGCCGAAGATCGAATCCGACATGCGCCGCATCTTCGATGACAAGAACATCGACGCGGTGACCATCGCGACGACGAACCACTGGCATACGCTTACGGCCATCTGGGCGATGCAGGCAGGTAAGGACGTCTACGTCGAAAAGCCCGTTTCCTATAACCTTTTCGAGGGTGTCAAGCTCGTCGAAGCCGCGCGCAAGTACAACCGTATCGCCGCCGGAGGCACGCAACGCCGTTGGTGGGGCCGCTTCCGCACGGCGGTTTCACTGATACATAGTGGACTGATCGGTGACATCTATCACAGCACTTTCGTCTTCCCCGGCGGTCGCGATTCCATTGGGTTCAAAGAGCAAAAGCCAGTGCCGGGATGGCTCAATTGGGACCTCTGGGTCGGACCCGCACCGATGCAGCCCTATCATGAGAATCTCGTCCACTACAACTGGCACTGGTTCTGGGATTTCGGCAATGGCGAGTTGGGCAACAACGGACCGCATTTGACGGATCTGGCGCGTTGGGGCATGAATCGCAAGTATCCAGTGAAGGTGCATTCGAACGGCGGACGCTTCGGATACAAAGATCAAGGCCAGACTCCGAATACGCAGAATGTCACGTGGACGTTCGAAGATGGCGCGACGATGGTCGGCCAGTTGCGCGGGCTGTACACGCAAGAGCCGATGTCGTGGGATTTCTTCGGAACCAAAGGGCATTTGCATCTGATGGCGGATGGAAAGTTCAAGGTCCGGCTCGGTCGCAACAAGCAACTGGAGCCGGAGGTGACCGAATTCCCAGCAAACCTCGATCATTTCGCGAACTTCGCCGACGCCGTCCGTGCGCGCGATCGCAAGTTGCTGCATGCCGAAGTGGAAGACACGGCGATCTCGACGGCGTATTGCCACTTGGGAAACATCGCCTATCGCGTGGGTGGCGAGTTGAATTTCGATCCCGCAGCCATGCGCTTTACCGGCACGGGTGCGGCGGAAGCGAACAAGCTGGTGAGCCGTGAGTATCGTGCTCCGTATGTGGTTCCTGAGAAGGTCTAGCCGAAACTACAGGCCGCGAATCGCTTTCAGTTCGACTCCCACCGTCACTCGGAACGGATCCTTCACCAGAGATACGGGAAGCGCCTCGAACTCCAATGCCAAGCCACTGGCAGGGCATTTGGGCGCTCTTACGTCCAACTTCAACACCACCTCTTCGATCGAGGAATCCTGCACGCCGACGATCACTTCATTCGGCTTTGGACCTCCGTCGCATCGGACCACCCAACCCTTCATCGTTGGCAATGCCACGCCTTCGAGCTTGCGGAACTCCGCGTCTGCATCTGGGCCGGTTAGCCTGCGTCGGATCTTGATCCACTCGAACAACTGAGGATTGGACAACGCCAATGCCTCGTCGGCTTTGCGGGCGGCAACTTCTGTCGCAGATTCGATGGAAAATGTATCCGGGGGCTGAACAGTGTCGCGCGTCTTCGCGGCAACTTCGTCGAGTCCATCGAGTGCGCCGTGATGGCTTGTGTAAGCGGTCTCAAGCAACTCGCGAACTTCGCGCCGCTGTTGCGCGGGCAGCGCGCCTTCGCCATCCAGAGACGATGCGCGTGCCAGATGCCAGATCGCATTGGTCTTCTTTCTTCGATCGGCGTCCGCTGCGAGAATCGCTCCCATCCATGCGGAAACCTCGCCGCTACGCGGGTTCATGTCGAGCGCTGCCCGCAACTCGACGAGAGCGGCATCGATCTTATTGCTGCGCCATTCCACCCAACCAAGCGTGCGATGTGCCATCGCTATCGCTAGCTTTTTCTGTGGAAGATGGTTCTTTGCAGCAGCGGATGCGAAGTAGGCGTCCGCACCCTTCAGCAGTTTTCGCGCCGCACTTTCCGCCTCGGTAACCAATTTCGGTGTCACAGGCGTTTGGCTCGGCGCAAGCAAAGCGATCCAATAAAGCCCGGTGAAACTGTTCGCGTCGGCCGCAATGAGATCGCGCGCCGCGTCGAGAATCCGCCCCGTGTCTGCCAGCATTTGCGCTGCTCCCAGAGTCAGTTCCGCACGTGCCATTCGCATCGGCGAGTTCGGATATTTCAACTTCCACTGATCGAGCAACGTCAGGCGAGGCTGCGGCGCAGGCTGCGCACGGACGCTCAATGCCATGTCGTATTCGGCGCGGTCCGTCCATTCCTGTGCCGGTAACAGTGCGCAGGCCATGAGCACAAACAGACTTCTCATCACTGCAACACCAAGTCTGGATTCAAGCCGGACTTCACTTCCACACGGCGTTCCGATCGCGCCTTGCCTGCCTCAATCGTGCGTATTTCATACCTGCCCGGCGGCAGTTTTGCCGTATAGGGAAGCTTTCGGCTTACCGCGCGGCCCTCAAGCATCAGGCCAATTTCCTTCTTCGAAGTGGCCTTGATGGTAATCTGTCCGAACTCTTCGGTGACGAGATCGCGGGTGCCGGCAACGGCTTTCACCTCGACATAGAGATCATCCAAAGTGATCACCTGCGGCGCTTCGACAACCGCGGTGTGCACCGGTTCCGCGGGCTGCTGCTGGGCCGTGGGCACCGGCACTGCAACGGGTACGGGCGCGGCAATGACCGGCGGTGGCGGAAGCTTCTTTGCGATGGACGGATAGTCCACCTGCGCGGGCACCTGCCGGACAAGCCTCCAACCTGTTTCCCAATCGGGCACTCCAAAGCGATGGGTGTGAAAGACCTCCTGCACGGCCGGTGGCTTCACTGCGCCACCCTTTAAAGCGGCAGCCGCTGCTGGCTCCGCTGTTCCGAGCTCCTTCAGGATCGCCTCTGCCCGCTGCACTTCCGGAGTGGTTCCGCGCTGACGCACGATCTGCAACAACTGCACTGCTCGCGGCAAATCGTCGGCAAGCATCGCACCGCTGGAACCTTCAAACGCGGCGTCCACATCGAACGGCTCGAGTTTTAAAGCCTGATCGAACTGGGCGATCGCCGCGGCATACTCGCCACGTTCGATGCTCGTCTGGGCTGCGTCGCGCGCCTTCAAATAAGGAAGGCGACTCTTGGCGGTCTCTTCCACAATCCCGCCGGGCTTCTGCTTAACGATGCGTTCCGCCAGGTCGATGGCTTCGGTCCAGTTGCCGTACTGCTCGTTGCGCAATGCGTCTTCGAGCCACTTCGCGATCAAGGATTCGTTATTTTCAGATTCGCCACTGCGAGGCGGATAGAAGTAAAATTTACTGGTTAGACTCGAATAGGACCACGGCGTCTGCTTGCCTGCGGTTGCGTTCTCAACCTTGTCGCGGACCCGTGTGAAGACGTCGTCGATCGTCAGCGCAGGAACGGCAATCGTAGCCGCCAACGCTTCGGTGAACCAACTGTTGCGGCCATTCGGATTGTCGCCCGCGACGTTGTTGGGACTGGTGGAAAAGGCGATGTAGGTGTTCTTGCCCGCCTCGAGCGGCGTGGCTAGGCCAGCCTTCAGTGAGTGCGTTTGCGCGACGGGATTGCTGCGGCAAGCGTCAATGATCAAAACGATTGTTTTGGCTCGCGAAGTCTTCAGGTATCCCAAAACGGGAGTCATGCTAAACGACTTGAACTTCGCGTCAATGAGGCTCCTCGCTTCTGTGAAATCGGTGGGCACGAGCACGTTCTCATTATCGATCTGAATCGCGTGGCCTGCATAGTAAAACAACGCGACATCGCCCGGGCCGATCTTTTCGAGGAATGCGGCAACGGCTTCCTCCATCCCCACTTTGCCGGCGTTTTCGCGTTCAATCACTAGAAAACCGGCGGCCGAAAGGGCTTTCTGCATGGAACGAGCATCGTTCACGGCGTTTTGCAATGGCCGGATGGAATAGTTGTCATTGCCGATCACGAGCGCAACGCGTTTGCCATCCTCATTCTGTTGTTGTCCGAAACTCAGCGGAAGCAAAGCCGCCGCCAGTACAAGTAGTTTCCGTATCACATTCCCCCCTGATCATTTTCCACGCCCGCGCGCTCCGCCTGCGACGGCGAAGACTACATTGCGCGAGCGGTTATCCAACGTTTCGTCTTTGTCGCACTCGGCGGAAACGAGCGATCCACCGTTCCAGACGTATTTGATTTTCGAGTCCTTCTGACCAGCCTTGATCTCTTCGCCCATCAGCTTGTCTTGGACGTAGTTCAGAGTCCGGGAATAGACCTGTGTGCCTCTCGCACCGCTTTCCGACAATGAAAAGCCGTGCACAGAAGTGAGCCGCGAGCCGTTCCATTCAAACTCGATTTCGACGAGTCCGGAGCCGCGGGTCTCCGCATCCGCAATCTGCCGCGCGGACTGCAAGCGACCCTGCGCGTCGTGTGTGAGGGCGAAGAAATAGGGCCGCTCCCAAACGAAAGGATGAAAATATCGATTGCCGGCCACCCCCACCGTGACGGCCTTGCCGCTCAACCGCTGCACTGCGGGTGCGTCGACGAGTGGATTGTTGGGCAACACCACGTTCGATTCCTTGAGCAGCGCATCGGGATCTTTCGGCAGTTTTCGAGGTGCGTCGCCAGCATCCACCGCAGCCGCGTGCGGCACGCCTTCCGCATACGTGAACACAAACGGCTTCTCGCCGGTGGCCTGCTGCGCCTTCTCAAAAGCAGGAACAATCGATCGGAGGCGTTCGCCTTCCCAATTGAATTTCACCGTCATCTTGTTCGAACCCGCGATGTGATCGATGTGTGGCACAAACATTC
Source organism: uncultured Solibacteraceae bacterium (assembly GCA_964500255.1). Classification (GTDB taxonomy): domain Bacteria; phylum Acidobacteriota; class Terriglobia; order Bryobacterales; family Bryobacteraceae; genus F-183. The sequence goes on along the minus strand of CAZCPL010000042.1, from coordinate 20,136 downwards.
CACTGAGCGGATCGTATACCGTTCCCGCCGCGTTCTTGCGTCCGGAAAACCAGCTCAGTTCACCGTCCGCCGGTTCGGCAGGCAGGCCCGCCGCCGCGACGCCCCCTGCCAATAAACGCGCAACCGCTTGCCGTTTTGGGACATCCGCATCCAGATTGTTCGATACTTCGAGATACCTGGTGAGAAATGCGACGCCTTCTTTCGGATGCCGCGTCGCCATCGACGCCACGCCCGCATAGTAGAGAATTGTCGGACCCTTATCATCCACCAACAGCGACTGCCGTGCGAGTTCGAGCGTCTGGTGGTACCGGCCCGCGGTCCACGCTTCCGAGAGCTTCTTGCGCGCGGTGTCGAGTCCGTCGGTCATTTGGAAGACGACCTCGTTGCGAAGCTTATTGCCCGGTTCACGCTCTTTGTCGACCGCAAGTTGGTCGTAGAGATCCAGCGTGGCGAGAGCGCTCACCAACTCATTTCGCGCGCTGAGAATTTCCGCCTTGGCAAGCACGACGGGTAGCGATTCCGCGTCGATTTTTTCTGCCTCGCCGATCTTCGCGAGAGCCTCATCGAGCTTGTTCTGTTGCTTGTAACGCTGAGCCAGCACCCGGTACTGCTCGATGACGTCCTGCTCGCCGGCGCTCAACTGTTTGCGTTTGTTCTGGCGGTCTACCGCCACTTCGCGCGAATGCTGCACCCACGCGATGGACACATCGCGCTTCAGGATCTCGTTCGAAGGCTGGCGCTGGCTGGCCACCCGCAGTTCCCGATAGGCGCGGCGATACTCATTGCGGCCGATGCGGTCTTTGCCGCTCTGCCAATGCTTGTCGAGGCTCGCTTTCAAAGCGTCCTGGCGTTTGGCTGCGAGTTGGGGATAAGAGCTTTCGTGCTTTTCGAAATCGCGATAGGAAACCAAAAACGCATCCCAGTACGAACCCGCGGCCAACGCCCGCAGCACGGTTGAACGCTTGTCGATCCAAGCCTTGCTCGTTGCCAGTTGCTTCCGAACCTGCTGCTGGTCGGCCTGATTCGGATATGCCTTGGCGGAAAGTTCAGCGATGCGTAGCCCCTCGCTCAGTGATTTCGAGCTTTCCACGCCATCGTCGAACCGGCGTTGGCGTTCGCGCATGAAGGCAAGGATCTTGCGTTCCACCTGCGCCATCTCGGGCTGCGTTCCGAAGGCCGAGACCGCCGCGGCGGTCAATTCCAAACGCGCCGCAAATGCTCCCACTTTGCCACCCATCAACTGGAGCGCATCTTCGTCCATGCAGATCTCGGCGAGTTCGGCCACACCATTGGCAAGAAACGCGAGAAACTGCCCTGAAGCCAGGGGCGTCGCTACCTTGTCTTGCTTGGACTTTTTGAAGCTGACCGGCGCCTCTTTCCACGCTTGAGCGGGCGAGGGTGCCGTCTTCTTGGGGATTCCGTCTGGATACACATACGAAGATGTGGATCCCCTGCCATACTGCAGTGGAACACCGGTGTTCGCGTCCAGCAACAAGCTTGCGCCAATTTTTGCGTCTGGAAGTTTATCCACAGCAACGGTAAGTTCCGGCTTCGCGCCAAGCAAACTGATCTTATCTTTGCCGTTGACGGCGATCGAGAACACGGGAATGAACTGGATCCCGCTTTCCGAGCGTGTCACCAGCAGGCCCTCGGCGGCCACTGGAAAGGCGCAAAGCAGCGCCACACGCACAAGCCTTGTGTGTTGCATAAAACTGAGTCTTAGAAGCACTCTCAGTATACCGAAGCGCGCAGCCTTTGTTATAGTTACCGGAAGCCTCACCTCTTTCCACATGTCGAACATCGGTCGTTATCAACTGGAACAAAACCTAGGTGGCGGTATGTCTACCGTCTACCGCGCCCGCGACACTTTGATGAATCGCCCCGTCGCGCTGAAGATTCTCAAGGAATCGGCCCGCGACATCGATCGCCAGCGTTTTCTGCTCGAAGCCCGCATTGCCGGCAATCTCAATCACGACAATGTCATTCGAACTTACGATTTCGGATTCGACGAAGAGAACCGCCCCTTCATGGTGCTCGAATTCCTCAGCGGCGAAGACCTCGCTCACGCCATTGAAAAACAGAACACCGGCAACTTGAATCGTAAAGCGCAAATCGGTTGGGAACTTGCGGGTGCTCTCGAGTACATCCATCCGCAGGGCATTATCCATCGCGATCTCAAGCCCGCCAACGTCTTCATTTCCGAAGGCAAGGTCAAACTAATGGACTTTGGCATTGCCCGCGTCGAGAACGTTTCCCTGACCCAGGCAGGCACGATTCTCGGGACCCCGCGCTACATGGCTCCCGAACAGGTGACTACCGGAAGCGTCACCAAGTCCGCGGACATTTACGCCTTTGGAGTCGTGCTCTATGAGCTGTTTACCGGCAGCTTGGCTTTCACCGGCGAGACGGTGCAACAGGTGTTTTATGCAGTGCTCAACAAAGATCTGGGCGCCGCGGCCCTGCACTATGCCGGAGTTCCGGTTGCCTTGACGAATATGATTTTGCAGTGCGCGGCGAAAGATCCGGCGGAACGGCCGACGAGCCTTGCTGAGATCCGCGAGGAACTCGGGCTGTTGATCGACTCAACGGGCGGAGTCGAAGGCCGCCTTCCGACGCTCACAACCCGCGCACGTTTATCCACGGGGAGCATGCCCGCTGTTCCGCCTCTAAAGATTCCCGCGGCTGCGGCCGCGTCGTCTTCGAAGCCTCTATTCGCGGTGGGAGGTGCGCTGGCGATGGCCATTGTAGGCGGTGGCCTCTGGTACGCGTTACGTTCGACGCCCGCCGTTGGACTCAAGGCTGCAATCGCCGCGACCGGCGGGGACATGGTGCTCGTGCCCGCTGGTGAATTCCTCTTTGGCGTGAACCGCGAACGTGTGAATTTGCCCGCTTATTATATAGATCGCACCGAAGTCACCAATCGCGCTTTTGCCGACTTCGCCAAAGCCTCGGGTTCGACGCTGCCTCTGGCATTCGATGAAAACAAACTCGACTATCCCGTGACGAACGTCACCTTTGACGATGCGGAAGCCTTCGCGAAGTGGGCTGGCAAGCGCTTGCCGATGTCGCAGGAATGGGAAAAGGCAGCCCGAGGAACTGACGGGCGCAAGTTTCCCTGGGGTGATTCCGTGGAATCTTCACTCGCACGAACCGGGGCCGGAAAGCAAGGCTTGCCATCGCCCGCCAATGGATACGCGCAGGGTGAGAGTCCGTTTCACGCGCTGCAAATGGCGGGAAATGTGTGGGAGTGGGTGGACGAAAAATCAAACCCATCGACCGGGACGATCGAGCAGTTCGGCCGGATTCTCACGCCTCCACCCGGGCCTGCCGAACGCTGGCGGATGATCCGTGGCGGCTCCTACGTCGAACCGCTGGATCCCGAAGTATTGTCGGGATTCGTGAGCACACCCGCCCGCTACCGGTCTTCGATGATCGGCTTTCGCTGCGTGCGATCCGTTCGCTGAAGCTACTCATGAACGAGCCGGATATCCGCCACGACGCTCGCGTCCATGCCTTGATTGCGGCTGACCACATACATCGCTTTTTCGATCTTGCGCGCCGCTGTTGCCGGTTGTGCGGCACCGTCGATCACGGTCACCGGACCTGAAAACTCTTCAAGCACCAGATCGCGCGTATGCGAGGACCGGAGCTTCGACACCAGCGGATCCGCAATGACGCTACTCGCGATTTGCATCGCTTGTTCCTCGGTCGCAACGGGTCGGGATTTCAGATTATAGATCACCGAATCGAGATCGGCTTCCGGCGTCCGAGTGAGCATCACGAAAAGTTTTTCAACGCCCGGATTGCCCGCAAAGCGCATGGTCGAGTTGTTGGGGAGAATGTAATCCTCACCTGCGCGGATGCGATTCGACGAGCGCGCTTTAGAAGGGAAAACAGTTTGCCACGAGCCGCTCGTGCCCTGACTGACGATGTAGAGAAACCCGTCGCTGTTGGATTGGATCTTGATCTGGATCCGTTCGCCGGCCTGGAACCGCGTGCTCACCGGTACTTCTTGTACATCGGATCCTGTGACTTTGAGGATAGAGTAGCGGAGCCCGAGGGGTCCTGTGGCTTTGATGGGTTTGAAGGGCGTGTTCGTGGTTCCCGTCGCGACGGGGGATTTGCGCTGCGGTGTTTGTACAGGGGTGTTCACTTGTTGGACCGGCTTCTGGTGCGCAGGCACCTCGAATCCACCGAAATAGAGATCGCGCGCTCCAGCGGTTTTTGGCATCTGGGCAAACGCAAGCGTCGAAGAAAGGGTCAGTACAAGGATGCGGGTCATAGTGGAGCCTCCGAAGGAGTCCTGCTATTCACTGTAGCGTTTTCCGCATGGAAATGAGGTCATTTGAGAATCGGATCTGAAAGCAGCCCGTTCGCCATCCCGTTCGCCGCCACCTGGTTCCCGATCTGACCGACGACATGCCCCAGGGGGCACGCGCATTTCGATGTCGCCCTCGGGCGTAATCAGCACTCCACCCTTCGCGCCCAGCACCGCTGTCGCCAGCGCTCGCCGTACGTTGACCGCGACCGTGCGCGTTCCGATGGTCGTCCCTAATGACGCGCTGATCCGAATCGAAGCTGTCCTCGCGGTGGCCGTCGCCGACGTGAAGACGTCAAGCGGTATAGTGTCGCCACTCTTCGCCGTTGCCGAACCCAGCTTCACCGAAAGGCCATTGAGGTCGGGCGTTTCGATGGAGACGGTGAGTGCGATGCTGCCGATGCCAGAGGAATCACCCGTCAGCCGCAGTTGGAATTGCGCGCTGTCCCCTTGCGCCACATGCGTCTCCGGGCGGTCAACAGTCAGTTCGAACGCCGTGGTGGTTGGCTGCGGGGGCGCACCAGGGAACCCAACGACGGCTCGCATCAGGAGATTGGTTTCGAGTACGGCGTTACTGCTGGTCACCAGTGCGAGCGGGATAGTGGCACGCGCGTTCCTTGTCGCCAACCACGCCTCTTGCGCTGGAACAAGGTCTCTTTGGAAGGGGGCTTACTTTGAAATCCGGAAGCAGGTGGGATCGCCAACATCGCGCCCAGAACTACGACCGCTCGAATCGCAAGGTTGCGGGTCAACATCGTGTGCGCTGTTTCTTGACGAAGGCGACCCGCGCAGGCGGGTCTTTCACTTCGTGTTCGATGGGAACCATCGTTAACTCACTGCTTGCAAGCCAGCCGCCATTGTAAGAAACACGTACCTGCAATGACTTAGCGGCGCGGGCAGCCAGTTTTGTGGGGGACCGTACCCGGCCCTGCGTTGGTGCACTCACTACAGCGTCGCTGCGGCACCTTTCAACGTCGTGCCATTTGCGATGGCGCAGACAAGAATTGCCCGAATTTCTACCAGAAGATGGCAGTGTTCCGCACGTTCCGCACCATCCCGTGACGACATTCAGAAGCGATTCCACGAGTACTATGAAACGGAGATAAAAAAGAAGCTAGTCCTCGTGTCGAGCGATCCCGTTCGCGCGACGGACATGCGAGAAAAGGCGCGGGCTAACGAGCGCTGCAAATATAGTGCTCACCATCACCAGGTAAGATCGCAGGCGGAGATGGCAGTGCTGCAGAGGATGAGCCATTTCGACCGAAGCCAAGCAGCTTGAAGATTGGCTCCCCATCTTGGACGCATTTCGAACCTTTGCTGGCTACGACGGTCTCCCCTTCAACTCATGAACGGCATGAGCTTCGTGCAACATCCACGCAACAACCAAGCACCTTCCAGTCTGTGTGCACAGCCTGCAGCAAAACTCCAATCGACCCCCTTTCGTATGAGCGCTGCGTCACGTCACAATGGTGCCATGAACCTCAAGCCGCGAATGCAGTGTCCGCCGCGTTTGGAGATTCTGGCGACTTATCCGGACCTTCGAGAAGAAGATTTTCAACAGACCCTTGCCTTCGCCGCCACTGTCGACGGTACGATTGATTTTCATCTCGATGCCGCATGAGGCGTATCGTGCTTGATCATCGTGCTTAATAAAGGTCTGTCGACGACCGCTGTCACGACCTTTTGCGAACAGCCGGTTGAGATATCGTGAATGTCCGCGAAATTGAAATGCTTGAAATGCATAGCAGCGACGCCGCTGTCCGCGCTGTCCGCGCGAGTCGTCCCCACTTATCGGCCGACTGCATTTGTGACGGGAGACGCCAGTTGGGAGACTTACTTCGAATTCCTATCTCCGGATAGGCTTTCGCTGCAAGCGAACTCCAACCGTAGGATCTGTGAGGCTCTAACGGAGAGGGGGACGAGCTGATTGCCGAACGCGAAATCGACCATTCGGCGCATTTCAAAAGCGCGGAAGAGTGCACGTTATTCGTGCAGCAGACGAGCCTATTCAAGTTTGTGGTCCGAAGTGAAACGGAAGAGCTAGGCGTCCGGATCTACCGCGCCGATCTACCCTCTTTCGAAAACATCGATGAAGTCACGCATCCGCTGGTGAAGCTCGCTGCCGAATACGGGGGCGAGTACGACGGCCGGGAATCCGCGGTAGTCCAAAGGACGGGAGATGTATAATGGGGGTCCCGAAAGGTGAGCTATTCACAAAATTGAGGCCGCAGTTCCACGCACTACCCGGGTGGCGCTGTGCACCGATACCTTCGATGAGATCAATGGGGTGGCGACAATCAGCCGCCACTTCGCCGCTTTTGCGCAACGCCGGAACCTGCCGCTTCTGGTGGTGCGGCCAGGACCTTCGCTGTCAAGCGTGCAGCAAGGTTCGGTAACGTTCGTCGATATTCCGAAAAGCGGACTGTGCCTGCCTCTCGACATGGGGCTTCGCTTCGACCTGCTCATCGGGCGCCACTATTTTTGGCTGAGGCAGCGGATCGTCGATTTCGACCCGGATGTGCTGCATGTCACCGGACCCGGCGACATCGGCATGCTCTGCGCTGCGCTGGCCCATTTCATCAAGCCCAAGGTGCCGCTGGTGGCGGCCTGGCATACCAATATCCATCAGTACGCCGGGATGCGGATGGAGCCGCTGTTGCGCTGTCTCCCAGTCCGGATGAAGGCAGCGGCGAGGAGAGGTATCGAGGGCGCAAGTTTCTGGGCAACCGCTCACTTTTATGGTTTGGGCCGTCTGTTGATGGCTCCGAATCCAGAGGTTCTGGCGCGGCTCATGCGCGCCACACACAAGCCGGGCAGCGTCATGCCGCACGGCGTCGATACCGAATTATTTCGCCCGGCTAAAACCAAAGCACCGGGCAAAATCGCTCTTGGCTACGTGGGCCGGCTGACGCCTGAAAAGAACGTCCGCTTTCTGGCCGATCTGGCCAAAGGGCTTCCGGCGGACGTTCGTGAACGGGTTCGTTTTCTGATCGTAGGCGATGGCAGCCAACGGAGCTGGCTCGAATCGCATCTGCCCAACGCTCAATTCACGGGGATCCTTCGGGGTCAGGCGTTGTACGACGCTTTCGCCGACATGGATATCTTCCTGTTCCCTTCCCGCTCCGATACGTTCGGCCTCGTTGTGTTGGAAGCGATGTCCTCAGGGCTGCCAGTCGTCGCGTTCGATCTCAGCGGGCCGATGTGCGCCGTGCAAGACGGACACACCGGATTCACTTCGCCTTGCGAGGACTCTTTCATCCAGCGAACCGTAGATCTGGTGCGTAACGAGTCGATGCGTTGCGAGTTCGGCCGCTCCGCTCGCCGGGCAGCACTTTCATTTGGTTGGGACTTTGTTTTCGACTCCATCTATGCCGCCTACGCCACGATGGAGCCGCGGTTGCGGGCAACGATTTCCGCGGAGCTACCAGTCCACCACTGAGCGTCTTCCTCGTCAAAGCGACTCGGATAAGACTTTGGCTCGCCAACCTGCCCCCGGCGCTTCATAGCCAAGGCAAAGATCGCCGCTGAATGGCGTCGGTCCGGCGACCGGGATTTCGACCCAACGGTCAGCGCCGGGGATGGTGACGTAGCGGTCAATCGCCAAGGCCGGTATCCCTTGGGGCGCGCCCTTGCCAGCCGGATCGGTGAACAACACCACTCGAATCTTCTTGCCGCCGATGGCGGGCTCGCCATCGAACTCCATCGGATAAAAGCTCACGACTTCACAATTGCCGGATACCGAGGCGGCGTCAGCCGGTTGACGATCATCGGACCATCGCCCACGATTCCCACACCATCTTGAGTGCCGTCATCCGATTTCAGCTCCAACAACTCGGCCTCGGCGAGTGAGGCCTTGCTGGCGGAATCAAGTGAAACCATCACGGTCGAAGCCGTGGGCTTAGCTCGAAACGAGCCGGTTGTGGCACGCGCGTTCCTTATCGCCAACCGCGCCTCGCGCGCTGGAACCAGGTCTCTTTGGAAGGGGGCTTTGCTTCGAAATCCGGAGGCCGACGGGATCGCCAACATCGTGCCCAGAACTACGACCGCTCGAATCGCAAGGTTACGGGTCAACATAGTGTGCGCTCTTTCTTGAGGAAGGCCACGGCAGACCAGAGGGATCGTGATGTAGAGCTGGGTAAGCCGTTTAGGGCCGCCCGGCGCGGGCCCATTGTAAGAAGCACGTACCTGCAATGACTTAGCGCCGCGCGCAGCCAGTTTCGTGGGAGACATACCCGACCCTGCGTTGGTGCACTCATTACAGCGTCGCTTCGGCCACCTTTCCGATGTCGTGCCACTTTGCCTGGAAGTTCGGGCAATTCTTGTCGGCGTCATCGCAAATCGGCAAGCGCGTACATATCGGCTATCCCGATCCTGCGAAGGCTACGGGGACGGATGACCAGAAGATGGCCGTGTTCCGCACCGTCCGTGACGACATTTAGCAGCGATTCCACGAGTACTACGAAACGGAAATCAAGAATGAGCTGTAAAGCCATCGTCCTGAGGTAGGGAGCTTGCTGCCTGCCTCATCTGTTGCTGTTGTTTCAGGAGGCTAAGCAGCGTCAATTCGAACAAAGTCCGATTACTGGACGCAACGTTGACTAGCGGTTGCCGAATGGGATGTTGTTTCAAGCGCCCCCACCCTGGACTTTGTGCGACGCCAGATTCAACGTGACTTCACGAGCCATGATCGTAGTGCTCTGGTTCTTTACCAAATGCTAAGTTCTAGCGGGGCACCGGCACCGCATCCCAGATGTTTTGCCGCACTGGACTGGCACGCTGAGACCTCGAAAAAGCCCGAACTGCCTTCGATCACAAACAGCTCGCCGAAGCCCGATCCCTGATAGTTCTTGGCATAGCGGCTGACGATCTGGCTGCCCACGAGCATCTCGAAGTGCTTGGCCTCTTCGATCGCAAAATCCGCGGCGCGTAGATTGGTGATGAGGTTTCCGAAGTGATCCACCTTCAGCACCTGGCCAGTCCAGACGCGCTTGCCTGTGCGTGTCGGAAAGATGGCGGTGGCCTGCGTGTAGTCTTTGATCAACGCGCCAAGCTGCGCGGGCTTCAATTTGCCCGAGGCGAGATGCGCGGCAACGGGTGCAAAGATATCGCGGCCGTGAAACGTATTGCTGACGGACTTGAGAAAGTATTTCGAAGCCGTGATCGCGCGGACTTTGTGCTTGGGTTCTGCGGCATAAAGCAGGGTGAACGCTCCGTTGTCGGGTCCGATGAAGAGCTGTCCAGCGGCTTCGAGAAGGATCGGGCGGCGCGAGGTTCCCACGCCGGGATCGACAACGAGCACATGCACGGTGCCTCGAGGAAAGTAGTTATACGCCTGCAAAACAATGAAGCCGGCTTCGAGGATTTCATAGGGCGTGACCTGATGGCAGAGGTCGATGACGGTAGCACGTGGGGCGATTCCGGCGATAACGCCCTTCATGGTGCCGGCGAAATGATCGGTGAGTCCGAAATCTGTGGTGAGGGTGATTGTCGGCATGATTGTTAAACTGTAGCTGTGGACCGTTTCTACTTTGACCACAACGCGACAACACCAGTATCGCCCGAGGTGATCGAGGCGATGTTGCCCGTATTGACCGAGTCGTTCGGCAACGCGTCGTCGATCCATCATTTTGGACAGGCGGCCAAGCAGGGTCTCGAAGGCGCGCGGCGTCAAGTGGCCGCGCTCCTGGGATGCGGTGCGACGGAAATCTGCTGGACATCCGGCGGCACGGAATCCAATAATTTGGCGATACACGGGGCTTTGCTGGCGTCGGCGTTCCCGCGCAAGCATGCGGTGACGACAGCGATTGAGCATCCCGCGGTATTGCATCCGATGGAACGCGTGGATGCGACGGTGGTGCGCGTGGGGTCGTCTGGCGTCGTCGATCCCGATGACATCGGGAAAGCCCTGCGGCCCGGCGAGACGGTCATCGTTTCTGTGATGCATGCCAACAACGAGATCGGAACCATTCAGCCACTGGATGAGATCGCACGGATCGTGCATGCGGCGGGCGCACTGCTGCACGTGGATGGCGTGCAGGCCGCAGGCAAGATTGCCGGGCTGAACACAAGCCACATCGATCTTTACACGATCAGTGGACACAAGCTGCAGGCTCCGAAAGGCATTGGAGCGTTGTATGTCCGCAAGGGTGTGAAGATCGATCCTCTGCTCTACGGAGGCCATCAGGAACGAGATCGCCGGCCGGGAACCGAGAATGTCGCCGGAGCCGTCGCGCTGGGGCGAGCCGCGCAGTGGTGGATTGAGAATGGCGTTGCGGAAGCAGCGCGGCTCGCCTCGCTGCGGGATCGTTTGGAAAAAGGAGTCCTCGAGCGCGTTGGATTCGCGTCTGTAAATTGTTCTGCTTCTTCGAGAGTCGCCAACACCGCGAACATCAAGTTCGATGGGATTGAAGGCGAGCCGCTCGTGATCGCTCTGGACCTGGGGGGATTCGCAGTTTCGAGTGGCGCGGCCTGTTCGAGCGGCGCGGTTGAGCCGTCGCATGTGCTCACAGCCATCGGACTTTCGAAGGAAGACGCGCGCTCGTGCCTGCGCATCTCTTTGGGACGCCAGAACGACGAACGCCAAGTCGACGCACTGATTGAAGCGGTGGCAAAAGCCGCGCATCATTTGTACAAATTGTCACCAGCCTATGCCGGATAATCCACTCATCGCCGTCGCCATGTCGGGCGGCGTCGACTCATCCACCGTCGCCGCGATGATGCATCGCGACGGCAAGAATATCGTCGGCATGACCATGCAGTTGTGGAACCAGCGCCGTTTGCCGGAACTTGTGCCCGACGGGCCGACGGGCCGCTGCTGCTCGCTCGACGACGTCTACGACGCACGCTATGTCGCCGAGAAACTGGCCATCCCCTACTATGTCGTGAACTTCGAGAAGCGGTTCGAGCAACAGGTAGTGAAGCCGTTCATCGACGAATATCTCAACGGGCGCACGCCCATCCCTTGCACACTGTGCAACAACTACATCAAATTCGATCAATTTCTGGAGATGGCGGCAGGAGTTCACGCGGACTTTGTCGCCACTGGCCACTACGCGCAGATCGATTTTGACGAAGTGAGCGGACGCTATCGGATGCTGCGCGCCGCCGATGCGGCGAAAGATCAGACGTACTTTCTCTTTGGACTTACGCAGCAGCAGCTTTCGCGGACGCTGTTTCCGCTGGGCGGGATGACGAAGCCCGAGGTCCGCGAACTGGCGAGGCAGTTGGATGTGCCGATCCATGCCAAACCCGATTCGCAAGAGATCTGCTTCGTTCCCAATGGTGACTATGGGGCCTTTATCGATTCCTATTTCAAAGAACAAGGCATCGCGCCGCGGCAGACGCACGGCGAGATTGTGACGGCGGAAGGCGAGATTCTGGGCGAGCACGGGGGCGTGCATCGTTACACGGTGGGCCAGCGAAAGGGGCTTGGAATTGCGTCGCCCGAACCTCTCTATGTGATCGCTACCGAGCCGGCCACGCAGCGCGTAATTGTGGGGCGCAACGACGACCTCTTGCGCGCGAAGATGCCCGTGAAGGAGATCAACTGGATCTCGATTGCGCCACCTCCGGCTCCGATGCGCGCGCAGGTGCGAATCCGCAACAAACATCTGCCAGCGCATGCGACGATCACGCCGATCGACAAGAGTCGCGCGGAGGTTCATTTCGATGAGGCTCAGCGCGCGGTGACTCCTGGACAGGCGGCGGTATTTTACGACGGCAACGTTGTGCTGGGCGGGGGTTGGATCGACTAGCTAGCCGGCGAAGGCCGGGGCGGTCTCATGTCAGGCAGGTGTTGCCGCGGCGGTCCGTTTTGCCGGTGAATAGTTGGAGATTTCTGTGGCGGCGCTTGTCAGATTTCTGTTTTTCACGATGGCCTACGGGCCTGCGGGGCTGGCGTCGCTCTACGCGTGGTTGTTTGATCGAGCGGTTCCGAAGCTGCGACGAATCGGGTTGCGGAACCTCGAAATTGCCGGGCTTTCGGGTCGCCCTGAGATCGTTGACGGCGTGTTCGCATCCATCGCGCGCATCTTTCTGAGCGTGGCACGCGTTCATCGGTTCAACAAGCAGAACATTCACGAATACATCGAGTACGAGGGCTTTGAGCATTATCAGGAGGCCAAGCGCCGAGGCAAGGGCGTGCTCTTCGCCACCGCGCATCTTGGCAATTGGGAGTTCTCGGCAGTGGCGCATGCCTTGATGACGGAGCCAATGCATGTGGTGGTGCGTCCGCTGGACAACCGCGCCGTGGATGCAATCATCGAAGCCCGACGCGAGGCCACCGGCAATCATGTCATCGCTAAGAAAGACGCGGCTCGCGACATTTTGCGTGCGCTCAAGAAGAACGAGCCGGTGGGGATTCTCATCGATCAGAACGTCGCAGTGGACGAAGGCACGTTTGTCGATTTCTTCGGGGTTCCAGCCTGTGCCGGAACCGCGTTCGCGCGACTGGCGGCACATTCGAAAGCAGCAGTGATTCCGGGGTTCGCGCTGTGGAATGAAGCGAAGCGGAAATACGTGTTGAAGTTTTATCCATTGGTCGATATCACGGGCGATGCGGAAGAGGACACGCGCCGCATTCAGGCGGTGATTGAGCGAGTGGTCCGCGAGCATCCCGATCAGTGGTTGTGGCTGCACAGGCGCTGGAAGACTCGCCCGGCCGGATCCCCACGACTATACTGATCTATCCCCGGTCTACCGAAGCTCAGCGTCCATTCCATCCCAGGGTCAACTCCGGCACAAACAGGTCTGCGAGGTTGCCCGTCCTTGGCGGTTCACGTGGGATCCGCTGCGATTTCTTCCGCTATCGATGAGCATCGTTCCCGAGAAGACCCCATATTGTCTACCGGTGGAGGCAAGACGGGCCGAAGCTTTCTCTTTCGCGAAGGGACCGCCTCATTGCGGATGACACATGCTCTTAACTGCCGCCGAAGAGGAGGGCGAGCCGGATCCGCCCGCTTCCGGGTTTCGGCGGGAGACGAGTTCGCGAGATTTCCTCTGGAACGCCACCCCTAGTGGGCAAAAATCCACCGATCCCATTAGCGGTACACCGCTCGCTTCTAGTTGAAAACAAGGGAGAAATCCACAAACAACTCTTGACTTGAGGGCATGGTTCATTCCACAATCCCTTAAGCTAGCTGTTTCGCTAAAACATAAAACAAGACTTCAACCACATGTTCAAAACAAAACGGATCCGACCTGAAGTCCCCGCTGAGCAGGAAGAATCGGGGAAAACGTACACGAGTCTGGAAGTGGCCCAAATCGCGGGCGTGAGTCTGCGGCAACTCCAGTGGTGGGATGAGCGCAAGGTGGTGTCGCCGCGGCACGAAGGCCACCGCCGCGTCTACCTCGCCGAAGAAACGGTCGAAATCACCGTGATCGCCGAACTGCGGCGCAAGGGCTTCTCGTTGCAGAAGATTCGCCGCGTATTGCGGTTTCTGCACAAGGAAATGGGCAAGCGCCTCGCCGAGGTGCTCGAAACCCGCGCCGAGTTGCACCTCGTCACAGACGGCAAGTCGATCTACCTCGAAGATCAGCATTCTCGTATCATCGACCTCATGAAGAACGCCAGTCAGCCGATGTTTTTGGTCTGTGTCACCGATCAGGTACGCCGCTTGGAAGAGCCCGCGACCCGCAAGCCGGTTCGCAGCGAGCAGCCGACGGTTCGCAAAACGCGCGCCGCGGTCTAAGCGCAGCGCGTTCTTACGCGAAGTCTCCCCTGAGGAAAAGTCTTGGCGGTGGAACCCAGGACCCGGGAGTTCCACCGCCGCTTTTTATGAGGTTGTGTGCGAGGCGCTAGGACGCCTTGGCGCCGCCGACCGAAAAGAAGTCAAGGAACCGGCGCTTTGCCTCGGGATGTTGTCCGGTGGTGCCGGACCTGAACTTGGGTTCCACCAGGCCATTGGCGAACTGATGAACGTTCTTGCCGAGTTCCGTACCGAAGTCGATCCAGCGTCCGAGCGTGAGCGCCTTGTGTACCGTCTGGTAGTCGTTAGGAAACACCATGTGTACGGGCAGGCCCAGAATCTGCTCGATTTGTTCGTTCGAAATCACTTGCCGCTTCTGGCAGCGATTCACCAGCACCGAGACACGATCCTGCAGGTCGAGAGATCGCAAAAAGACAAACTTTTCGCGAGCCAGATGCAGGGATGGAATCTCGGGCGTGCAAACCAGAAAGATCTTCTTGGATTCATGCATGATTTCGAACGAGTAGCGCTCGAGGTTTCCGGACAGATCGAAGACCATCGCCCGATAGTTGCGCCGCAGGAAGTCGATCAGGTGGCGGATCTGCGTACCTTCGATTCGCAAATTGGGGTTCAGCTTACCGGCGTGCAGGACATCGAGCGCGCCAAGCTTGGTGACCAGTTGCGGCCACAGCGACTCGTCCATATTCATAGAATGCTCACAGGCGTCTGAGACTGAGAACTCGTTGGTGAGTTTCAGCATGAATCGCATCATGCCGGAGTTCATGTCGAAATCGGACAGAATGACGTTTGTGTCGGGTGCCTTGGAAAGAGCAACGCTGACGTTCAATGCGAGTGTCGAGGCACCGCAACCGGCCTTGGCCGGCAAAAACGAATAAATATCGTTGGTGGTCTTGATTTTGAGCGGTTTTCGGCCAAGCTGATCTTGAACCCGGCTCACGGCTTCGTGGACCGAGTTCGCCTGGAAAGGCGCGGAGACAAACTCACGGATTCCGATCCGCATGGCATCGAGCAGAACCTGCGGGTCGCAATCACGGCTAATGGCAATATATTGGATTCCCGGTGCGAGCGATTCCAGTTCTTTGACGGTCGCAATGACATTGGGCATCAAATCCACCGAAAGGAACGCGACCTCGGGGGCCACCGCGCGCACCACACGGCCAAGTTCGTCGGCCGAGGGATAGACATCCATTTGACGAACCACCGCAACCGAACCCAATTGACCTAAAACCTGCGACAAGCTGTCGGCGAGTTGTTTGTCCGGAGAAATTACCAATGCACGCAGCATACTGAACCCTTAGCCTCAGTATTAGACTACCGGGGATGCCCTAACGACAACAATCGCTGGTTCGTACTATTTCAATTGGTACGAAAACCTTAGAGAAGAGGCTAAGGCCTTAACCCAAGCCCCGGCTTATGGATCCAGACCCGGCCTTGCGCGCCCTTCGTGACGGCCACAGACAGGATGCCGCTAGCGTCGGATGCAGCTTCGTACATCTCCTCGTCGTCGGTCTCGATATCGAAGGCTGTGCGCGGCGACATTCCCAGGATAAAGTAGTGCGCACCTTCCTCCGCGGCCGAGGCTGGAAGAGGAATCTTCATTTCCTCGCGCCCCAGCAGAATGGTCACGCCTCCGATTTCGATGGGTTTCTCAAGAGAATCCTGGCGGATCTGGCGAACTTGCCCATCCGCGCCGAAATACTGCATTTTGCCGTCGAAGAACCCGAACCAGTCGGCGTCTTCTTCCCAACTCGAACGCACAAAAAAGCGCCCACCGGCGGCGTCGTGCAAGAAGGGATCCATCTTTTCGAACGGCAGCCCGGGCTGGTAGGGATTGGCCCATAAGAACTCATAGGGCATGCCATAGGCGGAACGGAGCAGGAACCGATCCTGAATCAGATACCCCTGCAGGAACTGGTTTTCGATCGCGTTGTTGTCATAGGCCACCATCATTAGTTCCACGGCGCGCGAAAGCACCGCCGAGGCGATATCGGGCTCGCCGCCGCCGGTGAATACGGGCACACGGTATTGGTTCTCAGGCGTCCGCAACGGGGCCGGATAGTGACTCAGCATGTGCCAGGCGGGAAGGTTCTTGAAGAAGGCGCGCGCGTCCTCTCGCAGATCGATCTGGGTGCTGTCCTGAATCAGATGCATGATCTCGAACAGGGCGGGCAGTTCTTCACGCCGAATCGCGGGTTTGCCATCGCGCAGGGCGGGAGCAATCCGTTTCCGCCACCAGTCCACCACCGTGTGCTTCACGATCTTTTCAGAATCAGCCGAGGCCTCTTCGGACAATG
This sequence comes from uncultured Solibacteraceae bacterium, assembly GCA_964500255.1. Lineage (GTDB taxonomy): Bacteria > Acidobacteriota > Terriglobia > Bryobacterales > Bryobacteraceae > F-183. The sequence continues at coordinate 3,817 of CAZCPL010000042.1, read as the reverse complement.
CCACAGCGGCGTAGACTTGACCCTGCAACGGGTCGATCTTCGTTGCGGGGGGCGCGGCGATGGCCTTCCGCAGCTTCGCGCCTATAGCGGACTTCTGCGCGGCATTCATGGCATTGCCGCACCAGTCATACACGATGGCCAGTTGACGTGGATCGCTGCTTTCCGGCTTCATCGCCCAAGCGATCGCGGCATTTGCGGAAGGCGCATCGGCAGCAGCGGCATAGTGGAGCGACCAGGCGAAGCCAGGTTCAGGAAAGTCGACTTGGGATTCGGCCAGCGAATGGAACTGCCTCCACCGGATACTTTCGCGGGTGGTTTCGCGCTGCAGCCGTTTGGCTCTTTGTGAAGTGAGAAAGAGACGCGGCGGATCTTTGAAGATCTTGTAATCTTCGTCTTGCGCGCGCAGGGGCAGGACTGCCATGAGAACGAAAGCAAAACGAAGGACCATCGAATTCAGGCTAACACCGTATACGGACGTGTGTCATCAGGACACGGTTGCGGGTCCCAATGGTACTGCAAGGGGCCACTTAGAGGGGCTAAGTGTTTTGTTTTCAGTCTTGCAAAGACTGGTGCCAATTTTGCTATACTTGGAGACGAATTGATGAAGTACCTCTTTTGATTCCTGCCCTCTGTTCGCAACAGTGGCACAGGAGAAGCGGGCGGGCTGTCATGGCGTGCTTGTGGGAGCTGGTTTTAGTGGTTGAGTTCGTGGCCGCTCCTTTTCCTGGGTTTACGGTTGCGACAGAGGGGTTTTTTCGGATGAACCGGTTTTTTCGTAAAGACTGGGCTTCCGGCGAAACCAAGCTGGAGAGGGAAACGTTCAAACAGTGTAGGCCTGTTGTTGAGGCCTCTCGGATTTCGTAGTAGAAAACGATCTTCCCCTGGATCATACGGTTTCGGTCGCCGCTCGGCGTTGTCGATGATGGAGCTATTAGGACGCGGGCCTCATCGGGAAACGTACTCATTAGCGGAATTCTAGCTTTCCGGGCGAACCGACGCCAGATCCAAGACGGCCCCGCGAACCAGGGGCAACCGCCGCATCGGATACCGAGCTCACCTCTGCCGGTTTCTCCGATGCGGCTTTTTCATTTTTGAGCCATGCTTCTGCTGCTATCCTCATAAGTTGATGAATTCCCCTGTCGCAGTACTCTTTGGCGCCGGCGGCCAGCTCGGATCCGAACTCAAGCGTGTTTTTGGTCAACGTGGCTATGCGGTCACCGGTTTTGAACGCTCTCAACTGGACGTGAGTGACGCAGCCGCCGTTGAAAAGTGCCTCACCGGCATCGATCCGGCCGTTGTACTCAACGCTGCCGCTTACAATAAAGTCGATCTTGCGGAAACCGAGCCAATGGAAGCATTTAAGGCCAACGCTCTGGCGGTTGCGAATCTTGCAAAAAACTGCCGTCAAATCGATGCCCGCCTTGTCCACTTTTCCACAGACTACGTTTTCGATGGGATGGCAGGACGAGCTTATGTCGAATCGGACGCGCCACATCCGCTTGGCGCTTATGCCGTGTCGAAACTGGGCGGCGAACTCTATGCGCAGGCGTATCTCGATGAGCCGTTGGTGATCCGTGTAAGCGGCGTTTTTGGGCCTGCCGGCGTCCGGACGGCGCACGGCAATTTCATTGAGACGATGCTGCGGCTGGCAAAGTCAGGGAATCCGATCCGAGTGGTGGAAGACTTCGTGGCGTCGCCTACCTATACGCTGGCTCTCGCGGAACGCACCGCTGACTTGATCGAACGCAAGGCCCATGGTGTTTACCATGTCGGCGGCGGACGCGCAATCAGTTGGTTTGACTTTGCGAAGTTGATCTTCGATGCTGCCGGATTGAAGCCGGAACTGCTGGCCACCAACGAGCGCACCTATAGAACGCCCGCACGGCGTCCGAAGTATTCGGCACTGCGCAATGCCCGACTTGAAAATGAGCAGTATCCCGAGATGCCGCGGCTCGAAGCAGCGATCGAAGAGTACCTGAAGCTGTCCGCCGCGATGCGTCCGTAATGCGGATCAGACTTTCTGTGGTTCCGCCATCGGGCCGCAGCCTTCACGGCGATGTCCCCAGCGCTCGGCCATTCGACGCCGGAGGCCGGGGCCACGCGATCCACGATGCCAGCCCCCGCCACCTCCGAACAGGATCCGGCAGAGGGCCAGCAGTCCAATTGCCTGCCAGAACGTGATCTCCCGCAAGCCAAACAACGCTGGCATCAGCCAGTTCCAGAGTTGCATCACGGCTTGGCCGCCGACCGTGACGAAGAGTACTCCGATCACGGGGACTAGCAGAATCCATTTCTTTCTCATTTATTCCTCATTTCTGTTTGAATTCGTCGTATGTGGTTTGCAGTCGTGAGCGGAGATGAAGCACGGCGCCGTGCTTGCGAGAGAGAAGGGTGTTGATGTTCACACCGCTTGCCGCGGACAGTTCCTTGAAACTGCGCCCCTCGATCTCGTGCGCGACAAAGACCTCACGCTGCTCTTCCGGCAATTCTTCCAACGCGCTTTCCAACTCGTCGAGAAGGACGCTACGCAGGTAGAGCGCTTCCGGCCCGGCATCGGGCGACGGCAGGAGATCGTCAATGCTCCGAAGTTCGTCGTCCGTGGCGGCTTCGTTGAAGTTTTCGGGTTTCTTCTTGCGAAATAGATCCGCGATGCGATTGCGCGCCACCCGATAGAGCCAACCAGTGAGATGCTCGATCGGCATCAGCAGCCGGTTGGCTTCCACCAGTTCGTAAAAGACCTCTTGCGCAATGTCCTCCGCATCCGAAGGATCGGGAACACGCCGCCCGATGAACATTCGCAGCCGCAAGCTCTGTTCGGCAACGATCTGCGAGAGGCGACGGTTTTGCTCGATCATCGGTATCTTGTCCGCCAACTCGTCCATCTACCCATGTAGACGTACGAAGCCCGACGATATTTGAAAACGCATCGAACTTTCTTGACAGGCATAACGTAACTAGGTATAGAGTGAGTATGCCTGAAGATTCCGTCGGAGTCCCGCCAGGGACGCTGATCATGCTCGTACTCCGCGTTCTGCAATCCGGTCCATTACACGGATACGCCATCGCGCAGCGCCTTCACGCGCTGTCGAGCGAGGTACTGCAGATTGAAGAAGGCTCACTGTATCCGGCGCTGCAAAAGATACTGATGAAGGGCTGGGCGATCGGTCAGTGGGGGCTGTCGGAAACCAACCGCAAGGTCCGGTTCTACACCTTGACTCCCGCCGGGCGCAAGCATCTGGCAGGTGAGGTCAAGGATTACGACAAGGTCACGCTGGCCATTCAATCCATCCTACATCCATCGAAGGGCTAACCATGGAGATCCGGAAGCGATGGAAGGATACTTCCCGATACAGGAAGCGGATCTCCGCGCTGTGCTGCTGGTTCGAGCAAGCCGGCTCAATGCAGTCGCAAAGAGGTTGCAGCAGACGGCGAACAGCATCGATTCCCGTGTGATTCCTGTAGTCACGCCCATGCGCGACGGCATGGCGAGCCGCATCCGCAACACACGAACTGGGGCGATGGCGGTGTCGCTTCCCGGTGTCGTCTCACTGGCTCTGGCACTTGCCGGATTCGTTGGCCTGATCTCTTTCGCTGTCACGCAGCGCACCCGCGAAATCGGTATCCGTCTCGCCCTTGGCGCAACCCGTTGGGAGGTGATGCGCCTTGGTTTCGACCGTATGCTGCTGCCCACCATCGTGGGACTCGCCGTCGGCATGGCAGCGGCAGCAGGCCTGGCTTCTGTGCTTCGTAGCCAGTTGTTCGGGCTCAGCAGTCTCGATCCGGTGAGCTTCGTCCTGGCACCGGTGTTGTTCTTGGC
>CAZCPL010000041.1:9825-29685 GCA_964500255.1 uncultured Solibacteraceae bacterium | reverse complement strand
GCGCACGGACCTGGCCAAGTGGTCTGGAGTAAACCGCGCTTCTTGGGCTGATAAGCGTTGCCGGTGACCGGAAAGTTTTCGCTAGTCGTATGTCCGGCTATGTAGGCATTGCCAGCCGTGTCGATCGCAATGCCGTAGGCCCGCGTGCCGGAATCCTGGGCATTCCATCCGCCGCCGCCGACATACGTCGAGTAGACGATCTGCGTGCCCTGCGGGTTGAACTTGGTGACAAACGCGTAGGCGACCGCGATGGTGAGTGGCGGTGCGCCAAAGGTGGCTTGACACTGCCATCCCACAACGCCACCGCCGGTGGTGCAATCGCGAAGCAAAGCTCCGGCGGTGGTTGGAAAGTTGAGCGATTTGGTATAGCCCGCGACATAGGCGCTGCCCGCGGCGTCGACAGCGACGCCATGAGCGAAATCGGCCGCGGATCCGCCGAGATAGGTTCCGTAAACGAGCACGGGATCGATGACCAGTTGGCGGGTTTTGTCGTAGGCGCCGATACGAAATCCGAAGCGTTTGGAGCCGTGCAGATCATATTTGGAGGCGACGGCCAGGCGGTCGCCATTCGCGGCCAACTGATAGGTCACTGGTTTGGCGAACTCGACCGAGGCTCCAGCCGGGGTCTTTATCACGAGGCCGCCGTCTTTCGAAAGCGACGCTTTCCATTCGCCGCCGATTTCGACTTCGATGCGGTTCGGGTCTGTGCCGGGGGCCACGACGAAATCGTATTCAAGCCGCTTTTCATTGCCGTAGTAGAGCAGGTCGACACCCGGCAACACGCCGCGATAGGCGACCTTGCTGAACGTGGCGACGTTCCTGCGCCACTTGGTGGGATCGTTGCCGATCAGAAAATTCGCCTTGCCGGGCAGCGCATCGACGGGGGTGGGAATCGCCCCGGCGGAAGCATTGACGACGCGCAGCGGCAAAGTGGCTTTGTCGAGCACAATGTACGCGGCGTCTTTGGTGAGTTCAATGGCGAGGTTGCGGCCTCGCGCGGTGAAGCCGTGCGGCGATTGGGTGAAGGGTATGGGTACGGCGTCGAAACTATTGACGCTGGCCGCTTGCAAGGTGCTTAAGACGGCTGGACATAAGAGCGCTGGAATGATGGCCAGCGAAGAGATAGTCATGAAGGGTCCTCCGGGGTGCAGAAGTGAGCTTTTCATTGAAGGGAGGCGAGACAGGCGGCGAAAGTGACTCAGTCTATAATAAGAAAATCGATGGAAGGGCCGGAATCGATCACCGTCCTGCTGCAGGATTGGGCCTCGGGCTCGGAATCCGCGCGATCGCAGTTGATGCCGCTGGTGTACGAGGATTTGAAGGTGTTGAGCCGCCGGATGCTGCGGCGCGAAAGCAACACCAGTCTCACCGCCACGGCGCTGGTGCACGATCTCTATCTGAAGCTGGTGCGTTACCAGCCGGTGAACTGGAACGACCGGCGGCATTTCTTTTCGTTCTGCGCGCGGTTGATGAGGCAGATTCTGACGGACATGGCCCGGGCGAGGCTAAGGGACAAGCGCAACGCGGCGCTGACCCTGGCGGGGGTCGAGGAGATTCCCTGGATCGGCGATGAACCGGCTCAGTATCTGGACCTTAATATGGCGCTGGAACGATTGGCGGTTGAAGAGCCGGAGAAGGCGCAAGTGGTGGAACTGCGGATCTATATGGGCTGCTCGGCGGAGGAGACGGCCGAGGTGCTGGGGATCGCCAAGGTGACGGTGGACCGGCATATGGCGTTCGCCAGGGCTTGGTTGTTCAAGCAGCTTCGGGGTTAATGGATGGGTCCGGCATCGTGGGCGACGGCGCGGGCGAGTTCGCCGGCCGCAAGGAGCGTGCGCTTGTGCCCGGCGCCCCAGGCCGCGGAGTAGATGTCACGGCTTCTGGTCAGTTCGGCGGTGGCTTGGTCGAAGTGTTTTTGCAGGCGCAGGGCAATCCCCGTTTCGAGATAAGCTTCGGCAAATCGAGGATCCTTGGCATCCCACTTGTGGTCCGCCGCTGCGACTGCCGCCTTGCGTGCATATCCTTCGGCATCGGCGGGATTCCCGTTGCGGTTTTCAACGTAGGCTGAACCCGCCATCAAAATCCAATCATTGGACATTTGTGCCCTCGCAGGCAGAAGGCTCTGCTGCTTGCGGCACGCCGTAAGTTCTTTTGCTGCTTTTTGCCACTCTCCGATGCGGCCGAGATCCATGCCCCAGCCGATATGAGAATTGAGTGAAAGAAAACCGGTCGGGCCAGCAGCGCGATCGTTCAATTCGTAGCGTTCGCGCGAGGCGCGTTCGGCGCCTCGATAGTCTCCATCTCTCGCCAATCGATTGCGGTAGTAGTCCAAAATGAACGCGTCCGATATGTTGGGATTTGGCAACTCGCGAAACAGCCGCAACCCGTCTTCCAAGGCCGTCCATTCAGCGGCGCGGTCATTCTTCATAAAGCAATATCGCGAGAAAGCCCCATACAGCCGGATAAGCGGGCGCCGCAGCATGGGGTCGGACTTGCCGATTCGGAACGCTTCCTGAAAACGCTGCTCCGCATCGGGTTCGATCCGGCCTCCGAATACCGAGATGTAACCGATGTTCGAGCTCGCGCTGAACCGGATAAACCGGGCCACTCGAGACCAGATGGCGTTGCGCTGGGTCAAATCCAGAGCCTTGCGGGTCACCCGCAACGCCTCTTCCTCATTCGAGGCGATCAAATAGCCGCCCAACACAGTCAGCGCCTCCGCTTCGCCCATTTCGTCTTGCGTCTTGCGGCTTTCTTCGACCCCGCGCCGCGCGAAGAGTTCGGCCTTTGCCACATCGCCGTCTGAAAAGCTGAGGGAGGAGAGCGTCGCCAGAACGGAGGGTCGAATCGAGGCTCACTTTGTTCGAGCGCTTTTTCGCTGCGGGCAATCAAGTCTTTGACCTTCAGATCTTGTCCTGTATAGGCGGCGCTGCCCGACAAAATGAGTGCCCTCATCGAACATACCGCCACGAAAGACCGATCCGCTTCACGCCGCGCGATTTCGGCCTGATTGCTCGAGTAGACCGCGGCGGCACTCAAGCCGGTGACCAGAATCGCCAGGCCCGCCGCTGCAGTCCAGTGCCGGCGCAGGAACTTCGACGATCGGTATAAAAAGGTCGGAGCCTGGGCCGAGACGGGAAGCCCTTCGAGATAAGCCCGGATGTCGGCGGCGAACTCTTCGACACTCAGGTAGCGTTTGTGCAAAACCGCTTGCGTCGCCTTGCCGAGCACTTTCGCCAGGTCTCCCCGGGCCAAGCCGCGCAGTTCGCGCGCGCTCGTCGATCGCGCCTGAGCGATCTCTTCGGTGATGCGCGAATCGGGCGGCGCGATGCTGCCCGAAATGATGCGGGCCGCGGCGTCGGCCGGGGTCGAGATCTCGCCGAACGGCCATCCACCGGCGACTTGCTCATACAGTAAAACACCGAGCAAAAACACATCGGCCTGCGTCGTGATCGGCGCGTGCTGCAAAGCTTCGGGGCTGGCATAACGCGGCGTGACCATGCGGTGCAAGCCCGTCGTCGCGTTCGCCGCGCCCGCCTCAGGTAGCAGACGCGCGGTTCCGAAATCGAGAAGCTTGGGCTCGCCAGTGGCTGTTTCCACCAGGATGTTGCTGGGCTTCAGATCGCGATGGACCACTAGGTTGCGGTGTGCGAAGGCAACCGCGTCGCAAATTTTCAGGAACAACTGCAGACGCTCGCGGATGGACAACTTGCAGGAATCCGCGAACTTGTCGAGCGGGAGACCGTCGACATATTCCATCACCAGATAAGGCACGCCGGAATCCTCGGCAACGCCCCCGTCAAGCAGTTTGGTGATATTCGGATGGTTGAGATGCGCGAGGATTTGGCGTTCGGCGCGGAAGCGTTCGAGAAAGTACGGCCCCGCCAGATGCGGCGAGACCAGCTTCAATGCGGCTGTCTGTTCGAATTCGCCATCGGCCCGGTGGACCAGCAGCACTGAACCCATACCGCCCGTTCCCAGCACTCTTTCGGCTTGCCAGGGTCCGTAGCGGCGCCCTTCGATCGACGATGTCGAGGGGCTGGCGCGCGAGGCGTTGCTTTCGGCGCCCGCCGCGTCAAGCAGCGAGCGGACCTCGTCATAGAACTCCGAATCGTCCCCGCATTGCGCGCGTACCCAGGCGTCACGCTCGGCTTCGGGCATAACGATGGTGGACTCGAAAAGTGCCACCACGCGGTTCCATTGGTTGAGTGCCATTTATGTGGAGGGTTTCAGTCTATCCAATAAAGAAGGCGAAGCCGCGCACCGAAATGACTCATTCCGGCGACACGAGGCGGAGCGCGCGATCTTGGACCGTCCCCCCGGACTCCCCGATATCGGCTGAGAGTTCGAAGTGTTACGCGATCGCATGACCTGGGCATCGCGGATGGCCGAAGCAGGCGGTCAAGCAAGAGCGTTGGTATGATCGACGAAAGCCTCAAGCGGCTGCGGTCCAATTCGAGCCAAGTGGGAACCCAGCGTTGGATGGTGTTGATCGATGCCGCGCTGGCTTACCAAAGATCGGGAAATTGCGGGCCCGTTGCGCTGGTGCGGCGTCCTGACGTCAAGCTAAACGAATGTACCGTTCCGGAAAATCAGTGGCCTTTGCTCACAGACATTCGGCCACTGGCAGGCGATAGAACACGCAAAGTCGCGACTGCGACCGGAAAGCGGAACCGAGCGAGGCGTCGTCCCAGGGGACGGGCAGCCGAGGGCTTGCACGGGTACCTCGCCGGGTACCAGCGAGTCTTCTGCCCCCTGCGCCGTTGATCGTTACTTATGCGTCGCAATCCATTTCGCATCAAAGTGGTGCATAGTGATGTCATGAAAGCCGGGGGCGAAGATGGGGCCGCCCAGCGGACCATCACCGGAGCGTGTATCCACGACGCGGCAGGCCGGCACTGCGTAGAACTGTTGCGCTTCTGCCTGGCTCGGAGAGGCGAAGAATCCAACGATGTCGATGATCAATTCGGTGCCGTCTGTGGCGAAGGCATGGATGTCACTTCCGGCGCTGAAGGGGAGGATAGCGAGACTGGCCGTGACTGGTGCCGGTCAGCGCGTTTAGCGTGGAAGCCAGCGGGCGTGCGGATTGTGTGGAGGGCCAGAGGGTGAGATATCCGAACGGACCACACACGTCATGGTAGTGAGCGGCTTGCGGCGATCGTAGCTGCCGATCGCGAAGCCAAATTCATTGGCCGCGAATTGACGAAGGCCGGCTGTGACCCGAGTATTGCCTTGGTAGACGATGGGCTTGCGCTGGCGGGTCTTGCCGACGATCAGGTCGCCGGTCTGGGCGTCGAGCGTGGCGGGGATGGAGGTGCGAAGGCGGATGCGGGAAGGGTCGGCGTTGGGGGCGACGACAAGATCATATTCCAGTTGATTTTCCTGATTGCCGTAGGGGATGAGATCGATGCCAGGGTAAAGGTTTTTTCGTGTGATTCTGTTGTAGGAAGGCAGGTTGTAGAGGTATTGGCTGGTATCGCGGCCAATCCTATAGCTGGTTTTGTGGCCGGTGTCTTCACTGGGCACCCAGGCTTCGGCTTCGTTGCTCTTTGAGAACGACAGCCGGATCGGTCTGGCCGCGGTTGGGTTCAAAGTGCAAGCCGCCGCCAAAGCAGAAGCCCGCGAAACTTGCGAAAAAGGAAAGGAAAAATAGCTTATTGAAATGTCTCACATGCCGAGGATATCAGCTGCGCGCGGGCCTGAAACGCGCGAGTAGTCCATTGGAGCAACTTCAGAGTTTTCGTAGTGCTCGGATCAGTGCGCCAGTGCGTACCTCCTGGCTCCCGGTTGGATGCGTGCTCACGCAGCCGGTTGTCTGTGATCGCCGGACGTGAGTCCCACTTTGCCGAAGGTGGGTTCACCACTTCGCACGTTTTGGCCCCGCAGGCTTTGGTCCCAGTAGAATGAGATTATTGACACCCGGTCCGACAACACCGGCTTACCCGCTCCGTCACCGTCCCGGCTCCGCAAGACTCGGAGCGATCTACGCAATCCCTGAAAACGCTCTAGAGCCCTTTTAGAAATTGTTGTTGCCAGGCGAGGCTGAAGCTTCGCGCAAGCTGAAGCTTGCCCCACCAGATCAGATACGGAAAGCCCGAAAATGCTCTAACGCAACAGCGCCCGTCGGGCGAATCCGGACTCTTCCGCCTTCACACTCGCCAGTGCGGACTTCCAATCCGCTCCGCCATACTTCTCTTCGAATGCCCTGACGTTGGCCTCAAACCGTTCGAGTAGCTTTTTCTTCACAGCGGGCTGCGCGAACGAATGTTCGAGGCTGTTGCGTCCAAGCTGGACAATCTCAGACCAAGTGACGTTGAAATTGCGTGACGCTTCGAAGTATTCATCGGTGAGATTCGAATCCCAGACGCCGGAATCATCGGTATTCAGACAAACGGGAATCCCGAAGCGCAGGTACTCGATGAACGGATGCTTTGCGGTATCGGGAGAGTATTCGAGCAACCGGTTGCTGACAAGATTGACTTCAACCAGATTGCGGCCACTGCGCATGAGCAGCATCGTGTCAGGATCTTGAATCAAGTTGAAACCATGCCCAATGCGTTCCGCGCCGATCAAGAGCGTGTTGCGGACCTCATGCCCGGGCGCATCCATCTCGCCCCCATGGATCGACATATGGATGCCGCTGTACTTGCGGCGCATCTTGCGAAATGTTTCCAGAAACCGCAGCGGATGCCCTTTGGAGTTATCCTCGCGTCCCGCCATGTTGATGCCGACCCACAGATCGCGATTGCGATCGATGAAGTCATAGAGGCGCTCGATGACCTGCTCGGCATCGGGCCGGAAGCGCACGGCGATGCCCTGAAAGCGAATGGTTGGCGCGTCTGCCAAATCTGCTTGCGCGAGACGCTCGCGCACCATCTGCGCAGCCGCCTGCGATGCAGGGGCGAACTGCGATTCCACGTAAAGAATGTTCTCGCGCGCGTAACGCTTGAGCATTTGCGGAATCATTTGGACGATGAGATCCGGATCGCGCGAGACTTCGGCCAAGCGCGCCACAATCACTTCGAAGAACTCGTTGCGCCCCTCGTAAGCTTTGTCGATCGTGAGTGCGGAAATAAAGGCGGTACGCTGTTCGCCATTGAGTTCGGCAAGCGGTTGGAAGTCGCCTTGCAAGCACGCGGACATCGCGCTCACTGCAGCCTTCGAGGCCACGCGCCATCGCAACGGCGGAGCTTCTTCTCTCTCGCAAGCCGACAACTTCACTCGCGTCGCGTAGCCCCGCGAACTCGCCGCAGCGGCGTTCAACCATTCATCCGCACGAAACGACAAAGACATGTGATGGTGGATGTCTCCGCCCTTCGGCATATCCCAGAAGAACGCGTACATCTCGCGCGGCGTGGCGGCTTTGCGGATCTCTTCGAAGCGGGCGTCGAAATCCTGCGCCTGCAGAACGGTGAACAACAGAAGAAACTTGTGCATCAATATCGCCAACTCTTTAAATCAGCCCCGGCAGGAGCGGACTTCTCGATCCGCTCCAGGATCCTGGGAACATACATCGTGTTGTAGCGCAAACGCGAGATCGCATTGGGCTGATTCGGATCGCCATTCCAACAGTGTTCCGCACGGTCGCCATACTTCACTTCACCACCGTAGTCTGTCTTCTTGAGAAAGTCTTCCATCAAGTAAACAGCGTTGTTGAGGTAGAAGTTGTCCATGTCGCCGCAGTAAATATGGAGCTTGCCGCGAACCTTGTCTTTGAGCTTGTCCCAATCGCGTTCCAGGATGTGCCGCAGATCGTAGTGATCGCGCCAGTAGGCCGCGACACTCGAGTCGATGTCGCCGCTGAGCTTGTCGAAGATGGGCTTGGGATAGCCATCCGCACCAACCGGCGAATAGACAGCTTCCCAAATGTCCCACTGTTGACCCGATCGCGACTTTGTTCCCAGAGCGTGCTCGTAGTCGTTGAGTTGCTGCATCGTGGCGGAAATGTGCCCCAGGTAGTCACGCTTGCCCGGGCGCGGAACACGATAATGCGCACCATCGGTGAAGTAGGCGTTGCGATCTTTGTAGATGTCGACAACGGTATAGGCGCGAAAATCCACAGGATCAGGGCAGGCTCCGAATGCTCCGTTGAACTCGTCGGGATAGAAGATCTGGGCGGCTAACGCTTCCCATCCGCCGGTGGATCCGCCATAGGTGAAGCGCGCCCAGCCTTGGCCGATGCCGCGAAAACGCTTCTCGATCAGCGGCAGAAGTTCTTTCATGATCGCGTCGCCGTAGGGTCCGATGTTGGCGGAGTTGACAGCATAGGAATCGTCGTAAAAGGGGTTCGCGTGCTGGATCTCGATGACGATCATGCGCGGGAATCCGGGGCCGGTCCACTTCTTGTAAAAATCGTGAGCCTCCTGCTGTTGGATACGGTTGTATCCGGCGAGTTTGAAACGCTCGGCGTAGTCGGGTTTCAAGTTGGGATCTGGCGGCTCGGGGCGGAATCCTTCAAAATCGGCAGGGAAATGACCATGAAAGATGACCAGCGGATAGCGGGCTTCGGGATGTTGGTCAAAGCCTTCGGGCAGCAGCACATGTGCGCCGAGATGCATCGGGCGTCCCCAGAATCTGGTGAGCAGTTCGCTTTGTATTTCGATGTGCTTGATGTACTTCGTGTCTTTGGGCTGGTCAATGGGCGGGATCACTTGATCGAGTTCTATGCGGATGCGTGATTCGGCCTTGAGCTCAATTTCGCGCGGCTTCGAATAGAGGTTGCCTGGCGCGCGATTCCACTGCTGCCCTTCTCCGCGATCCATGGGCAGTTTGACGGTATGGCCGTCGGCGCGTCGAAAGGTCTCGTACTTGTGCAGGAGCGCCTGAACAAAGTATTTGCCGGGCTTGAGATCGTTGAGGCTCCGAATCGGATAGCCAAACGCGTTCCGCGCATCGACGACAAAAGGTGCCTTGGTATTGTCGAGATCCGTGCCGAAGACGAGTTGGGACGAGGGTCCGTCGTTGATCTGAAACCGCGGTTCCTGCGCGGGATCCGTGGACAGCAGAACGAGCAGGCGACCATCGAAAGCAGTTCCCGCAGGCTTCAGTGACACCTCAAAGCGCGGCGCGGCACCGAGCGAGACACAAACGAAGGCAAAAGCGGCAGACTTCATAGAGCCGCTAGTGTAGCCTACCTGGAACCCAAAATGACGACCCGCCCGTCCATCGGAGCGACCGCAATCTTCTGTCCGTCGGCCGAAAACCGCGCCAAGCGGATCGGCGAATGGAACGGGATGTGCAAGAGAATTTCGCCGGTGGCGGTATCCCACAGCCGCACGGTGCGGTCGGCGGACGCGGACACCAGCCGCTTGCCGTCGGGCGAGTAATCCACGCTGTAGACCCTGTCTGTGTGGCCTTCGATTTGACGCTGCATTTTCAATGTCGCCGTTTCGAAGATCTGGATGGATCGGTTCGATGCCGCAACGGCGAAGGTCGAGCCGTCGGGATGAAACGCCATCGACGACAGCACGGTTCCGCCGGGGACGCCCTCCGCTCTGGTCTCCCTTCCCGAAGGGAGGTCGATCAATGAAAATTGTCCAAAGCTCCAATGCAGCAACAAACGACTACTGTCTTTACTGAACACAACTCCCGCAACGATTCCGGGGCCGGTGAACCGATGCGCCACCTTGCCGGTCCTCGAATCCCAGACTCTGCCGCCGCCAAATATCCAGGCTCCATCGGGACTCCACGCAATCGCCGAAGCCTGCAAACTGGATTCCCAAGTTGCGCGAACCTCGCCGGTTGCCGTATCCGCAACCTGCAGATGCCCGTCCTGGTTGCCGAAGGCAAGTTGCTTTCCGTCGGGACTGAATGCCACCGACTTCCCTGGTTTGGACCACAGCACCTTGGTGGACGCCGCGTCCACCAAAGTGATCCATTCGCCCGAAACCACCGCTGCGCGCCGTCCATCGGGCGTGTACGCAAACCCTTTTGCATCGCCACCAGGGTTTTTCCACTCAGCACTCAGAACAGGCTCGGTATCCCACCAGTAGAGCCGGCCGCTGGTGTCGCCACTCAGGATCCGGGTTCCATTCGGCAAAACCGCCACGGCACTGACCGAAGCATTGTGGCCATACAGAACCGTCGAACTTGCGCCATGCCAGAGACGTACGGTTTGGTCGCTCGATCCGCTAGCGATCCATCCGCTGGCGGTGAAGTCCCCGAATGCGGCCATGCCGTTGACGGAATGCGTATGGCCCCGATACTCACGCACTAGCTTGGCATTTGCTGAATCGAACTCGCGGATCGTTCCATCGCTCGACGCTGCAACGAATCCGCTCGCGGTAAATGCCACACTCCGCACCTCAGCGAGTTTCACTGCAACACGCGGCAGGCCCCCGCCATCGGCCGCAAACACGGCCGTGCGGCCGTCCAGGGTGCCGGCAACCAACTCTGGTTGGTTCGGATGGAATGCCAGTGCCGTAGCACCATGCTCGGACTTCCATAGCAGCCGGTTTTGCTCAAAATCCCACAAGTGCAATGCGTTTCCGCTTGCTGCGGCGAGAAGTTTGCCATCGAAGCTCCAAGCCACCGCTAGCCCGCTGCGGCTCTGTGTTTCGTACCTTCTGATCTCGCGCCGACTCGTCACGGACCAGACTCTCACCGCACCATCCGCACCCATCGCAGCCAGTTCGCGGGCCTTTGGACGGAAAGCCGGAGAGCGCATGAGCCCTTGAAACGTCGCGATCCCGGTTCCCAAGGCTGCGTTCCAGACTCGCACCGTGCCGTCGTCAGAAGTGGTGGCCGCGAGTTCTCCGGTGGAGTCGATGGCGAGCCCGGTAATGGCCGCGTCGTGCGCGGCGAGTGTGGCGACGCTGCGATTGGACATCGCTTTGAGGTAGCGGTATTCCCAGCCGCGATACTCTTCCGGCGCGGCACGAAGCCATGTTTGTGCCGCCGAAGTCTCATGCAGACGCAGCGCACCGTCGGCGGCCGCAATCGCGGCGCGATAGAGAGTCCACCGGTCGTCGCTTCTGACACAAGCGACAGCGAGAAGTGCAATCCAGAACGGTTTCATTTGGATCTCCTATTGTTTCATCCAAAGAAGCGAAGACCAAACTAGACAAACTTGACAGACAATAAGGAGAATACTATCCTGGGTCTATGGCCACCGCCGCTGCCCCCGCTGTACTGCTCTGGAACCAACGTGCGGCCGCGCAGTCTCCGATGGAACTCATCGGGCGCACGCCGCTGATCCGGTTGGACCGGATCGACGCCGAGTTCAACAACGTCCAAATCTGGGCCAAAGCCGAGTTCATGAACCCTGGCGGATCTGTGAAAGACCGGGCGGCACTGAACATGATTCTCGATGGCGAGCGCACCGGACGCATGCATCGCGATCGTGTGCTGCTCGATTCCACCAGCGGCAACACGGGTATCGCTTACGCGATGATCTGCGCGTACAAAGGGTACAAGGTGAAGCTCTGCCTGCCCGCGAACGCCTCGCCGGAACGCAAACAGACGTTGAAGGCCTACGGTGCGGAGGTTGTGCTCACCGACCCCGGCCAGGGATCGGACGGCGCGATCTTGAAATGCCGCGAGATCTACAACGCGGATCCGGATCGATACTTTTATCCCGATCAATACAACAACCCGGCCAACTGGCGCGCGCACTTCGACGGCACCGCCGTGGAAATCATGGGTCAGACGCGCGGCATGATGACGCATTTCATTTCCGCAATGGGAACGAGCGGAACCTTTGTCGGCAATGCCCGCCGCTTTCATCGCGATCAGCCACATGTGCAGTGCATTTCCGCGCAGCCATCTTCCGGTTTTCACGGGCTAGAAGGATTGAAGCACATGCCGACGGCAATCGTCCCCGGCATCTACGACGACAAGCTCGCGCATGATAACCTGTGGCTCGAAACAGAAGATGCGCACGCGATGGCGCGGCGAATGGGGCGCGAACAGGGCCTGCTCGTCGGCATTTCCAGCGGAGCCAATGTCCACGCGGCTTGGAAGCTCGGCCAGCAACTCAACGAGCAGGGCGAAGAAGCCGTAGTTGTTACCATTCTCTGCGATGGTGCATCCAAATATCTCAGCGATGACTTTTGGAACGCCGAATAGTAAACGATGATCACAATTGAGAAGTCCCCATGGGACGTGATGGTGGCGCACGCCGAAGCCACGTATCCGAATGAGTGCTGCGGCGTGATGCTGGGCACACAGTCCAAAGGCCTGAAGACGGTGGTGGAAGCGCTGGCGCTCGACAACGTGTATGTCGGCAAGCAGGAAGACCGGTACGAAATCCGGCCTGAAGATCTGCTGGGCGCAGACCGCGCGGCGCGAGCGAAAAAGCTCGACATTATCGGCATCTTTCATTCGCATCCCGATTGCGACGCGTACTTCTCGAAGACCGATCTCGAGAATTCGTGTTCGTGGTATTCCTTCGTCGTAGTCTCGATACAGAAGGGCAAATTCGATCACGCGGGCAGCTTCTTGCCGAACTTCGAGCTGACAGAAGCCCCGCCAGAGGAACTGACATGGCCAAAATAATGATTCCCACGCCGCTGCGGCAATTTACCGGCGACAACGATACGGTGGAAGTCGCCGGCACGACGGTGGGAGAAGCGCTTGCCGCGCTCACGTCGCAGTACGCGGACTTGCGCAAGCATCTCTACAACGACGCGGGTGTGATGCGCAGCTTCGTCAACGTCTACCTGAACGACGAGGACATCCGCTACCTGTCGAAAGACGCGACTCCGCTGAAGGATGGCGATACGCTCTCCATCGTTCCGTCGATCGCGGGAGGCTGGGTTGACGCTCTCGAACGATGAAATCAAGCGGTATAGCCGCCACCTGATCATGCCCGAAGTGGGCATGGAAGGGCAGCTCAAGCTGAAAGCCGCTTCGGTGCTGTTGATCGGCACTGGCGGTTTGGGATCGCCTTCCGCGTTGTACCTCGCCGCCGCTGGCATCGGCCGCATCGGGCTCGTGGACTTCGACATCGTCGATCACTCGAACCTGCAGCGCCAGATCATCCATGGCACGAAGGACGTCGGGCGCAAGAAACTGCACTCGGCGCGCGACCGGATGCTGGACATCAATCCGTATCTGCAGATCGACTTGTATGAGGAAGCCCTCGACAGTTCGAACGCGCTGCGCATCCTCGCGCCTTACGACATCGTGTTGGACGGCACCGACAACTTTCCCACCCGGTATCTCACCAACGATGCGTGCGTGCTGCTTGGCAAGCCGAATGTCTACGGCTCGATCTTCCGCTTCGAAGGTCAATCGACGGTCTTCGCTACGAAAGACGGACCTTGTTATCGCTGCTTGTATCCGGAACCGCCACCCCCAGGGCTGGTGCCATCGTGCGCCGAAGGCGGCGTGCTTGGCATTCTGCCGGGAATCATCGGCATGGTGCAAGCCACCGAAACAGTGAAGCTGATCTTGGGCAAAGGCAAGTCTTTGGCAGGCCGCCTGATGCTTTACGACGCGCTGGAAATGAAGTTCCGCGAGATGAAGATCCGCAAAGATCCCTCGTGCCCGATTTGCAGCGAGAACCGGACAATTCACGAACTCATCGATTACCATCAGTTCTGCGGCGTGCCCGCGCATCCGGTGGAGGAGCCTGTCAACGTGAGCGGTGAAATCGAACCTGTTGAAGTGAAGAAGTGGATCGACGAGAAGCGTGACTTTATTTTGGTGGACGTGCGCGAAGTGCATGAGTATCAGATCTGCAAGATCGATGCGGCGCGGCTGATTCCGCTGGGCGAAGTTCCCAAACGGGGCGTCGCGGAGTTGGATAAGGACGCGCAGATCGTGGTGCATTGCAAGAGCGGCATGCGTTCCGCCAAGGCGCAGGCGGCGTTGATTGAGGCGGGCTTCAAGAAGGTGCTGAACATGAAGGGCGGCATTCTGGCTTGGAGCGACAAGGTCGACCCGAGCGTTCCGAAGTATTGACGTTTCTCTCTAGAAAGGGTGCTTGATGCACCCTTTTCGATCTTCGGGATTCCCGGTTGGCTAGCGTGATACTTTTGCAGAGATGTCCGCCGTCTTCACGAAGCTCAACTACAAAGCTCAATCCACGATCCATGTCGTCAACGCGCCTGACTCGTTTCAGTCCGAACTTGAAGAGATGAGAGCGGTCACCGGCGTGCAGACCAACCTCGCGCGCGCCACGGACGTTGTCTTTGCAATCGCCTTCGCCGTCAAGCAGGCAGAAGTAGACAAATTCGCCGATCAGATCGCCAAGTCCAGCAGTGGCGACGCCGTGATTTGGATTGCTTACCCAAAAGGATCGTCGAAAAAATACAAGTGCGAGTTCAGCCGAGACAACGGGTGGGCGCAGATGGGCACACACGGATTCGAGCCAGTGCGCATGATCGCGATCGACGAGGATTGGTCCGCACTGCGCTTCCGCCGCGTGGAACATATCAAGACTATGACCCGCAGTTCCGCCATCACCGAAGTCGGCAAGGCGAAGATCGAAGGCAAGTAGCCACCATGTCCCACGCCGACGCCGACTTCGCTCGCGATACGGATCCCAAGGCGCTTGAGGTGTTTCTCGAGATCCAACGCCTGCGGACTGCGGAACAAAAGCTGGCCGACGTTTTCGATCTCAGTCAGGGCTTGTTTGAAATGGCCAAGGCCGGGGTGAGGCTGAGGTATCCCGAGGCCAGCGAGAGAGAGGTGTTCTTGCGCGCGGTGGCAGCTAAGACACCTCGGGAACTCATGATCAAAGCTTATAGCTGGGACCCTGCGTTGCATGAGTAGCCTTCGGGATGCGGCCCAGCAACTGTTCGACGCCCTGCAACGCACCGAAGTCGCCCACGCGGTAGGCGGTAGTTTCGCAAGTTCTATCCACGGCATTGCGCGCGCCACCCAAGACATCGACGTGATCGTCGATCTTCCACTCGCTCGTGTCAAAGACTTCTATGAAGCGATCCGCGGCGAGTTTTACGTGGACGAAGGCGCCATGCGTGACGCGATCCTTCGCGGAATGTCGTTCAATGTGATCCACTTTGAATCCGGTTTCAAATTCGATCTATTCATTGCGTCCAGGCATCCGCTGGGTCACGAACAGATCGCTCACAGCGCTTTCACCAACACCGCGCTGCTCGGCGGCGATCCGATGGAAGTGCCCGTGATTTCCGCCGAAGACATCGTGCTCGCAAAGCTGCTCTGGTACAGGCAAGGCGGCGAGGTGTCCGAGCGTCAATGGAACGACTTGATCAATCTGGCATCGGTCCAGAGGGGTCGTGTAGATAGCGCATATCTTGAGCAACAGTCATCGAGGCTTCGCATAGCCGATCTGCTACAGCGCCTGCTACCGCGCTGAAGCGGTTACAATCCACACTATGCGTTGGTTGTTCCTTCTTTTCATCCTCCCGGCACTTTCGACAATTTCCGCGGCGGATTTTGACATCCTCATTCGAAACGCGCGGGTCGTCGATGGAACTGGCAACGCCTGGTATCGCGCGGACATCGGCATCAAAGCGGGCAAGATCGCCTCCATCGGGCGGATCGCCATATCATCCTCCGCCGATCGCACGATCGACGCCGCGGGACGCGTCGCCTCGCCCGGATTCATCGATGTTCACACCCATGTCGAGGGAGCGGTGGAACAGGTCCCGCGCGGCGACAACTACCTGCTCGACGGCGTGACGACGATCGTCACCGGCAACTGCGGCAGTTCGAACATCAAGCTGGCGGAATGGTTCCAGAAGCTTCAGGGCCTCGGACTCGGCCTGAACGTCGCAACGCTCATCGGCCACAACTCCGTGCGATCGGAAGTGATGGGTACGGCCAATCGCCTCGCCACTCCAGACGAGATCACCAAGATGCAGGCGCTCGTGGAAAAAGGCATGCAGGAAGGGGCTGTTGGCTTCTCCACGGGGCTGATCTACATCCCGGGCACGTATTCGAATACCGAAGAAGTCGTCGCGCTAGGCAAGGCCGCCGCGCGGTTCGGAGGCGTCTACGCGAGCCACATGCGCGACGAGGGCGACAAGGTGATCGAAGCGATCAACGAGGCCATCACCGTCGGCAAAGAAAGCGGCTTGCGCGTGCAGTTGTCCCACTTCAAGATCGATACACCGCGCATCTGGGGATACAGCGAGAAGACTATCGCGCTCGTCGAGAAGTATCGCCGCGAGGGCGTCGACGTCGTGGTCGATCAGTATCCCTACGATCGTTCGTCCACCAATCTCGGCATCACTCTGCCCAGTTGGGCGCTCGCCGACGGACCGGCCAAGATCACCGAACGCCTGCGCGAGAAGGCCATGCGCGCCAAGATCGCAGCGGAGATGAAAGAGATGGTGCTCAAACTCGGACACAAAGACTATTCGTACGCGGCTGTGGCTGGATACCGTCCAGACAAGACCTACGAAGGCAAGACCATTTCCGAAATCAATGTCGTGAAGGGCCGCGCAAAGACGATGGATCTTGAGATTCAGACGATTCTCGACATGATGGAAACCGGCGGCGCGCAAATGGTGTATCACTCGATGGGCGCTATCGATGTGGAACGCATCATGCGGTATCCGAACACAGCGGTGGCCTCAGACGGCGGCATCCGAGTGTTTGGACAAGGCATGCCGCATCCGCGATCCTATGGCACCAACGCGCGCACGCTCGCGGAATGGGTTCGCGAACGGCGCGTGCTCACGCTCGAAGATGCGATCCGTCGCATGACTTCCCTCCCCGCCCGCACATTCGGCTTCAAAGACCGCGGCGTGCTGCGCGAAGGCGCGGCTGCCGATGTGCTGGTCTTCGATCCGGACAAGGTACAGGACAAAGCGACGTTTGTGAATCCGCACCAGTATTCCGAAGGGTTCGACTATATCGTTGTGAACGGTAAGGTCGTTGGCGAACAGAGCAAGTTGAACGATGTCCGCGCCGGGATGGTTCTGAAGAGCCGCTAGCGGGCACAGCGAAAGTTGTCGTCCAGTAGCGAATGGCGCATTGTAGCGTGATCGCTAAAGTATTGTAGCTGCCGCGCGCCTCCGGCATTGCGATTCATTCACTCACGCTACTATCGAGCCTGATGCACCTTGCACAGGTCAACATTGGGCGTATTCTCGGTCCGCTGGATTCACCGATTATGGCGGAATTCAAAGCCAATCTCGATCCGATCAACGCACTTGCGGAGGCGACGGCGGGCTTTGTCTGGCGGCTGAAGTCCGACAACGGCAACGCTATGGATATCGTCTATTCCGAAGATCCGTTTGAAATAGTGAACATGTCTATATGGGAATCGGTCGAGTCGCTCAAGGGCTACGTCTACAAGTCGCATCACCTCGATTTCTTCAAGCGGCGGGCCGAATGGTTCGAGAAATCGGAGCAGGCTTCGTATGCTCTTTGGTGGATCCCTAAAGGCCATATCCCGACGGTTGCCGAGGCCGAAGAACGTCTCGAACACGATCGAGAACACGGTGCAACGCCATATTCGTTCTGGTTCTCGCAGCCGTTTCCAGCGCTACAAGAGGAACTCGCTCATGCGTGAATGCGGCCTCTGCCACAAACCCATTCCGCCGATGTCGAAGATGGCGCAGAAACTCACCGGAACCACGCCGCAGCAGGTTCTTGCGCAAATGCCGACGCTCTCAAAGGAATCGAAACTGCCTTTCAAGACCGACGAGAAGACGGGCCAGGTATTCATCGAACTCTGTATGTCCTGCTGGTTCGAAACCGGTGAAGCGAACCGTCGATAACCACCCACGCGATACACTGCTTGTTTCATGTTCCGTAAAGTTCTAGTAGCCAATCGCGGCGAGATTGCAGTTCGCGTCATGCGGGCCTTGCGCGAGCGCCGTATCCCTTCAGTCGCGGTCTATTCCGATGTGGACCGCGGATCGCTGCATGTTCGCAGCGCCGATGAGGCGATACACATCGGCCCCGCAGCATCGTCGGAAAGCTACCTGCGCGGGGACAAGATTCTCGCGGCAGCAGCGGAAACGGGCGCGGATGCGATCCATCCCGGCTATGGATTCCTAAGCGAAAACGCGGAATTCGCACAGGCTTGCGCGGATGCTGGCGTCACATTCATTGGTCCGTCAGCGGCGGCGATTCGCGCAATGGGATCGAAGACCGCGGCACGCAAGCTCGCGATTGAGGCCGGCGCACCGGTTGTTCCTGGGACGTCCGAAGCGCTCGCAGGCGTCGAAGAGGCTCGCAAAGTCGCTGCCGAAATCGGATATCCCGTGATGCTCAAAGCCGCTGCCGGTGGCGGTGGCAAGGGCATGCGCTTGGTTCACACCGAAGCCGAATTGGCGGGCGCGCTGCGCGATGCATCCAGCGAAGCCGAGCGTTCGTTTAAGAACTCCGAGATCTACATCGAGAAGGCCATCGTGCGGCCGCGCCATATTGAGATTCAAGTGTTGGGCGATCAGCACGGCCATGTGATTCATCTGGGCGAACGCGAATGTTCGATCCAGAGGCGGCATCAAAAAGTTGTGGAAGAGTGCCCGTCGCCATTGGTCACGTCGATTCCAGGCATGCGCGAAAAGATGGGTGAGGCGGCGGTGCGCATCGCCAAACATGCCGGATACTACAACGCAGGAACGATCGAGTTTCTGGCGAACGATCAGGGCGAGTTTTACTTTCTGGAAATGAATACGCGGTTGCAGGTGGAACATCCGGTCACCGAGCTCGTCACGTCGATGGACTTGGTGCATTGGCAACTACGCATTGCCGCAGGCGAGCATCTGACGGTGAAACAGGAAGAAGTACGCTGGAACGGCTGGGCTATGGAATGCCGCTTGTATGCCGAAGATCCGGAGACGAACTTTCTGCCGTCGCCGGGCCTCATCCAGCAACTCGCCACACCATCGGGGCCGGGCATCCGGCTGGATTCGGGCGTCTACCCAGGCTGGACCGTACCCATGGATTACGATCCGCTACTCGCCAAGCTTGCCACTTGGGCGGAGACGCGCGAGATGTCGATCGACCGCATGCGACGCGCCTTGAGCGAGACGAGCGTGCTGGGCATCCGTACCAACATCGAGTTCTTTCGAGAGCTGATGGCGGATCCGGAGTTCCGGCGCGGAGCGCTGCATACAGGGTTCATCGGGGAGTTTCTGGAGCGGCGTCCTGCAAGGACGCTCGATGAAGAACTGCCTCTGCTGGCTGCGATCGTTGCGGCTGTTCACGCGCGTAGTAGCAAACCCGCCGTGGCGGCAGGTACCAAGCAACAGAGCCAGTGGCTGGCCGATGGATTGAGGAGACTGCAGCGATGAAGCTCATGGCCACAGTGAACGAAACGGAGTTTCAATTCGACCTGGACGACGAATTGGCTCAGATGAGAGTGACGGAAGTTGAGCCGGGTCTTTACGCGATTCTTCGCAACGGACGCAGTCTGCAGGTGCGCGTGATCAAGGGCCAAGTGGAAATCGACGGGTGCACGCTCAACGTCGATGTCCGCGATCCGCGTGAACGTACACGCAAGGGCACGGGCACGGGCGTCGCCGGACGGCAGAACATCCTGGCACCGATGCCGGGCAAGGTCATCCGCGTATTGGTTGCCGCAGGAGATGTGGTGGAGGCGGGTCAAGGACTCATCGTCGTGGAAGCCATGAAAATGCAGAACGAGATGAAGGCTCCCAAGGCGGGAACGATTGCGCAGCTCAATGCAATGGAAGGCGCAACGGTGGCGGTCGGCGAGACTTTACTCGTTATTGAGTAACGAGTTTCATTCTGCGCATGACGCGCAGGTACGTGCCATAGGCCGCTTTTCCGAACGCAACGAGAATTACTTGCTCCACGCCAGTTTGCGGACGCCCGAGGTAATCCATCACTTCGGTCAATGCGATCTCGGCGGCCTCTTCCATTGGATATCCATAGACACCTGCGGAAATCGACGGAAAGCTTATGGTCTTGACAGCGTTCCGATCGGCAAGCCTCAGGCTGTTGCGATAG
>CAZCPL010000041.1:0-9815 GCA_964500255.1 uncultured Solibacteraceae bacterium | reverse complement strand
GATAGCTGGAAGCAAGCAACTCGGGCTCACCGGATTCGCCGTCCTGATAAATCGGCCCCACGGCATGAAAGACAAATGTCGCGGGCAGATTCCCCGCGGTTGTTGCCACCGCCTCGCCCGTTTCAATGCGTTTGCGTGCATTGCGGATGACATCGAGTTCCGCCATGATGGCGGGACCTCCGGCTTTATGGATCGCTCCATCGACACCGCCTCCCCCAGCTAACTGACTGTTGGCGGCATTGACAATCGCGTCCACCGGAATCTTTGTGATGTCTCCTTCTACAACCTTCAGGAGCCGGTTGTTGTCCAAACTAACTTCGAGCATGAGATTTAATGATAGTAGGCTATTGTCCCCAGCGTAAGCCAGCGCGTATCAAGCGTGGGGGACCGATGTTCGGAACCACTCCGAGTCCGGTAAGATATTCGCGATCGAGCAGGTTCTCAAAAGCCATGGTGAAAGAGAGACGCTTCATGAGCTTCTGTCGGAGCATCACCTGGACACTCGCAAACCCGGGTAAGCGCAACGTATTGCGATCGTCTTCATACTGCAGCGCGAAGCTGCGGATGCCTGTGGCGATGAATGTTCCTTTGTGCTGAAAATTCAACTGGGCGTTGCCCTGATGCTTAGGGATTTGCGGCAAACGTAAGCCCCTGGCAAAGCGCGATTCCGCGAATAGATACGAAACCTCCGCCTGAAACATACGCCAGTTTTGCCTGGCTGCGATCTCGACACCTCGAGTGACGGCTGAATCCGCATTTCGACGTTGACGGGTGATCAGCGTGGGCGTGGTGGTGAGCGTGACGTTGGTGATGAGATCGCTCATCTCGTTGCGGTAAGCTGTGATGCCAAGACGGCGGGTTTCACCGATGAGATCGACGCCCGCTTCGCCACCGAAGAGGGTCTCGGGCTTCAAGAGATCGTTGGCAAGAGTTGCGGTGTTTCCTGCGCGAAACTCGCGATACAGCTCGTTCAACGTCGGATTGCGAAAGCTGCGATAGACAGATCCACGAAAGCGGGCGATGCCTTTGCCTGCGGTGAGTCCGGCACTGGGGCTGAAGAAATTGCGCCCGGTCCCGGTGACATGATGGCGGCCGCCACCAAAGACTCTGACCGGGCCGAGGTTGCCGTTCAGTTGCGTGAACACGCCATGCTGCAGGCGCGATCCGCCACCGAAGCGAGTTCCTGTGGGCACGAGGCGATCCGTCGAGTACCCTTCGACGCGTTCGAAGTCACCGCCAAAGAGTCCGTTCCAGCGCGAGGAATTGTGGGTGTAGAATCCCGCGCCGCCGGTGGCTTCCGCCGGAACCACTTGCGTTGACGTCAGGCGCTCGGTGAGGCGATTGGCGGCAATCGCGGTGAACGACGCGCGAAACTCGCTGCGCGTATGATAGCCAATCACAGAAAGCGAATCATTGTTCGCGAACTGTTTTGAGTAGTTGGCGGCGAGAGTTCCGAGGCTGGTGGAATTGTTCTGCAGAATCGTGCCATTGGCACGATCTTCGGCGATGACATCGAGACGTGTGAAGAGACGGTCTTTTGCGCCAAGATAGTCGAGGCGGACAGTGCCAGCGGCGAAACGAACGCCAGCGGGCGCATCGATGGTTCCGCGAAAGCGCTGCGGCACGATGTAATATCCGTCGGTGTTGAAGAGGCGCAGATTGGTGGAAGCGCCGAACTGACGCCACGTGTGAGATGCTCCGCCGGAAACTTCATGCGTATTGCGGCTGCCGGCTTCGTAACCCGCAGTGATGCGGCGGCGCTCCGGCTGACGCGAGAAGATGTTGATGGCTCCGCCGATGGCGCGGTCTCCGAACACGCTCGTGGACGCGCCACGCGAGATCTCGATGCGTTCCATCTCTTCGGGCGCAACGCGGGTCCAGTAAATCCAGCCCCCGAAGGGGTCGTTGAGTGGGATGCCATCCCAAAGAATCAGCGAGCGGGATGCGCCGGTCGATCCCAGGGCGCGCAGCGAAACGCCTTGCGTTGTGGGGTTCGCTGCAATCGACGAAGAACGGCGAAAGAGACTGAAGCCAGGAACCGAGCGCAATCGATCATCCAAATTGATGCCGGGCGTCTGGCGGATTTCCAGCTTGCCCAAGACCGTGATCGATGCCGGGGTTTCGGCACTGATCTTCTCGGCAACTGTGATCGAAGTGCGAACTGGTTCGAGCTTCGATGGATCTTCAGTGGGCGGCGGCTGTTGTTGCGACAGCGCTGGAAAGGTCAGCAGGGCCGATAACACGAACATTGGAAAATGTGTCGGCGGGAGGCTTGGGGGTGAAGACGATCTGATAGCGTTCGCGGTCATTTGCAACGTCCGCCGGGCTTGTCGAACCCGGCATCACTGTAGCGAGATACCTTAATATACCGTATGCGTCGCCATCGACTGCGGTGGAATATTGAAAATGCTGGGTTCGAAAACGGATCTCGACTCCATAGCCGGTAAGCCTCCAAACCAAAAACGCCGAGCATTCCACAGCCTGCTCGAACCACGTATCCTCCTCGCCGGGATTGAGATCGAGAAACAGTTCGACTTCCCTGTCGTCATTGCGTGTGAACTCTCGCACCTGCAATTTGCTTGTGTGCGCGGTCGCTTTCCAATCCACCGACTTCGCGCTTTCGCCATGAAGATAGGGGCGGATGCGGTAGAAATCGCTTCCCTGCCCCCGGCGCTGGGTTTCGATCTCACCCTGCAAATCGCGCAGTAGCTGCTCGAATACCGGCTTCGGATCGAGGCACGGATAGACGATGATTTCCTGCGCGACGGGCACTTCGATGCGGCGCTCAGTGAAGCCGAAAGGGAACCGGGACGAAAACAAAAAGCGGTTGTCCTGTTGGGTGCCGCGTTTGGGAAAGTAGACATCGAGAGGGGCGTCGAGGGTCTTGCCACCGGGCACGCTGGCAAAGTAGACCATGGCGGTTTTGGCCGAACCGGAATCGGCGATGCGGGTGAGTTGGACGGAAAAGGATGGCATCCAAGTCTTTTCGTTTTGGACATGTATGCGGCCCTGAATCTTGCGGCGCGCGGAGATGTGCTCGGGCAAGAGAAACTTGATGCGCAGCCCAGACAGCGACAGTCGGCTCATGAATCCGGAAACGAGCATGGTGGCAAGCATCGCAGCGAGCAACAGAAAGATGAGATTGTTGCCGGAAAGAAACGCCGCGATGCCAATGAGCACGATCGCAAGCGAGAACAGCATGCCAAAGAGCGTGACCTGTTGCTGGACTCCGCCCTGCAACGTGTCGCGGAGTTTTGCCCACCAGGATTTGTCCCACCGCACGACTTCAGCATACAATGGCCCGTTACATGTCCAATCAACTCAGCCGCACGCTGAAGCTACGGGATCTTGTCGTGATGGGCATCATCCTGGTGCAGCCCACAGCACCGATGCCACTCTTCGGCGTCGTGCAAACCGAGGCCAAGGGCCACGTAGTAACAGCGGTATTGATTGCGATGGTGGCGATGCTGTTCACCGCAATCAGCTACGGGCGCATGGCGCGCGCGTATCCAAGCGCGGGTTCTGCCTATACATACGTGGGCAACGAAATCCACCCGGGCTTGGGATTTCTCACTGGATGGAGTATGCTGCTCGACTACGCGATCAACCCGGTGATCTGTACGATCTGGTGTTCGAAAGCGGCGGGAAACATCGCGCCGTCGATTCCCTATCCAGCATGGGCGTTGTTCTTTGCCGCGCTGTTCACGTTCCTCAACCTGCGCAAGATCCAAGCGACTGCCCGGACCAACACGCTGCTGGCAGGAGCGATGATGCTGGTGGTGGCGGCAGTATTCGTGGCAGTTGCGCGTCATTTGAGTCCGGGGATCGATTATGGCAAGCCGTTCTACGATCCGCAGACTTTCGCATGGAATCATTTAGGCGCAGGCACGGCGCTGGCGGTGTTGACGTATATCGGATTCGATGGTGTATCGACGCTGGCGGAAGAGGTGGAAGATCCGCGTCGCAACATCGGCAAGGCGATGGTGCTGATCTGCCTGGTGATCGGTGTGCTGTCTGCGCTGCAGGTTTACGCGGGGCAGCTTGCCTGGCCCTTTGGCGAAGCGTTTCCGGATATCGATACGGCCTATGTATATGTAGCCGGGCGAGTCGGGGGCCCGGTGCTGTTTCAGATCGTGAACTTCACCCTGTTGATTGCAACCGTTGGATCCGGAGCGGGTGGACAGCTTGCGGGTGCGCGCCTGCTTTACGGAATGGGGCGCGATGAAGCGCTTCCGAAATCGTTCTTTGGAAAGCTCGATGCAAAGACGTCCATCCCATCGAACAACGTCCTGCTGATCGGCGCACTGTGCTTCATCGGAGCGTTTTCAATGAGCTATCAGCTAGGCGCAGAACTATTGAATTTCGGGGCGTTTATCGGATTCATGGGTGTGAATCTGTCGGCCCTGCTGAACGGGAGGCGTGCAGGGCTTCCGGCGAAGGCCGCCATCCTGCCAGCACTCGGATTTTTCATCTGTCTGGTGATCTGGTTGAACCTGAGTACGCTCGCAAAGATGGCAGGCTTCGCGTGGCTCGTAGTTGGACTGAGCTACGGCTGGTGGAAGACCAAGGGCTTCACCAAGACGATGCGATTCGAAGGATAATGCCTGTATGCGTTTGTTGCTCACCCTCAGCTTGCTTGCCGCATCGCCAGCGTTTTGCGCCGGCTGGAAGCAGCTCTTCAATGGCAAAGATCTCGACGGCTGGAAGATGACCGGACCTGGAAAGTTCAACGTCGAAAACGGCGAGATGGTGACTGAGGGCGGCATGGGACTGCTCTATTACGAAGGCGGCAAGTTCGGCAATTCGACGATCCGCGTCGTTTTCAAGACATCGAGTGAGCGGGGCAATTCGGGTGTGATTATCCGGCTGCCGGAAAAGCCTACAGATCCCTGGTATGGCGTCCACAATGGCTACGAAGTGCAGATCGACGCGAGCGGCGATGAGTGGCACAGCACTGGCGCGCTGTATTCGCTGTCGAAGGTAACGCAGCGCGCGCAGAAGCCCGCGGGCCAATGGAACACGATGGACATTGTGCTCAAGGGCCAGACGACGACAGTGATCCTGAACGGCAAAAAGGTGAACGAGTTCGTGGGCAGTCAGGCAGTGCCGGAGAGGAAGATGTGGTACGAACCAATCCGCGGACCTCGCCCGGATGGCGGATTCATCGGCCTGCAGAATCACGATGCGGCCTCAAAGGTTCATTTCAAGTCCGTCAGCGTGAAGCAATAACTTCTAAATCGCGATCGAACCAAGCGGAGTTGACCTTCGCGTAGTGCGCCCACTTCTCAGGCAAGTCCTCATCGAGGAAGATCGCAGACACTGGGCACACAGGCACGCAGGCTCCGCAGTCGATGCAGTCGTCCGGGAAGATGTACAACTGCGAGGCCTCGGCAAAACCGGCTTCGTCTTTTCGAGGATGGATGACATCGACAGGGCAGGCGTCGACACAAGCAGTATCCTTCACCCCAATGCAGGGTTCGGCAATCACAGAAGGCATGGAACCAGCCTGCGGATTCCCGGCTCAAACAGCGATGACTTTTGTCACGCTTCGAGTTCTGCCTGCAGCGCACCTGCATCCGGGATGTGCACAGAGCGCTTGCACATGACGATGAGTCCGTCGCCATGCAGGCGTCCGAGGTTGCGCGAGATGAGTTCACGCACGGTGCCCAGCCGCCCGGCGAGTTCTTCGTTGTTCTCGGAGAGCACGATCTCAATGCAGCCCTGTTCCGTTGCAAGACGCAGCAGATGAGCAATCAAGCGGTGGCGGACCGTTCCGAACGAAAGCTCTTCCACAAGCCCTCGCAAGCGTCTCAG
This sequence comes from uncultured Solibacteraceae bacterium, assembly GCA_964500255.1. Lineage (GTDB taxonomy): Bacteria > Acidobacteriota > Terriglobia > Bryobacterales > Bryobacteraceae > F-183. The sequence goes on along the minus strand of CAZCPL010000041.1, from coordinate 4,001 downwards.
CCGATGCCCCAGGACGCGGGCAGCGCGACATCCGTGTCGGCGATCGCAGTGGCGGAATAGGGGCCACCGTCGAAGACCGAGACCTCGCCCAATGAACTTCCAGGACGTTCGATGGCGAGCAATTGATGTCGACCGCTGGGCGCTGTCTTGAGGACCCGCACAGCGCCTTCCATCACGATGAGCAACCCGTCGCATCGCGCGCCTTCCAGGAAGATCACTTCACTTGCGGCGTAACGCAGCAGGGAGACTCGTTCCGAGAGTGAGGAAATCTCGGAAGCACAGAGTTCGTTGAAAAGCGGAACTCTCCGCAGGATCTCCGCGTAGCCGCTAGTCGACGACGCGGCCATCGCGCATTCTCACGATGCGGTGTGCGTAGGCCGCCGCTTCGGGGTTGTGCGTGATCATCAGAATCGTTTGGCCGGTGCGTTCATTGAGGTCCCGCAACAGGCCAAGCACCACTTCCGAATTCTCAGTATCCAAATTGCCCGTTGGCTCGTCAGCCAGCAGAATCGCCGGATGATTCACCAGCGCGCGGGCGATCGCCACACGCTGCTGCTCGCCGCCCGAAAGAGCCCGGGGTTTGCGATCCATCTTGCCCGCGAGACCGAGTGACTGCAGCGACTCTTCGAACCACGCGTCGCGTTCGCCGTGCCGGTTGCCTGCAATGTGTCGTGCGATTTCGATGTTATCCGCCACCGTCAGGGTCGGCAGCAGGTTGTACTTCTGAAAAACGAAGCCAACGGCCTTCTTGCGAAGTTCCGTGCGCTGCGAATCGCTCATCGTCATCAGGTCGCGACCGTCGATGGCGACGGTTCCTCCGCTCGGTGGAGTAAGCCCGCCAAGAATGTTGAACAGGGTCGATTTGCCGCAACCAGAAGGCCCGACAATCGCTACAAAATCGCCCTTATCGATCTTTAGGTCCACGCCGCGCAGAGCGTGTACATCCAAATCGCCCTGCTTGTAGGTCTTACGCAATCCCCGAATATCAATCATATGCGAGCGCCTCCACCGTGTCCTGCTTGGCGGCCTTGAGGCCGGGATAAATGGCGCCGATCAGAGATCCGCTCATGGCGATTCCGGAGGCGATCGGCCACCAATCGGGAGTCGTCACCTGCACCATTTCGGGAACGAAGGTGTGCATGATCCACTGTGTGCCGTAAGTGAAGAGCACGCCAAGCAAAGATCCGATGGCGGCAAGCATGGCGGTTTCCGCGAGCAGGATCGTGAGAATATACCCGGGCGAAGCACCCAGCGATTTGAGGATGCCGATCTCACGCGTGCGTTCCAGCACCGCGGTGTACATCGAGAGGAAGACGACCAGAAAGCCAATGAAGACGCCCAGCCCGATCACGACTTTGATAAAGGTTTGGAGCATCGGGATGTTGTTCACAGAGATGAGCGAGGCGAGTTCTTCCATGGTCAACACCTTGTTCTCAGGCATCTTTTCGCGCATCGCAGCCAACAGAGCGTCTGTCGCCTTGGGATTGGATCCCTTCACGTACACGGCCGTAAGTTTGTCGGACTTACCCATGAGATCCTGCAGCACTGTCAATTGCACAAAGACCCGCGACAGTTTACCGGATTCGACAACGCCGCAAACGCGCCATTCTTTGTTCAAAATTCCCTTAATGACGCTGCCAGCTTTAAGGTTCTTGGTACGCGCGTAGATATCGTCGACGATCAAATCATCGGGCCCTTGAAATGGACCGCCTTCCAGAAACTTGAAGCCCCCGCTCATGCGGTTGAAACTGTCGTAGTCGATGCCGGTGAGCGCGTCGAGCATGCCGACGGGCTGTACCAGGGTTCCGGTAGCGAGATCGACGCCAGGAAACTTTTGGATAAACGGCAGATACTTGGCCTTCATATCGACCGAGAAGCCGATGATGGCGGCACCGCCGTCGCGCACGAGGATGTCGGCTTGCGTGCCGCGTTGGCGTCGCGCGGATTCATCGAGCATGCCGCGGCTGACACCGACCAGAGTCAGTACCATCGTGACCTGAAGTCCGATAGCGACTGCACTCAAGGCGGTTCGCACGGGGCGGTGTTTGAGATTTTCGAGAACAAGTCTGGGGATCACAGGGGGGAAAGCCTAACCTATTATGATAGCGGCCAGGAGCGTGAGAATCTCCCCGCCCCTCGCCGCGAACTGCAAACCGCGTCCGCTAACGGAACCGTGTTCCCAACTGAGCAGAACGCGTACTAGAAGATAGGATGCCGCCGGAACGACGATGGTTGCGGGAAACTGAAGCAGCGTTAATGTGGACACGAGACCAAGGGTGCCGGACGCGACCACCGCAGGCGTCTGGATCCGAAACTGATACGCCAGCGTTTCCTCCGAAGGTCGGCCGGTGTAGGCGAGCAAAGCCCGGCAAACTTGGCCGACGCAGCCTGCGGCGGCGAGTACCGCCGGGGCTTCGGGCCAATCCAAGGCCAAGCGCAGTAAGTATCCGGCGGTTGCGCCAAGCCCGAGTCCCGCCAGAGTGTGAACCAGCGCAAGCACTCGCGAAATCTACCGGAGGCCAGTCTGTTTCAGAAAGTCGCGGGCGACATCGCCGAGGGGGCGTTTGTCGACTTCCACAGCTTTGCCCATTTCGCGAAGAGCGGCGGTGGAAATTTTCCCACTCAGTTGCGTGAGCGCGCCTTCGAGTCCGGGGACACCGGCTGCAGTATCGCGCCGGGCGAGCAAGCAAAGCTGGCCGGGTGCGAAAATCTTCTTATCATCCGAAAGAATGCGAAAGCCCTTTGTGGCAAGCATGCCATCGGACTCCCCACCCACGATCATGTCCAACTGGTTATCTTGCAGGGCAGTATAGAGCACGGAAGCTTCAAGCATGCGTGCGGCTTCCTTCTGCTTCAAACGATAGGAGCTGGAAAAAGTTTGGATGCCGTCGGTGCGTCCTGCGAATTCTTCGGTCGTCCCCAAGCGCCAGGCCTTCTTGTTTTCGACCGCAGAAGACAGATTGGTGATTCCTTCTTTGGCCGCCAAAACTTCGGAAATCACCGCAACCGAAGCATTGCTGGCACCCAGCGGCTTCATCACACGCAGGCCGTAAAGGCGGTCATACTCGTTGCGAACGCGCTCGTAGAGGGAATCGGCATCCTGAATGGGGCTTTCTTTCAACATCGCGGCGATCGCGGTTCCCGTGTCGTCCGGATAGATGTCGATATCTCCGCTCAATGTCGCTTGATGCACGATCGCAGCGTTACCCATACCGATGCGGCGGACGATTTTCATCCCCTTCGATTCCAGATGCTGCGCCGCAATCTCGGCGATAATCATTTGTGCAGTGATGTTTTTGGAGCCGACTTTTACCGTTTTGGGGAAGAGTCCACAGCCGGACAAAGCCAACAAAACAATCGGAAGTGAAAGGCGAAACAGAAACTGGTTCATTGGTTCAAAACGAGCACACAACGTCATTCATGGTTGCACAATCCGCCGAAGAGCGTACGATAAAAACTACTTTGCATTATATGATGTCCTCACATCGATGACCAACCAGCGGCTTCAGTCCCTAGACGTCTACCGCGGAGCGACGATGCTTTTCATGGCGTCCGAGCTGCTGCAGATTCCCAAAACACTGCGGCAATTTCCGGATTCCGCCCTGGCTCGTTTTATCGAGTTTCAGACCAGTCATGTGGCTTGGACGGGATGGAGTTTGTGGGATCTCATACAACCTTCGTTCATGTTTATGGTTGGCGTGGCGCTCCCGTGGTCAATCGCCAGCCGAATCGCTCGCGGCGAGAGTCCGCGCCAAATGTGGTTGCATGCGTTGTGGCGAGCTTTTCTGCTGGTCGCGCTGGGTATCTTTCTGCGATCCACCCATCGGCAGCGGACCCACTTCACGTTTGAGGACGTAGTGACCCAGATCGGCCTTGGATTTCCGATCCTATTCGCGTTGGGGTTTACGCGTCCTCGTACGCAGGCGCTGACGGCTGCGGCCACTCTCGTTGCGATTTGGGCAGCCTTTGCTCTCTATCCCGCGCCTACAGCCGACTTCAAT
>CAZCPL010000040.1:14688-30911 GCA_964500255.1 uncultured Solibacteraceae bacterium | reverse complement strand
TCGCAACACCGTTCGTGGGCTGTTGCGATCGACATCCACGGCGGACGAGTTCGAACGCGAGACCCACGAGTTCGCCTGCGGCTCGTTTGCTCGACACTTAGAGCAGAATTCGCGAGACATTGGCGTGTTCACTGACATCGACAATCAGATCGGTTCTGCCGTCTCCTTCGAGATCGCCTGCCCAGATCAATGAGCGATGTTCCTCGTCGCTGGCCAAGCGTAGATGGCCTGCGCGAGGCCTTGATCTTCGAAGGTCAACGTGTTTGGAGACTTCATCGATAGCCGCGCAATTGTGCCGATACCGATGGGTGGACCGTCATCAACGAACTTGCTGGGCTCTTCGTGAAACAGTGTGGACACAGGACGCGACATCCATGGATAGGGCGTTTTCAGCAGGATGAGTGGCTGGAGAGCGCCGGGAATCGAAACCTGTTTCCCATCCGTTGGCCGGTGACGCCGTCAAATGCAGGTGTTACAGAGATTCGTGTTTCGATCCAGGCGAACCTGCCACTCGCCGGCCCTTTGGAGAGTGCCATCCAGGTGCTGCCATGCTTCGCCGTCACTTCGTCTGAGTGAAAGAGCCCGGTCTGGAGCAATTCGGTCGGCCGGTCAGCGCCGGCGAAAGCCAGCAGCCATGAGCTAGGTCACTTGAAGTAACCCAACAGGTCAAGGATCAGATGTGTCGATTCGGATGTGAAGACATTGAAGCGTCCCGTCGGAGTTCCGGTAGCCACAATCGCCGCATTGGATGTAATCGCGCCGTCCACCGCGTTCAGTGTCGAAACGATCGGCCTCGTCGTTCCAGCGGGCCAGACGGTGAGGAACCCAAATGGCCCATCCGGAACCACTGTTGTGTTCATCGCATAGGCCAAAGGCGATGGCGCGATACTGCAGGAACCGGCCTCGGGGGTGAATGCGCGAGTTTCCAGCGCGGTCATCTTGGGACCTCCGAACGGGCCATTGGGCAAGCCCGTGTAGGCGATTCTGCAGCCGCTGGACGGAAAGTACACAGCAGTCGCCGTCGGGCTGAAGTAGCCGTTCATATCGATCACGAGGTGGGATTCATCGGTTGCATAAGCGTCGATCATCCCACCGGTACCCGCTTCCAGGATTGCCGCGTTGGCGACGACCGTGCCCGTCGTGGCGTTTAGCGTCGAGGCCAGTGGCTGCGCCTTGCCGCTGGACCAAAGCGTCAGAAATCCAAGCGTTGTTTTGGGAATCACGGTGATGTTCAGCGAGTAAGCCGTGGCATTGGACGGAATGTTGCAGTTGGCGGACATGACCGGCAACGATCGGGTGGCTTTCGCGACTAGAGCAGGTCCTGCCAATGCGCTGTTCGCCAGGCGGGTGTCGACGATGCGGCAGGGCGCGATGGTTGAAAATCCCTGCAAAGGAGTGAGGACGCCTGTCGGTTGCGCCAACGCAAAGTATCCCGTTACGTCGACCGCCACGTCCGTGCTGTCCGTTGCGTAGAGACTGATGGATTGCGTGGCGTCCACTGAGAGAATCGCGAAGTTTGCCTTGACTCGTCCATCGAGCGAATTGAGTGTCGAGACCGTTGGTTGCGGTATGCCCTTGCGCCACGCAGTCAGATAACCGAGCGGTCCTTTTGGGACGGCGGTGATATTGACGGCGACGGCTCCCGCAGTGGGAGGGATGCCACAGACGTTGAGGAGCGAAAAGTCGCGGCTTGCTTTGGTCGGCAGCGAGGGACCGCCCAACGGGCCGCTGGCGTTCCGGGTGTCGACCGCACGGCAAGGCGCGAGCGGTGTGAATTTTAATCCGGCATCTTCCATGACTGGCGCTTCGTTCAACGTGAAACCGCTGGTGTTCAGGGTGCAGCAAAGTTCAGCAGGTTTCACCGCTCGCCGGAAGTTCACGGTGGCGGATCCCTGTACATCGGCGCACCACTGGCATTTTCCGTTGAGATCGTAAATGCGGATCTGGCCCGTGACGACTGTGAGAACCTGCCCTTTGACATGAGCACTGAGGCAGAATCTGCCATCGGTCGTGTTAAAGCAGGATTCGTCATTGGGATCCGCTTCCACCTCAAAATTAGTTGCTGCCGATTGGAACGTCAGTCGAACCCAACTGCCTGGTCCGCCGCTGAACGTGCTTGTCGATTGTGCACCAGGCAGGTTGATTGTGGATTGAACGGTGATCCGCACCGGGCCGCCGATACGCTGCGAAGGCGCGTCGAGTTGCAACGCTGTCGACGCGGTGTCCGCAGTGGATCCTCGCACGAGAAGCCCTCGTGCGTCGTCACGTAGCTCAATGTTTGTGTCGGGCGGGACGCGTGTGTCGCTAGCTATGTAACTTCCGGTGGTTGCAGAAAAAGCCGTGGCAACCGAGAAGAGGCATCCAAGGGCATGAACTCTCATGCCCCTTAGGATACGCCAACTAAGGCAAGAAATATCCGTTGATGTCGATAATCAAATGCGTCACTTCGGACGTCAGTGCGCTGATCGATCCTTGTGCGCCGGCCAATACCAATGCGGCGTTCGACGTGATCGCTCCGTCGACCGCATTGAGTGTCGACACGACGGGTTGCACTCCGGCGGTAGGCCAGAAGGTAAGGTATCCCAATAGCGCGGGAGGCACCACTGTCGCGTTCAGTGAGTACGCCTTGGCTCCAGTTGGGATGCCGCAGTTGCTGATCGCCATCGGATACTCACGCTGGGCGAGCGCCGTCTGCGCGGGACCACCGAGAGGTCCGGTCGGATTGCGCGTATCCGAGATGCGGCAGCCGGGGGCGGGGAAGTAGTTTAACGCGCCGAACTGTCCCGGCGGCGCGAAGTATCCATTGATGTCGAGCACCACGTTGGTGGCTTCGGATGCAAACAACTCGATGGAGCCACTGGTGCCTGCCCGCACGATCGCCGCGTTGGCGACCACCGTTCCCGTCACGGCGTTCAGCGTCGAGACCACGGGACGCACGGTTCCGGTAGGCCACAGCGTGATAAATCCCAGCGGACCGCTCGGCACCACCGTCGCGTTCAACGAATAGGCGCGTGCTGTCGAAGGAATATTGCAGGAGGCCGCAAGCACAGGAAAGGTTCGCGTTGTGAGAGCGGCCATGCCGGGACCTCCGAGCGCGCCGGGAGGCAAACGAGTATCTGTAATGCGGCAGGGATTGATCGGATAGAAAGCCAAGCTGTTCACTTGAGGTGTCACAAAGTATCCGTTGACATCGAGGACGACGTCGCTCTGTTCGGTGACATAAACGCTAACGGCTTTGTTAATTCCGGCCTGCACGATCGCTGCATTCGCTTTGACTCGGCCATCCAGAGAGTTCAACGTGGAGACCTGTGGCCGCGCTTGACCCGCTGGCCAGATCGTCAAAAATCCAAGAAGGCCGCGAGGCACCACCGTGACATTGAGCGCGACGGCGGAAACTTGGCTGGGAATGCCACAGCGACCGGCCAGTACGAATTCACGGGTCTGTTGGCCTTCCATGACGGGCTGTCCGTAAGGTCCCGCGGCGAGACGCGTGTCCGCGATACGGCACGGTTCGATGGGAATGAATTGCAAACCCAGAGTGGCATCGACCGGATTCTCGGTCGCGTTGACCGGCAGCGTATAAGACGAACGCGGTGGCGAAAGCGACTGCGTTCCATTGAATGTGCCGCCGCCGCTGAGGTCGACGCACCAGAGGCAGTTTCCGGCGGTGTCGAAGATGCGAATTTGGCCCGTAACTGTCGCTTGCACTGTGCCGGTCGCGGTCGTGTTTTCACACTGGTCGCCAACCGGTGAGCCGGCGCAAGTAACCTGGACGTCGGTTGCGGGCGACGTAACTTGGATCGTGACGCTGGACGCTTCGCGCGAAACCGCGCCACCTGAAAATCCGAAGGAGCCCGAGTTGGTTCCGGCTACGAAGGTTCTCGCGAAGTTCGAGCGGAACGAGCAAGTGACAAACAATCTGTTCGTGAGAGGGGTGCAAAGAGACGGAGCAGGATGGGCCTCGGATGCAGTTACAGTAAGTGTGCCGTTGGAAAGACTGATGGATCCCACCGGCTGGCTGCCGCTGCTGTTGCCTTGGATCGTGCCACTGATGGCCGCGAATCCGGTTCCTGTGGTTAAGACAATTCCCACTGCAAATGTTTTGAGATCCATGCATTCATCCTAATACGGTTGTCAGCGGAATGTTGTGCCTGTAGGATAGGGATCATGAACCGTTATTCCACTGAACCATCCGCTTGGGAAAAGATTTCGGGTACGACCACGCTTTCGAATACGCAGGCATCGGTGATCAAGCAAACCTATTTCCTGCTGGGCATCGCAGTTCTTTGCGCTATGGCCGGTGGCTATATCGGCTCGACGTCTGAAACCGTTCTGCGCTTTCTCACGAGCAAGATCGGCTTCATCGTCGCCCTGGTCTTCTTGAACGTGGTGCCATGGGTCGCAATGGCTTGCCGCAACAATCCGGTGTTGGGCGTGACCGCACTCGTCGCCGACGGGTTTCTTGCGGGTTTGGTGCTTTCGCCGGTTCTGTACTTCGCCAATCGCGTGGCACCCGAGATGATTCTGGTGGCATTGATGATCACCGGTGCCGTGTTCGCGGCGATCACCGGTTATATCTTTGTGTCGAAGCGTGAGTTCTCGGCACCCAAAGGCCTAATGATCGGACTTTTCGTGGCGGTCTCCGCGGCAGTGGTCCTGAACATGTTCATGAATATTGGCTGGCTTGGTGTGCTTATCAGCGCGGGTATCGGAATCATTGGTGTTTTCGGCTTGGTGTATTCGACAAGCGGTGTGCTGCGCAGCGCCGATTCCGATAGCCCGATTCCCGGTGCCCTGGCTCTTTTCGCCGGTCTGTTCAACATCTTCAACGCAGTGCTGAACCTCTTGCTGCGGCTTGGCGGCGGCGGACGCCGAGGCTAACGATCAAGTTAGCGTTTGCGCAGGCGCTATTCGACATGCAACAATGACAAAAGTCTTTAACCGGAGCGCGTGAGCTAACCCCATCAGTTTAACTGCAGCGGACTCATGGCCCTTCGTGTGTCGAGTCTTAGGAGAATTACAGTAGTGAGAGAAAAAGGTGTTGTGAAGTGGTTTAATGCCGCCAAGGGATTCGGCTTCATCCAGAGATCAACGGGTGAAGACGTTTTCGTGCATTTCTCGGCGATCCAGATGAACGGATATCGGACGCTTGAAGAAGGTTTGGAGGTAGAGTTCGAGGTGAAGCAAGGTCCCAAGGGCCTGCAAGCCGAGAACGTAGGTCGGCCCTAATCGAATCCATCCGTGTTTAATCAGAAGGCCGTCCCCCAGTGTGGGACGGCCTTTTGCTTTGAGTTCAGGTTTTTTTCGATAGCCGAGAGAGAATTGCGAGTTGCCGCAAGTATTGTCTCAACGGCCTGGCGGGTGTGCCCCAGACCGGTTCTCCCGCTCGCACGACTTTCGATGTGAGGATGCCCGCGCCTGACCCGATGATTGCGCCTGTCTCCACCCGCACTTTGTCTCCGAAGCCCACCTGTCCGCCGATCATCGCGCGGTCTTCCACAATGCAGCCTCCCGCCATGCCCGTCTGCGCGGCGATCACCACGTGTCTGCCGATGCGGCAGTTGTGTCCGATATGAACCATATTGTCGATCTTGGTTCCGTCGCCGATGCTCGTGACACCAAGCGCCGCGCGGTCGATGCACGAGTTTGCGCCGATCTCGACATCGTTGCCGATGCTCACTTTGCCCACTTGCGGAAAATTCTCGTAGTGGTCATCGCGCCACACGAATCCGAAACCATCGGCACCCAGCACGACGCCAGAATGCAGCACGCATCTGTCGCCAACCTGCACGTCGCGATACAAACACACACGCGGATAGAGGATGGTCTGCGCACCCACCGCGCATCGTGGTCCCACGCTACAAAATGGCCCAATGGAAGCGGTTTCGTGAACCCGCGCTTCCGGATGGATCACCGCGGAAGGATGGATGCCAGCGCCGGGCCGCGCGATGGGATGCAGAAGTGGAATCAACTGCGCAACCGCTGCGCGAGGATCTTTGGCGAAGATCAGGTTCTTGCCAGGGACATCGATTCCAGGCGGAATCACCAGGCATCCGGCCACGGACGTGAGCGCCAACTGCGCGAACTTCATGTTGGAGACGAACGACAGATCGCTCGCGCCAGCCTCCTCGAGCGGCATCACCGCCGTGATTTCCCGCTCTCCGTCGCCTGCGAATTCCGCCTGCAATGCCGCGGCTAATTCTCGAATGATCATCTGCCGTTATCATACTGGTTTATGCCCATTGACCCCTCGGCGACGATTGCACCGACGGCCCGCGTGCATCCGGATGCCGTTGTGGGCGCGCAGGCGCACATCGCCGATTTTTGCATTGTGGAAGAGGATGTCACCATCGGCGCTTTCACACGCATCGAACCCTATGTCTATGTGAAGCGCTGGACCACGCTCGGCGAGCGCAATGAAATCTCTGCTGGAACCGTACTCGGAACCGATCCGCTCGACAAAAACTTCAAGGGTGACCGCAGCTATTTGCGCATTGGCCACGGCAACAAGATCCGCGAGCACTATACGATCTCTCGAGGCACGCAGCCTGAGTCCGCGACAGTGATTGGCGACAACAACTACATCATGACCTCGGGCCACATCGCGCACAATTCGATCATTGGATCGAATGTCGTAGTGGCAAGTTGCGCTTTGGTGGCGGGCCATGTCGAGATTGAGGATCAGGCTTTTATCAGCGGTGGCGTGGTGATTCATCAATGGTCTAAGATTGGACGCCTCGCGATGATCGGCGGCAATACGCGCGTGAACTCCGACGTTCCGCCCTACTTTCTCTATTCGGATTTCAACATTGCAGCCAAGGGTTTGAATATGGTTGGGCTGAAGCGTGCGGGCTTTACATATCCGCAAGTACTGGCGTTGAAGCAGGCGTACAAGCTGTTGTTTAAGTCCGGGTTGAAACTCGAAGACGCGTTGCTGCGGATCGAGAATGAGAACCCCACGGAGCATACGCTGCACGTCGCGCGCTTCGTACGTGCCAGTCGCCGCGGCATCTGTCGCGACTAGGTTAGATACACTGAAGCCTTGCGTCACGTTATTTTGCTTGTGTTTCTTCCGCTTCTCGCGCAAGAGCGTGTTTCCACCGGCACCCGCGTCGTCGCGCGTCCCATCGGCATCGCCGAGGCAGTGGAAACCGCTTCGAAGAACTATCCATCCATCCGGATCTCGCAAGCGCAAGCGGCCGCCGCGGCAACGCAAATCGCGCTGGCACGGACAAACTTTCTGCCGAAGATCGATGCTGTTGCGGGAGTGAACCGCGCGACTCGAAACAATACATTCGGTCTGCTGCTGCCCGCGCAGGTGATCGCTCCGATTTCCGGCCCTGCGCTGTTTTCGAATTCAATGTCGAGCGTCTGGGGATCCACGGTCGGCGTGACCGTGTCTTGGGAACCTTTTGATTTCGGTCTTCGCGGGTCTCAAGTGGACATCGCCGAGGCGGGCCGCAGGCGTGCGGATCTTGGCATTGCCAGGACGCAGTTCGAGATCGCCTATCTCACCGCCGATACCTACCTGACTTATCTCGCAGCAGAACAAATCGTGCGTTCTGCTTCGGCCGCTTACATCCGTGCTTTAGCCCTAGAAAAGATTGTCACGGCTGTGGTGCGGGCCGATCTCAGGCCCGGCGGCGATCTCACCCGAGCACAGGCGGAATCCGCAATGGCGATGAACATGGTCATCCAAGCGGACCAGGCGCGCGATCTTGCAAAGGCAACCCTTGCGCAACTGGTTGGCGAGACGGTTGCTGTGCAGGCGGGCGAGATGCTCGATAAGGCTCCGAAAATTGTCTACGATCGCGTTCCGTTGGACCAGCATCCGTTGGCCCGCGAGCAGAACGCTGCTGTTGAAGAAGTAAAATCTCGTGAAAAGTCCCTAGAAAAGGCGTACTATCCGAAGTTTCTTCTGCAGGGTACTTCTCATGCTCGTGGCGTCGGCGCTTACGACGGGCTGCAAAAGCCCGCCAATGCTGGCAATCCCGTATCGGGTTTGGGTCCGAACATTCAGAATTGGGCGCTGGGATTCACGATGCTGTTTCCGATCTTCGACTATCCTTCGATTCGCATCAGGAAAGAAGCTGAGGTCCAGAAAGAGAAGGCGGAACAGGCGAAATACGATCAGGTTCTGCGCGAGTTGCAGGGGCAACTCGATCGAGCGCGAGCGATGCTGATGGGTGCGCAACGTATCGCGACCAATGTTCCGATTCAATTGAAAGCGGCGCGCGAAGCGAAGGAACAAGCGACGGCGAGATACAACGCCGGGCTTTCCACCATCGTCGAAGTGGCGGACGCCGAGCGGTTGTTGGCGCAAACGGAAATCGATGCGGGGCTGGTGAATCTCAACATCTGGCGGGCGATTTTGAACGAGGCTGGGGCGGTCGGCGATCTCGAACCGTTTCTGAAACTGACTCGATGAAACTGGTTCTGCTTGCAATGCGGCGGCCCATCACGATTGTGGTGGCCGTGATTGCCGTCGCGCTTGCATCTTGGCTCGCAGTGCAGCGCACCCGTGTCGATATCTTTCCCGATCTGGGCTCGCCCGCGGTCTATATCGCGCAACCCTACGGAGGCTTGGATCCGCAACAGATGGAAGGCTTCGTTACGTATTATTACGAATACCATCTGCTCTATGTTTCCGGTATCCAGCATGTGGAATCGAAGAACATTCAGGGTGCAGCGCTGATCAAGCTGACGTTTTATCCGGGCACGGATATGAATCAGGCGATGTCGGAAGTGATCGGCTACGTGAATCGCTCGCGCTCGTTTTTCCCCCCCGGCGCTGTGCCTGCGTTTGTGACGCGCTTCGATGCCGGATCCGTCGCCGTAGGGCAATTGGTGTTTTCAAGCCCCACACGGAGCCCTGGCGACATGCAGAACATCGCGCTGAATCAGGTGCGTCCCTTGTTCGCGACGTTGCAGGGTGTATCCGCGCCGCCGCCGTTTGGAGGCAATCAGCGCACGATGGTGGTGCGTCTCGATCCCGATAAGTTGCGCGAGCATCGCGTGTCTCCGGAAGAAGCGATAGCAGCGGTGAACAAGTCAACCACCGTAATGCCTTCGGGTGTAGTTCGTGTGGATGACTTCAGCCGCATTGCGAGCACCAACGCCAATGTTGGCGGGGATGTGCAGGTATTGATGGATTCGCCGGTGCGCATGGGTCCTGGGCCGATGTTGTATCTGCGCGATATCGCGGTAGTTGAAATCGGAACGGACGTCGTTACCGGCTACGCGCACGTGAACGGCAAGCGCACGGTCTACATTCCGGTGACAAAACGTTCGGATGCCTCGACCTTGGATGTGCTGCGGCGGGTGCGGGAAAACCTGCCTCGCATGCAAGCGGTCTGTCCCGACGATGTGAAGGTCGAGTTGGTGTTCGATCAGTCGAAGTACGTTGAGAACGCGTTGAAGGCCCTGATTAACGAGGGATTGCTGGGCGCGGTGCTCACTGGTCTCATGGTGTTGCTGTTTCTGCGCGACTGGCGATCGGCGTTGATCGTAGTCCTTACGATTCCCGTGTCGCTGCTTGCTGCAGTATTGTGGCTGTGGGCGGTGGGGCAGACGATCAACATCATGACCATCGGCGGACTCGCGCTGGCCGTGGGCGTGCTCGTCGATGAAGCGACAGTGGAGATTGAGAACATCCATTCACATATGGCTTCGGGCATGAACAAAGCCCGATCTGTGGTGAGTGCAGCCAGCAAAACCGCAATGGCGCGGCTATTGTCGATGCTCTGCGTGTTCGCGGTGTTTGGACCCGCGTTCCTGATGACCGGCGTCGGCAAGCAGTTGTTCATTCCGTTGTCGCTCGCAGTTGGATTTGCGATGCTTTCGTCGTATCTGTTGTCGAGCACGCTTGTTCCAGTGTTGTCGACTTGGCTCATGAAGCAAGAACACGCCCGAGGCGAAGCCAGCTTTCTGCAAGGGGTGTATGCGCCTTTGTTGGGAGTCGCGCTCAAGATCCGTTGGGTGGTCGCGGCTGCTTATGTGATCGCCGTGAGCTTGGCTCTTTGGATCCTGCTGCCGCAACTCGGCACAGAACTATTTCCCGCTGCCAATACGAATCAGTTGCAGTTGCGCCTCAGAGCCAAGACCGGCACGCGCATCGAGCGAACCGAATTGGTTTGCCTGAGGGCTTTGGACATCGTCAAGCAAAATGCCAGCGTTGAGATCTCGACCGCCTTCATCGGTGTACAACCCGCGAGCTATCCGATCAATACGATTCACTTGTGGACGTCCGGCCCGCACGAGGCGGTGCTTACGGTTGCGTTGAAAGATCGTTTCACTGAAGAGCTTGCAGAGAGGCTGCGCGCGAAGTTCAAGTCCGAAATGCCGGATGTTTTGGTGTCTTTCGAGCCTGGCGATATCATCGGCAAGGTGCTGGCCTTTGGATCTCCGACGCCGGTTGAGGTTGCGGTGCAGGGTCCTGCGATGCCCGCCAATCGGTCACATGCCGCGAAGATTTATGCGGAACTCGCGAAGCTCACGAGCTTACGCGACCTGCAATACAAGCAAGCTTTGGATTACCCGACGCTCGATATCAAGATGGATCGCGACCGCGCAGGCCAGTTCGGGCTTTCCGCAACCTCCGTTGCGAGATCGCTAGTTGCGGCGACATCGTCGAGCCGTTTCATCGAGCCGATGTACTGGCGCGATCCAGGCAATGGCAACGGATTTCAGTTGCAGGTCGAGGTTCCGCAACCGCGGATGGCTTCTGCGCAGGATGTTGCGGACATCCCGATCATGCAGAATGGGGCGTCGAGGCCCCTATTGGGAGACGTCGCAGAAATCAAAAATGGCACGATGCCGGGCGAGGTCGAACGCTACGACATGCAGCGTGTGGTGAGCATGACGGCCAATATCCACGGACGTCCGCTGGGTGAGGTCGGTGCTGATATCCAAGCGGCGATCAAGCGCGCGGGCGATCCTCCGAAGGGGGCGGCCGTTGCGGTCCGCGGGCAGTTCCCGGCATTGAAAGAGACCTTCGATGGATTGCGCAACGGGATCCTGCTGGCGATCGGTGCGGTGTTCCTATTGCTTGCCGCGAACTTCCAATCGATACGTTTGGCTGTGGCTGTTTTGCTCACGATTCCCGCGGTTTTGTTGGGTGTGGTTTTGATGCTGCTGTTCACGGGTACGACCTTGAACTTGCAATCGTACATGGGCGCGATCATGGCGATCGGCATCGCCGTGGCCAATTCGATTCTGTTGGTGACGTTCGCTGAGATGCGTCGCAAAGAAGGCGCCTCTTCAACAGAGGCCGCAGAAAGCGGCGCAACAGGACGTCTCCGCGCAATCCTGATGACGGCCCTGGCGATGATCGCAGGTATGATTCCGATGGCGCTGAGTGCCGATCTCACTGCCTCGCTTGGACGCGCTGTTATTGGCGGACTCGCTATGTCCACACTCGCCACTCTCATTGTGTTGCCCTGTTTGTATGCGATCTTGCAGCGTGGCGTGCGCCGCGCATCGCCGTCGCTCGATCCCGACGATCCTGCCAGTTCCCTCTACGAAGAACATGTTCACTAGCCTTGCCCTTGTTGCTGCCGCCTCGATTTGCGCGCAATCGATCGAGACGGTCAAGATCGCATCGAAGCCAATTGAGAAGAAGCTCCGTTTGCCCGGCGAGATCTTTCCCTACGAAAAGGTGGATATCGCGGCTCGTGTCAACGGTTACGTCACGCGCGTCTTGGTCGATCGCGGAAGCATGGTTCGCAAGGGTCAGTTGCTCGTGGAGATGTCCGCGCCGGAAATGGCCGCGCAGATCGCCGAAGCGCAGGCTCGCGTGAAAACCGAGGAAAGCCGCAAGGCAGAAGCGGAAGCTCGATTGTCGGGTGTCCAAGCCTCTTTCGATCGATTGAAGATCGCAGCGAAGACTGCGGGCGCGGTTTCAGGACTCGAAGTCGTGCAAGCCGAAAAGTCCGTTGACGCGGCAAAGGCCGCTGTTTCCGCTACCGAAGACTCGATTGTTGCATTGCGCGCGGCAATCCAACCGCTGAAAGATCTCGAAGGCTATTTGAAGATCACCGCCCCCTTCGAAGCCGTCGTCACCGAACGCATCGCGCACCGCGGCGCGCTCGCCGGCCCTACAAGTGGCGCGCTGCTGAAGCTCGAAAACAACAGCCGCTTGCGCGTTGTGGTGGCAGTTCCGGAAACGGAAGCCGGATCGATTCCGCGCGGTGCTCGTATTGGATTCACCGTGCCCGCGCATTCCGGCATGACGTTCGAAGGAGTGATCGCGCGCAATCCACTGTCGATGGATCCGAAGACGCGCACGATGCCTGTGGAACTCGATGTCTTCAACGCAAAGGGATTGCTTGCGCCTGGTATGTATCCGGAAATCGCCTGGCCTGTGCGGAAGGGTCCGGGACTATTGGTTCCGGCGACGGCGGTCGCGAGCAACACGGAGCGCGTGTTCGTGATCCGCGTCAAAGAGGGCAAGGCCGAGTGGGTGAACGTGAAGAAGGGTGCGACGCAAGGCGATCACGTCGAGGTTTCTGGCGCAATTGCCGAAGGCGACGTGATTGTGAAGCGCGCAAGCGATGAGCTGCGCCCGGGGACGAAGATCCAATGAAACGTCGTGAATTTCTGATGCTTGCGGGTGTCGCGCGGTTGGCGACAGCAGCGCCGCGTAAGCCAAACATTATCGTCATCGTCGCCGACGATCTGGGATGGGCCGATCTCGGTGTGCAAGGTTGCAAGGACATCCCCACGCCTCACATCGATTCACTTGCCAAAAATGGCGCGCGGTTTACAAACGGCTATGTCACGTGTCCGGTGTGCAGCCCGACGCGTGCGGGCTTGCTGACGGGGCGCTATCAACAGCGTTTCGGACATGAGTTCAATCCCGGGCCCGCAGCGGAGGCGAGTCCGGAGTTTGGCCTGCCGCTCGATCAGACAACGCTTGCGAACCGCTTGAAGGCTCGGGGGTACGCGACGGGAATGGTTGGCAAGTGGCATCTGGGCTACAGGCCAGAGTTCCATCCGATGCGTCGCGGTTTCGATGAGTTCTTTGGATTCCTCGGTGGCGCGCATCGCTACGACGATGCGATGGCCGATCAGAATAACCCAATCTTGAAGGGTACGAAGCAGGTGGACGAAAAGGAATACCTGACCGATGCCTTTGCGCGCGAAGCGCTGGCCTTTGTGGATCGCCGCAAGAACAATGCGTTCTTCTTGTATTGGACGTTCAATGCTGTGCATGCGCCCATGTTCAATCCCGAGAAGTATTCGAAGCGATTCACCGATTCGATTGCGGATCCAAAGCGGCGGACCTTCGCGGGCATGCTCACGGCGATGGACGAGGCTGTGGGCCGCATGCTCACCAAGCTGCGGGAATACAAGCTGGAGAACGATACCGTCATCGTTTTCATCAGCGACAACGGCGGACCGACGGGAGTGAATACTTCGAGCAATGCCCCTCTACGCGGTGCGAAAGCCACGGTTTGGGAAGGGGGCATTCGGGTGCCGTATCTCGTGCAGTGGCGAGGAACGATCAAGCCCAATACGGTGATCGACCATCCGGTGCTGTCGCTCGATATTGTTCCCACTGTTGTTGCGGCGGCAGGCGGTGAGGCCACGGGAATCGATGGTGTTGACTTGTTGCCGTTGTTGACCGCGAAGAGCAAGATAGCACCTCATGCGATGTTGTACTGGCGCTTCGGTGCGCAGAAGGCGATTCGCAAGGGTTCGTGGAAGTTGGTGAAGACGGCCAAAGAAAATTGGCAGCTCTTTCAACTGCAATCCGATATCGGCGAGCAGCACAATCTGGCGGGCAGCATGACTGAGAAGCGAGAAGAACTTGAAGCCGACTACGAAGCTTGGGAGAAGCAATTGCAGGAACCACGTTGGAAGCCGCCAGGCGCGGTGTAAGCTCAAAGAGTGATGGTCGGAATCGGCGAGCTAACCAAACAATTTGCCAAAGAGGCACTCAGCGAACAGGTGAAGGACGTGCTGGGGTCGCCTTCTGAAGCTAGCGCTCCTGCTGCTCTGGATTCGCTAACAGCGATCCTCATGGGTCAGGTGCAGGCGATGCAGAACGCCCTCAAAGACGACCAGGAACTCGTTGTCTTTGCAACTGTCGGAGCAACCACCATCAGAGTTCATGAAATGTTCGCGCCGTCTTCGAAGGTGTTGGTTTTGAGCGGAACCGATATGAGCGACAAGACCCTGACACGCGTCATTTCGCCCGCGGACGGCGTCCAGCTTGTATGCAAGCCAACGCCAATGCCACCCAGCAACACCAAAGGTTCGCGCATCCGTTTCGTCACGCCCCAGCCACCCAAGGCCAAATAGCAATTTCCGTTCGGTCTTCGCGAAGGCTATACTGCGTGGCAATCTCATTTGGAGAAGAAAGCTATGAACCTTTCCCGCCTTCTCGCTCTCGTTGTGCTTTCGTCCGTTCTGGGATTTGCTCAATCTTCCAGTACCGGCGCATTGATTGGCAATGTCACTGACCCTTCCGGTGCCATGATTCCCATGCTTCTGTCGAGTTGGTCAGTGCGGACACTAACGCCAAGCAGACCCTCGAATCGAATGCTTCTGGGCAATTCTCGTTCATCAATCTTCGCCCAGGAATGTACAAGCTGGTTGTGAAGATCGCGGGATTCCGCACCACCACGATTCCCAATGTTCAGATCGAAGTGAACAAATCGTCAGGTATGGAGGTCAAGCTTGAAGTGGGAACCGAGAACCAAACCGTGGTAGTGTCTGCGGCGGCAACGGCGCAACTGCAAACCAGCGATGCGCAGATCGGCAACACGATCAGCAAAGATCTCATCATGCGATTGCCTGCCCTGCAGCGCAGCGTCACGGAATTGATGAACCTGCAGCCGGGTGTGGTTCCCGTTGGCAATGTTATCCAGAGCCGCTCCACCGGCGCTCTCGACGATCAGAACACCGTCACCGTTGACGGTGTGGATATCACGGCTGTGGTGACTGCTGTGGGTATGTCCATTCCCACGCCGCAGGATTCGATGGAAGAGTTTCGCGTCTCGGTTTCGAATCCCAATGCAGGATTGACTCGAGCTTCGGGCGGGCAGATGCCGCTGTTAGGACGCCGCGGAGCAAATACGATGCATGGGTCGGGTTACGGTTTCTTTCAGAATTCGAGATTCAATTCCAATACCTGGGATAACAACGCGTCCAGAAGCAAGAAGCCCAATATCGACGACAAACGCTACGGCGGACGTTGGGGCGGTGCGCTCATCAAGAACAAGACGTTCTCTTCACCAACTATGAGGCTCGCGATTTTGAACAGGTTCAACAGGTGACTCGCACCGTGCCCACCGACAGCTTCAAGGCCGGAATCCTGCGGTTCCGCGACGCAGCTGGAAACATCAATAGCTACGACCTCAAAACATCCCGTGCCTGCGGATCGACGGGCGATCAGCTCTGCGACCCCCGCGGCATCGGCCAGAGCCCGTCGAGCCGCGCGCAGTTGGCTCTGATGCCAGCCAGCAACCTCAATAGCGGTGGTGATGGACTCAACACGTTGAGCTATCTCGCGAACATCCCGACTCCGGTGCAGGATCGCTAGTGGGCCGCTTCGATCACAACTTCACCGACAAGCTTTTCTTCAACAGCAGCTACACATATTTCCGCCGCATCGCCACTGGTGCGGACGATATTTCGTTGAAAGATCAGGTTTCGGTGATTACGACACCGCAGCGCGGTACGTTGCTGACTGGCACTTTGACGTATCAGATTCGCCCGACGTTGATCAATGCGTTCCGCTTTGGATTTGTGCGCGACGTGTCCCCCAACCAAGCGACGGCCCCCAGTGTCGCGGCCAGTCTGTTGAACATCACGGGCACGAACACCTCCGCTGGCAACATCGCACTGCTACTCGGCGGCGGAACAACGGCTTTTCTCGATTCACCGATCGATATGGATACGCAGTGCGCACGTTATCAGGCAAGCTACAGCCGCAGCTATCAGTTCGACGACGACGTGACGTACACCAAGGGAAAACACAACCTCGGTTTTGGATTCCAGGTCCGCCCGATTTGGTATCGTCATGACCGCGCCGATAAGGTGGTTGGTTCTCTTACGTCGCTGGTTGCCAATGTCGATCAAGGTGCCTTCTCGAACATCCCCGCCTCGAATGCTCCACAGACCTGCAGCGCCTCCATCACGACCAACTGCCTCCGTTCGAGCGATCTGACGAATTGGGGCCGTTTCTACGCAACGACACTGGGCATCGTGGATAACGT
>CAZCPL010000040.1:0-14678 GCA_964500255.1 uncultured Solibacteraceae bacterium | reverse complement strand
CGCAAAGACCTCACGCTCAACTTCGGTTTCGCCTAAGGCTGGCAGACTGCGCCGAACGATTCACAGGGCCGCCAGACCATTCAGATCGACACCGCGACTGGACAGGCCGTGGATCCGATCTCGTATCTGCAACCCAAGCTCTCGGCAGCGCAGGCTGGTAACGTCTACAATCCTACCTTCGGATGGGTGCCGGTGAACGATGCGAAACGGCCCGTTTCAGCACCGCCCGTGGAGGCTTCTCGCCGCGCGCTTCGTTCGCCTGGAACCCCAACAATAAGCTGATGGGGAATCGCAAGTCGGTCATCCGCGGCGGCTATGGCTTGATCTTCGATCGTTCGAACATGGTGCAGAACGTGCTGATTCCGATGCTGGGTGTGGGATTTGGGCAGAATGTCAGCGTCAACGGTCCCAAGTGCAATGCGACGACCGCGGGCGTGGGTTGCGATGCGAGCTCTTCGAATCCAGCCTTGTCCGCTTATCGTGTTGGAGTCGACGGAACGATTCTGCTGCCCGTTGTCGGCCCGACTGGCATCCCCGTCGTTCCGCAGAACTTTGCTGAGACGTTGTCGTTCCAGGTGGATCCGAACAGCGTACTTGGCCGCAGCCACAATATCGATCTGAGCTTTTAGCGCGAACTGCCCGGCGGCTGGATCATCGACGCCGCCTATGTGGGCCGGTTCGCTCGCAAACTACCCCACGCAATCAATCTCACGCAGTCCCCTTACATGTTTAGGAATTCGGCTTCGGGGCAAACGTTCCCGCAGGCTTACGACCCGGTTCGCGCTTCGCTTCGATCCGGCACTCCGTTTCCCAACGTCGCGAATCAGCCGTTCTTCGAGAACCAGTTGAGAGGGCAGCCAGTTCGCCAACGGCAACGTCAGCAATCTCTTCTTGAACATGGGCAACTATCGCCGGTCGTTGGGACTGCAGCCGTACAACAACGATCAATCGCAGGTGGAATTTATGCGTACCTACATCGGCACCACCGATTACAACGGCTTGCTGATCAGTGCGTCGAAGCGCCCCACGAAAGGACTCACGATCAACGCGAACTATACGTTGTCACGTGCCACCGACAATGGACTGTTGAACCAGAACAACGCGGGTTTCTATCACAACAGTTTCTTTCCTGGATACGAGCGTAGTGCGTCGGTCTTCGATCGCACGCACGTGATGAATCTGAACTGGGTCTACGAACTGCCAATGGGCAAGGGGCATCGCATCAACCTCGGACACGGTTTCGACCGGCTTGTCAGCGGTTGGTTCGTTTCAGGCATCGCGACCGCGTTTTCTGGCTTGCCGCTGGTAATTTCAGACAGCGCCGGTTCGCAGTCATGGGGTGGTGCGACGACATTGGGTCCGGCGACAATTTCCTGAACTACGTGAACTACGCGAACCCAACACAGGCGAATTTGAACATCACGAATCCGAATACGGTCGGAACCTTGAATGCCAGCTTCGTTCCTCCAAACCGCACGAACAGTGCGCGATGGATTCAATAGGCCGTCCGTGTAGAGTTCTAACTCAAGCAGCGAATCACCGCCGCACGCGATAAGCTGTTAGGCGGTGATTCGCTTTTTCGTTCTCTCACTCGCAGTGCTCGCCACGGTTCAGGCTGCGGAACCTCCATCGGCACAGATCGACAACGGCAAGGTTCGAGCCAAGCTCTATCTGCCCGATGCCAAAGACGGCTACTACCGCGGAACACGCTTCGACTGGAGCGGCGTGGTCGCGAGTCTTGAAGCTGCTGGACATTCGTACTTCGGCGTCTGGTTTGCGAAGTACGATCCGAAGCTGCACGATGCCATCACCGGCCCTGTGGAAGAGTTCTTCAGCCCTTCTGGCGCGCTTGGATACAAGGATGCGGCGGTTGGTTCGACGTTCATCCGGATTGGGGTGGGCACACTGCGCAAGCCGCAAGAGGCGGCGTTTCAGCGCTTCTTCACTTACGACATTGTGGATCCAGGCAAATGGAAGACTTCGGTGAAGAAAGACTCGGTGACGTTTGCGCATGTGTTGCGCGATTCTTCATCGGGCTATGCGTATCGCTATTTGAAGACCGTTCGGCTGGTTCCGGGCAAGGCCGAAATGGTGATCGAACATTCGCTAAAGAACACGGGCAAGAAGCGGATCGAGACCGATGTCTACAATCATAACTTCATGGTGATGGATGGGCAGCCGATTGGTCCTGATTTCACGGTGGGGTTCAACTTCGCGCCGAAGACTCCGCGTGCGTTGGCGGAGCCGGGCAGGATTCAAGGAAATGAATTGAGTTACGCGCGGCCGATCGGCGACCGCGAGACGGTGATGAGTGAAGTGACGGGATTCGATCCGGCCAAGGCTTCCGACCATGAGTTTCGTGTGGTGAATCGCAAGACCGGTGCTGCTGTGCGAATCACGGGAGACAAGCCTTTGTCGAAGATCCTGTACTGGTCGATCAAGACCGTGCTGTCGCCTGAGGACTACATCTCGCTCAGTATCGATCCGGGGCGGGAAGAGAATTGGACCTCGCGCTACGAGTTCTCGAGCGTGAAAGCCGTTTCTCAGGATTGAGCCAGGAAGATCTCAAATGGCTTGAGTTCGGCGACTTCCAATCCCGCTTCGAACAGTTTGCCGTCTTTCACCGCCGCATACTTCCTGACGAAGCCTGCAACGAAGTTCATTCGTATGACTTGCCAGACTTGCGGTTTCGAATCGCGCAATACGTTTCGTTCCACGGAGCCTGCGTCGGAAAGTAGTGTGACATCCAGATCGGAGCTGAAGCGGTCAAGTTCCAGGGCTTCTAGAGCGAATTCGCCCATCGACCATTGTTGAAAGCGAAATCCAATCTCGCAAGCACTTCGTAGTACTTATTTCAGTGACTTGCTACCCCATGAAACTCTCTCTCGTCGCGCTACTCCTTTTCTTGGACCAGGCTTTGCAAGCCCAATCTTCGACAGCCGCCCTTTTCGGCACGATTCTCGATCCGCAGTCCGCCGCCGTGCCGGGCGCGCACATAACGCTCACCGATAGCGCCCGCGGACTCTCGCGGAAGACGATCTCCGACGCTTCTGGATTCTTCGTTTTCGCCCAACTCGCGCCCAGCACCTACGAGTTGCAAGTCGATCGAAAGGGCTTTGCGAAAGCTCGTGCGGAGGCCATCGTGCTTGCTGCCAACGATCAGCGGTCCATTCGCCTGATCTTGACCGTCTCCCAAAAAGAGGACACGGTCACGATCAACAGCGAAGCCCCGCTCGTCAGTGAGTCACCGGCTGTCGCCACGGTGGTGGGACGCCAGTTCATCGAGAACCAGCCGTTGAACGGGCGTAGCTTTCAAACGCTGATCAATCTCTCGCCGGGCGTCGTGATGACATCCGCCAGCATCGTCGATCAGGGACAGTTCTCCGTGAACGGACAACGCACCGCCACGAACTACTTCACGGTGGATGGAGTGGGAGCCAACTTTGGGCTTCCCAATGCCACCACACCTTATGAAGGCGCGGGTGGAGCGGTGCCCGCGTTCAGTATCCAAGGTGGAACCAGCTCTCTCGCTTCTGTCGATGCCGTGCAGGAGTTCACAATACAGACTTCCACTTATGCGCCGGAGTTCGGACGCCAACCCGGTGCGCAAGTCGCGATCGTGACGCGATCTGGAACCAACGCACTGCATGGTGCGCTCTTCGAGTATCTCCGCAACGACAAGTTCGACGCCAACAACTGGTTCGCCAACGCCAATCGCATCAAGCGCCCTTCGCTGCGGCAGAACGATTTCGGATTCACCGCCGGTGGACCCGTTTTCCGGAACAAGACCTTCTTCTTCGCTTCCTATGAGGGCTTGCGGCTCATCCAGCCAGCGATCTCAGTTCCCTCGCGAGTTCCCACGGTGGCGGCGCGCGAGCGCTCCACGGGTTTGCTGAAGAGTCTGCTCGAAGCCTATCCCCTTCCCATCGCCGCGCCCCTTGCTGACGCCCCCGACGAGACGCCTTACGTCGCCGGATTCTCGAATCCTTCGAGGCTCAACGCCACCAGCTTCCGCATCGATCATACGTTTTCATCGCGCTTCAATATCTTTGGACGTTACAACCATGCGCCGTCACAGAGCGAAGAGCGCGGGCGATTCGCCACGCCGAGTTTCGTCGCCATGCTGCCGGGCAACAACAAGACCTTCACCGCCGGAACCACGATGGTGCTGTCGCCGACCTTCAGCAACGATCTCCGCTTCAATTGGAGCCGCTCGTTTGCCGCGCAGATTTACCGCCAGGATACTTTTGGCGGCGCGAAGATCCTTTCCACAGATCTGGTGTTGCCGACTTTCGCCAATCCTTCCACCTCACTCTTCTACCTGACGATCGGTGGCAACGATGAAAACACCCTCAGCCCCGGAACCTTCAGCGCCAATACGCAAACTCAGCTCAACATCGTGGATACGGCAACATGGACCAAAGGTGCGCACAGCCTCAAGTCCGGCTTTGACTACCGCCGCCTTTCCCCATCGATCGGCGGACGCTTATACACCAAAACGCTGACCATCCCCACCATCACTCAACTCATCGCCGGTATCGCCCCCACTGCGCAGATCCGGCAAGTAGAAACGTTTCTGGAACCGCGTTACGACAACGTTTCCGCCTTTGCACAGGATGCGTGGCGCTTGAGCGGACGAACCACTTTGACCTACGGGCTGCGTTGGGAAATCAATCCCGCGCCATCGGAAGCCAACGGCAACTTGCCGCTCACATTACTCGGCTTGCGCAATCCTCAGTCTGCCGTGCTCGCCCCTCGGGGATCCAAACTCTACGACACCACTTACAACAACTTCGCTCCGCGCTTTGGTATCGCCTATCAGCCGTTCGTAGGCCGCGGAACCGTTGTCCGTGCGGGCTTCGGGCTCTTCTACGATCTCGGTTCCGCCTTCACGGGTACTGCGTTCAGCCCTGGAAACTATCCGTACTCGCGCAGCCTCGATTTCGCCAACGTGCCCATCGGCGGTGCACAATTGAACGGACAGGCGGGGCCAGTCAACGCGAATCCTCCGTTTCCGCGCTTGTTCGCCTACGCCGAAGGATACCGGCTACCGCTGACCATGCAGTATAGTTTCGCGGTGGAGCAGCCTTTCGCGAATGCGAACTCGCTTTCGGTTTCCTACGTCGGCTCAGCGTCGCGGAAGCTGGCACGAGTAGAGAGTCTGCGTGCGCAAACGCTGCGGAATCCTACCTTCACACGCGTCGATGTCGTAAACAACGAAGGATACGCCGACTACAATTCGTTGCAGATGCAGTTGAAGCGCCAATTGACCCGGGGCCTGCAGGCGCTGCTTTCGTACACATGGTCGAAGTCGCTCGACACGGCGTCCGATGAGTCCATCACCAACCTGCAGTCGCCCGCCCAAAGGGTGAGCCCGGACAACGATCGCGGACCGTCTTCCTTCGATATTCGTCATGCCTTCACGGGCTCGGCGAGCTACGAGATTCCCGTTTGGACATCCAACCGTGCGGCACGCGCCTTGTTGGGTGGCTTCGCTTTCGATTCGG
The DNA here is from genome assembly GCA_964500255.1 of uncultured Solibacteraceae bacterium. Classification (GTDB taxonomy): domain Bacteria; phylum Acidobacteriota; class Terriglobia; order Bryobacterales; family Bryobacteraceae; genus F-183. The sequence goes on along the minus strand of CAZCPL010000040.1, from coordinate 9,171 downwards.
TGGTGCGCTTGCGTACCGCCTCGCCGGTGACTGTGGTGACCGGTCGTGACACGCTTGGCCTTGGACTCACCAATGTCTCGCGCCCGGATTATGTCGCGGGCACACCGCTTTACATCGAAGGCAACACGTTTCCTGGTAGCCACCGATTCAATCCCGCCGCGTTCAATGCCGCAGCGCCTCTCGCAGAGGGCCGCCAAGGATCGCTGGGCCGTGGCGCGCTGCGGGGATTCGGGCTCGCGCAGACCGACCTTTCGATCCGCCGTCACTTCCGTCTCAGCGAGCGTTTTGGCCTTGATTTCCGCACCGATGCATTCAACATCTTCAACATGCCGAACTTCGCGAATCCAACCGGAGTGATGACCAGCGCCAACTTTGGACGCTCGACACAGATTCTGAGTTCTGGCCTCGGCGGACAGAATCCGCTGTTCCAAACCGGCGGACCGCGGTCGATACAACTTGGTCTGAAACTGCAGTTCTAGAGAGTGAAAAACATGAATATTCATCGCATTGCCGCCATCGTCGTGACTGCTGCCCACCTCGCCAGCGGACACGATCTCTACCTGATGCCCGACAAGTTCGTGGTTGCACCGGGCGTGCCGCTGCGGGTGGTCTATCAGAATGGCGACGCCTTTCCGAAAGGCTCGACGTCGACGCGTCCTGACCGCTTGCGCAATACTCGCTTGTTGTCGAAGTCAGGCACTTCTGAGTTCGAAAAGATCACACCTGAGGCCGAGCAGACCACAGCCAGCGTGCTCACAAAGGGCGCTGGCTTGGCGATTCTCACCTCTTCGACGATTCCGAACTTCATCGAACTCGATGCCGCGAAATTCAAGTCCTACCTCGAACACGAGAATCTGACCAACGCGGTGCAATGGCGTGAACAGAACGGCGAAACCGACAAGGCGGGGCGTGAGCGCTACAGCAAATACGTAAAGTCGTTAATCCGCGTGGAAAAGTCCGACGGATTCTTCAAAGAGAGAACCGGACTCACGATCGAGATCATTCCCGAAGTGGATCCGTATTCAGTGAAGCCGGGCGCAAGGTTACCAGTGCAGGTTCTCTTTCGCGGCAAGCCGGCGATTGACGTCGCTGTGGAATCCGCTTGGCTCGAAGGTGGCAGGAGTGTCATGGAAAACATCGGGCGGACGGATCGCCAGGGTCGGATTGTGATTCCAGTCAAGGCCATAGGACCGCATCGCTTGCACGCGATCGTGATGGAACGCTGCGCGGAACCGAAGGCCGCGGACTGGGAAAGCTTCTGGGCCAGCCTTACATTCGAGATTCCGCGCTAAAGAGCTACTCGTGGCGCAAGGCCGACGCCGGATCCACGCCTGCAAGTCTACGTAGCGGCCACCAGATCGCCGCCAGTGCCGCCAACAAGATCAACAGTGCAACGATCAGGCCAGTCGCCACGCGTGCTGGTTGAAGCCCTTCCACTGCCGATTCCAGCAGCTTCGAGGTTCCAACGACCGCTGCGATTCCCAGCACGCTGCCGATGCTCAGCAGCCAAGCCGCTCGCTTGAGCAGCATCGTGCGCAGCGCCGGTACCGATCCGCCCAATGCCAGCCGGATCCCGAACTCTTTCCAGCGCCGTGCAACGTCCGCGGCGATTAGTCCGTGGATGCCGATGGCCGCGAGCACGAGGGCCAACAGCGCAAAGCTTCCCACCAAATACGAACGGATGCGGGGTGCCGACGTGGCCTCGCCCAGCGCTTCATCCAAACTGGAAAGACGGTCGATCACAACCATGGAATCGAGGTTGCCCACTTCTTGACGGATCATTGGTCCGAGAACGCTCAACGGCGTTGTGCTGCGAATCACAAAGTTCGAGATCGGCCAGAAGCCGTCTTCGAAATAGAGGAACAGCTCAGGATTGGCTTCCTGCTGCGAGGCTTCTTGCCGGATGTTTCCGACCACGCCGACGATCTCCAGCGAGCCTTTGTTGCGTGCGAACTGGACCTTACGTCCAATGGGATCGGTGCCATTGAGAAACTTGCGGACGAATGACTCGTTCACCACGATCTCATTGCGTTTCGCGCGATCTTCAAAGAGGCGGCCGCGCAGCAGTGGGATACCCATCGTGGCGAAATACGAACTGCTGGCGGATCGTTTGCCGCAGTTCATGGATCCCGTCGGGTTGATGCCGCTGATCTCAACCTCTCCGCTTTGTGTGCCACCGCCAAGGGGCAGGCGATCAATCATGCCAACCTGCGTGGTTCCGGGCAATGCAGAGAAGCGTTCCATGGCTGCCTTGTTGAAGGCACTGACACGCTCGTCGGGCGTGGTCCAGGAATAAGGCACCGTTACAGCGATCTTTTGAGATGTCTCCAGGGCTCTGGTTCTTTGACTGACTTCTGCAAACGTTTCCGCCATGCGGACGGCAGTGGTCACGAGCAGCAACCCTAGCGCGATTTCCGCAACTACGAAGCCGTTGCGTAGCCACATGCCTTGGCGTGAGGCCGTGGTGCGACCGTCGTCTTTGAGCGAGGTTCCGCGCGCGGCCATCCAGGATGGGATCAGCCCAGCGACAAAGGATACTGCAAAGGCGAGTGAAATTCCGCAGCCCAGAACCCGCCAATCGACTCGGGCCTGATCGAGGCGCGCGATGCCACCGGGCAGAATCGTCTTGAGCAAGTCCACTCCAGAGAGCGCGAGTAGCAGTCCGATTGCTGTTCCCACAAACGCCAGTAGCAATGTTTCGGCGAGATAGAGCCGGATCAGGCTGCCTGTGGTGGCTCCCAGGGCCGTACGCAGAGCGGATTCGCGTTCCCGCTCACCTGCGCGAGCCAGCAGCAGTGCGGACAAGTTGACAGCGATCATCAGCAACACACACGAGACGACGCCGAACAACAGCAGCAAAGGCGTTCTGGCGTCCCGCGAAAGTTCGTCACTGACGCCGATCAGTGCGGCTTGTAGGCCTTCATCCGAATCGCGATTCTCCTTCTGCATTCGAGCCGTGAGGATATTGGCTTCGGCCTGTGCCTGTTCACGAGTCACGCCTGGTTTCAAACGGCCGACCACCCCGAGGTATCCGGACTTGCGATTGCCGAGTTGGAGCGTTCGCTCGGCCGGAAGCCAGAGTTCGACCTCATGCGAAATCGTTACGGATGCCGGCAGCACTCCGACGATGCCGTACGGTTGACCGTTGAGTTGAATTGTCTGGTTGGTCACGGCAGGATCGGCGTTGAATCGCTTGCGCCAAAACGCCTCACTGAGCAGCACAGCATGTTCGCCGGCTTCCTCATCCGCGCGAAAATTGCGCCCTACAATGGGGCTAAGCTGGAATGTGGCCGTACCTCCGGAATAGATGCGCACCGTTCGGATACTTTCCGCGCCATTCGGACCTTTCCACACGACGGAGTCGCCATAGTATCCGGTTGCCGAAGAGAAGCTCGAAAGAGTTTGCCAGTCGCGCATTCGTGGGCCGTTGCTGCCTGTCTTCTGGCCTTTTTTGTACTCATCGACAAAGACTAGCTCTTCGGCTCGGGGCAAAGCCACCGGTTTCCAGACCACGGCGTCGACCACCGAGAAAAGCGATGTTACCGCGCCGATGCCTACGGCCAGCGAGGCGATCGAGGTCAGTGTAAACACCGGACGCTTGCGTAGGCTGCGCACGGATTGCTTAAAATCCCGACCCCAGTTTTCGATCCACAACAGCATGTCGACCTCTCTCGCTTCCTCGCGCAGTTTGGCTGCGTTGCCCAGTTGACAGCGCGCCATGGCGCGGGCTTCGGCTTCTGGATGGCCCTGAGCGATCAACTCGTCAGTGTGCATGTCCATGTGAAATTGAAGTTCAGCATCGAGGCGCGCTTCCACTTCGCGCCGTTTGAATGTGCCTTGCAGGCGGCTCCACAATCCCATGGTTAAGCCTCCTGCAGGACGCTGGCGACGCTGTGGATGAGGCGTGCCCAGCTTTGCTCTTCTTGTTCTAGCTGCTGGCGTCCGGTCGCAGTCAAAGAATAGAAGCGGGCTCTGCGGTTGGTGTCCGTGAGTCCCCACTCGGATGAGATCCAGCCTTCTTGTTCCATACGATGCAAGGCGGGGTAGAGCGATCCCTCTTCCACCCGCAACTGATCGCTGGAAACGCGCTGGATGTGGGCGGTGATGCCATAGCCGTGCACGGGTCCCCTGCAAAGGGTCTTCAAAACCAGAAGCGTGAGTGTCCCTTGTAGGAGGTCGTTCTTTCCTTTTGCCATGCCTAGCTATCTAGATGTAGCTAGCTACGGAGCAGATCTATGAAATACTTCCTTGAGTTTTTTCGCTTGTAGAGTTGGGGGTGAGTATGGCAAAAGGTATCATGATGAACCAAGGCCGGTTCTACTGGAATGTCGAGGCCAATGTAGGTCTGGGATCGGCCAACAAGATCGAGGATGTGCATCTTGTGCAACTGGCGTTTGCCTGCAAGGCGACCAACACCAAAACGCCGGCGGATCCCGAAGAAAAGCCGGTATATGCATTGGTTGTGCCGGGCGCCGCCTACACAGGTGCGGCGAACGATCCGCTTACTTTCGCGATCAAGATGGCGCAAAAGAAGCGCGGAGGCGTCCAGGACGGTTGGGTCAGCAAGATGGACGGTTCCGGCACTTATGCTCCCCAGACAACCTGGATGCTCGTCGGCCTGAATAATCAAATAGCCGATGTTCTCGGTTCAGGTTGGCCGTATCTCGACCGGCATCCCAAGTCCACTGCTGTACTCAAGGCCCTCGTCACTCGAACCTTTGTGATCGAATAAGGCTAGTTTAGGAAGTAGGTCCGGTAAAGCGTATCCCGTTGTTTAGGAACGAAGCCGGCATCGCGAATCAGGCGGCGGAGTTGCTCCTCGGTCGCCTGGTGATGAGTACCTGCGGCCGAGACTACGTTCTCTTCGATCATGATACTGCCAACGTCGTTGCCGCCGAAGCGCAGCCCGATCTGGCAGGTCTTCAATCCTGGCGTCACCCATGACGTCTGGATGTTTACGAAGTTTTCCAGGTAGACGCGTGACAAAGCCAGCATCTTCAGATACTCGACCGCAGTGGCTTCTTCTTTCACGAAGCGTCCCAAAGAGGTCAGTTCGCGCTGAAAGAACCACGGGATAAACGCCGTGAAGCCGCCGGTCTCTTCCTGCAGATTCCGGATCAGATCGAAATGGTTCATCCGCTGCTCGATTGTCTCGCCAGTGCCGAACATCATCGTTGCCGTCGACCGCATTCCGATCGAATGCGCGGTGCGGTGGACATCCATCCACTCGTCGACGCCACACTTCAACCGCGCAATGCGATGACGTACATCGTCGTCGAGAATTTCCGCGCCTCCGCCGGGCAGGGAATCGAGACCCGCAGCCTGCAAGCGAATCAGCGTCTCGCGAACCGAGATACCGCTCACTTGGGCGAAGTGCAGAATTTCGGGTGACGAAAACGCGTGGATCCAGATGTTGAACTTCTCTTTGATGGAGCGCAGCAGATCTTCGTACCATTCAATCTTGAGATCGGGATGCAGGCCGCCCTGCATGAGAATGCCGGTTCCGCCGAGTTCCATCGTTTCCTTGATCTTGGCGAAGATCACATCCTTCGGCAGGATATAGCCTTCTTTATGGCCCGATGGACGATAGAACGCACAAAAGCTGCAGTATTCGGTGCAGACGTTCGTGTAGTTGATGTTCCGGTCGATGATGTAGCTGACGACGTTTTCCGGATGGTGCTTGCGGCGGATGCGGTCCGCCTCCATTCCAAGGCCGATCAGGTCGGTACTGTTGAAGGCGTCGATCGCCTGTTCGCGGGTCATCATATCGATTGTTTGCTTCCTACTGTAACCAGAGTCTGTTGCTTTCCGAGAAGTTCCGAGGCGAATTCCAAATAGCGGCGCATCCCGGCGTATTCGTTGTCGCCCAGTTCAAAGACGATGTAACGATCAAAGTACTCGCGGGCCGCTTGCATGGTGACACCGCGTGCCTCATGCTCACTGCGGACGATGTCTTCGATGTGCTCACGCCCAAAACGGTATGAGTCGATGAAGGCGGCTTCGAAGTCGGCGCTCACCAGATGTTTCGCTCCGGCCCAGACGGCGAAGACCATGGGAAGTCCGGTCAACTCCATCCACTCCTCGCCGAGGTCAGCGACCTGATATCCGGAGGCCCGCAGCTCTACGGGATCCATACGTAAGGCCGGATCGCCGATGATCAGGCAGGCGTCCGACGATTCCAGCATTGCTTCCAGATCGGCTGTGACCGAGACGCATTCGGGTTCGCAAGCATACTTCCTTGCGAGGATGATCCGGCAGAGCAGCACCGAACTGCGCGATCCCGCGTCGGTGGCCAGGGTCCGGATTTTGCGGAATGGAACCTTTGAAATCAATAGGATGCTGCGTACAGCTCCGCGGCAGGCGATGCCAGCGCCACGAAAGATCCCGTAGTCACCATCCCGCCCATGTTGTGTATCGAGCAAGGCCCCGACGGGAACGATGCCGATATCCGCCTCGCCGCTCGCCAACTGGCGGGCGCATTCCGAGGGAAGGGCAAAGTCCAGTTTCACCAACGACTTCTGCGGACCATGCATCATGCCCCACACGAGCGGAACCGTGTTCAGGTAGCTCACGGCGCAGACTTTTGGTTTGTCGGATGGCATATCCAATAGGATGCTCGACACTCCAGTGTAGCAACGAGATATTCGCATCCGAAGTGCCTTGAAGGTCATCCGAATCCGAGGTCGCTCTCGTAGTGTTATAGTGAGAGCGCACGGGATAGTAATATCAAGGAGATTCGAATGAAGAGATTTGGAATGATCGCAGTGACCGCGGCGCTGTTCACGATGAGCGCGATGGCGGAAAAGTGGACCGGAACGATTTCTGACGCCAAGTGTGGCATGGCCCATGCGGACGCCTCGGAGAAATCCATCAAGTGCGTGGAAGGCTGCGTCAAGGGTGGCCAAGCCCCTGTGTTCGTCGTCGGTGACAAGGTGTTGAAGATCGATGCCGCGTCCAAAGACAAGGTGATGAGCCACCTCGGACACAAGGTGATGATCAACGGCAAGCTGACTGGCGATACCGTCATGATCAAGTCCATCAAGATGGTCAAGAGCTAACTCATCCTCAACGAAATAGGGAACGGGGCGGATCCGCAAGGGTCAGCCCCGTTTCGTTGGTAGCGTCTTATTTTACGCAGGTCACGACAGTTGCCGGGTCAAAGGTGCGAACCAGCGAGCGTATAATGCCAATGTTCTTCGAAGCGGATAGAATCATCTTCTTCGTGCCGGTGAACTCGGTCGGATCTTTCATGTCGGTCCGATCGTAGACCTTGCTGTATCCTATTTTCTTGAAGGCTGCATCGAGTACGGGATAGCGGAATTGATTGAAGTCGATGCCCAGCTTCATGATCTCCGGTCCATCGAACATCTGGCGGAGTTTGTAACGGGCTTGGTCGGGAAGCCAGCCGTAAAGCGGGAACCAGTGTTCGCCCGAGATGAAGCTGAACTTGTTGGTGGACGAGAACTGGAATAAGCCACCGGGGCGTAGCGCACGGTAGACTTTTTCCAGTGCCGGACGCCAGTATTCCACATGTTCGAAGACAGAGTTCGCGACGATAATGTCGTAGGTGTTTTCGCCGATATCGTCAGTTTCAATGTTGCCCAAGCGGACACCGGATGTCTTCAGACCTACCGCCGCAGCCTGCGCCTCCGCGTATTCTCTCAGTTGCCAACTGATTTCGAGGCCGTCACACTCCACACTGTCCAGGCGGAAAAGGACAGGAAGCCAACCGGTTCCAACCCCGATTTCCAACACTTTGGTCTGACCAGGATGGATGGCATGGAAGCGCTCAAGATTGCGTCGCGTAGCGTCATATTGAGGCCTGTAGCATTCCAACTCCTGATCGTGATTGCGAATGTAGCGTTCGATATCCGGGATTGCTTCTTGGTAGGTTTCCATACGACTGCTTGGATCTTAGCACACTCATTTTGCGTAAAGAATCCCCTCAGACCTCTCATTTTACACGTACGGTAGTACTAGAAGGACCTTAGTGTCCAAAGGTGGAAAAACGATAGAATTTCCCCTTGACGGGCACCACATTGCGCATCCAGTCGGTGGGATCCTTCCATTCGAGTTTCCGTCCCGATTGCGTCACAATCGCCGCCAAATCGGGCAGATCTCCAACCAGCGCAAACCCCGGCATCACGACATCGTGCAGATGTCGGTGGACGGGAGACTGAAATGCCAGCCGAATGCTGTGCGGTGTGCGTTCGAGCTTGAGGGCCGTGATCCTGGGATCGATCGTGGCAGCGGCAAGCGCCCACACGCCGGGAATCTCGCCGGCTTCCACTGTGATCTCTTTTGCGCCCCTCTTTGCCAACGAATCCACCGCCTGCAGGATGTCGCGAATCCGCATGGCGGGCAAGTTCCGCCCAATCAGCCAAGCCCGGGTATTGGTGATCCAGTCACCCGACAACTGCGAGTTGGTAGGCATCGGCAAGCCGCGAGGAACCATGTACGCAGCCGCTCCGGACGCGGCCAGTTCCTTGAACCGCGCCGAAGGTTCTGTCTGGGTCTGCACCACAAGCGTCACCTTTTCGGGCTGTTCCGGACCCATATAGCGCACGATGGGATTGGGGCTGTCCTCCTGGGCGGCCACGAGGTTTTTCAGATAACCCACCACATCGCCGGTCTTCTTGCGCGCATCGAGTCCTTCGCGCAGGATCTCGTAGATCTCCCGCGATTGACCCGAAACCTGGCCCTTAGGCATGGCCCACAACTCGTGATCGGGGAACATCTGTACTTCTTCGTCTTTTGCCGACCCCTCGACATTGAGCCACTTCAGCATCCACTCATAAATTGCCTCGCGGACTTTCGTTGGCGTTCCGTGGCCGCCGGGTCCGACGACCCATTTCACCTTATCCTCGGCGCCGAAGATCGAATACCAGCGGCGGGCTTCTTCGTAAACAATCCGCGCCCCCGCGGGTGTAAAGAAGTCGAGTTCGGTGTTGCCAATCAACCACGGCTTGGGGGCGAAGAGTTCAACGTAATCGGTCTCATCGAGTCCAGCGCCAATGAAGTTGACCGGACTCTGTTCGGAATCGCCTACGGGACCGGTGAACACAAGCCGGAACGAGTTCATGTAACAGGCGGGGGCGGCGACTTTGACGCGCGGGTCGAGGGCGGAAATGTAGGTAGTCACGGTTCCGCCCTCGACCCGCGCGTCAAAGT
>CAZCPL010000039.1:25959-31170 GCA_964500255.1 uncultured Solibacteraceae bacterium | reverse complement strand
CGCAGTCGCAGCCTGGGTGCCCGCCGAGCCGGACGCGGTAATGGCGTTGCTGATCGCCGTCACCAGCGTTCCGGTGTCGGAAACACCTGCGAGATTGACGTTCAGCTTCACTTTGCTGCCACCCGCGAAGCCGGGACCATTCACAAAGAATTCCGTGAAGCCCTGCTGCGTCAGCGAACTCGTGTTGGTCGAGTTCGCAACTACCTGCGCCACCGATGTCGCCGCCGAACCCGTGCCGATGTCGGTATTGGCCACACCCGTCGACTGCACGCCCTTCAACCCAAGGCTCTTCGCGTCCACCGTCGAATTGGAAAGGTCCACACCCACGCTGCCATTGGAAATAGCAGTCGTACCGTTGTTCGCCTTACCGCCGCCGATAAACACGCTCAGGTTCCGCGCGAACGCGCCGTTCTGGTCGAGGCCGATGACCTGCGCCTGACGGTCAATTTCGCCCAACACGCTCTGGAATTCGCTGTTCAGCACCGATCGGTCACCTGTGAAGGTTCCCGAGGCGGATTGCGTCGCAAGCGAACGCGCACGATCCAACAACTTCGAAATGTTGTTGATTCCACCGTCGACGATCTGCAACTGGCTCAGTCCGTCATTGGCATTTCGTACGCCCTGGTTCAGCACAGCCTGATCCGAACGCAGTCCATTCGCGATTGCGAGGCCAGCGGCGTCGTCTCCCGAGGAAACGATGCGCAGACCCGAGGTCACGCGATTGATCGTACTCCTCTGAAATTCACTGTTCACCCGAAGGTATTCCTGCGCCTGGAGCGAGGTAACGTTGGTATTGATTTGGAAGCCCACAATTCTCTCCTTGAATTGAACTCATCGTTACGCGGTCTGCGCAACGCGGGAGCGATCTCTCCTGGCACCTAAGCCAAGGCTGAGAGCGCTCGAACCGGGAATCCTTTCCCGGTAGTTCGCGTTTTTCCAGCCTCGCGATTTGCGACCCGGATAACGCTTACACTCCCCCTTATCGGGGTAGTCAGTCGGAGCTTGAGGAAGAATTGGGGGTAGAGACGAAAAATTGTCGGACGATCGTATCGGTAAGCGATTCGGCCACCGCTACGCTTGCCGCCATCTTATTCTGGTTGGCGGTCACCCAGACCTCGGTCCTCAATACAGAGACGTCGCGCGGTGCGCGGATGCCGATTTTCACTTGTCCACCGGTCGACTCCAAGATCTGGATCTCGATATCCTCACCAATGCGGAAGGACTCGCCGACACGCCTTCTGATCACCAACATCAGACCCGTCCCCCCCACGATTGCTCATGAGAGTAGCGATTGTCCCCTCGAATCGCTTGCAGACCTGTTCTTACGAGTGACGACTTTCTGACGAGTACCGGAGCCAACAAATTGGCAGTGGGACGGGAATTGGTCACCGACATGATCGCCAGCGCCTCCAAATCCTTGCCGATCTCCGGTTGGGTCCCTTGTTCCAAAAAATCCGTCAGCCCGAGAATCCGCAGATCCTCGGCGCTGACGGCGAGTTTGTACGTAGGATCAACTACCAACAGAGGAAGAGCAATGAAACAGAGGTCCGCACGGCCCAGACTCTGCAGATACACCAAGGGCTTGGTCTGCGGGCGCTCGATGGCGAGAAAACGATGTTCCTCCTCGAACGCCGGCAGCCCAAAGGGAAACTCGATGGCGTCTTCATCCCGGTAATCCACCGGACCGAACTGCTGTGTCTGGGCTTGCGGCACTCCGTTATCCTTGCCCTCGTTCTAAGCAAGTGGCCTGCCAAAATGAAGCCACATGTTACTTTGGATGAACCGGGCGGCGACAGATCTCGTCCTTACTATTATCGGAAAACATCCACCTGCGGTGTCTCCGCTGGCATCTGTCATTTTGGTCCGTTTTTTCCGTCTTTAGAGCGACATGTCTCGATTCCAAACCTTCTCCGTTCTCATCCTGGCAGCTTTTGCCCCAACGATCCTGCTTGCGCAGAACACTTTGCGTGTCGAGCCCGCCCCGTTGGCGGTGAACCCGGCCGCCAAAAAACTGGACTGGATCACACGCCCTTACCGCGCGCGCTCGGTCGCGCCCATACGCCTTGCGAACTCGAGCAGAATCGAGACTTTGCTGCGCGCCGGCAACCTTTATGTATCCTCGCAGGATGTCGTGGCGCTCGCCATTGAGAACAATATCGATATCGAGATTCAGCGATATGGTCCGCTGCTTGCCCAAGAGGTTCTGCGCCGCGCCCAGGCGGGCGGCGCACTGAGAAGTGTCGGCCTCCCTGTCGCTGCGGGACCGCAATCGGTCAGCCTGCAGGGCGTAAGCACATCCGGTTCCAATCTCGCGACCGGAGGTGGCGGCGTTGGATCCGGCGGTGGCATTGTCACACAGTTAGGTCCCGGTATCCAATCGTTCGACCCTACCCTCACCGCTCTCGCAAACTTTCAGCACGCGACAACGCCGCAGTCGAACACGGTGTTGACCGGCACCACCGCATTTGTACAGGACTCGCGCACTTTTCAAACCAGCTACAACCAGAACTTCGATTTCGGACTCAGCGCCTCGCTCAGCTACTCGAGCACACGCATCAAGGTAAACTCGCAGTTCTTCGCCTTGAATCCTTTCACTAGTGGATCGTTCGGCCTGCAATTGACCCAGAACCTGCTGCAGGGCTTTGGACGCGCTGTCAACGGCCGTAACATTCGCGTGCAAAACAATAACCTCAAGGTCAGCGAACTGCAGTTCAAGCGGCAGCTCATTGCCACCATTACCGCCGTGCTGAACCTCTATTGGGATTTTGTGGCCTTCGCCGAAGACGTGACCGCTCGCCGCAAGGCCGTCGACACCGCGCAGCAATTGCTCAGCGAGACGAAGCGCCGTGTCGACCTGGGGTCCGTCGCAGAGATCGAAACCACCCGTGCCGAAAGCCAGCTTTACGCGGCCCAGCAGGACTTGGTCATCGCCGAAACCAACTACATGCAGCAGGAAATGGTGTTGAAGAACGCGCTCAGCCGCAGTGGTGTCGCCTCCGCCGGGCTCGCCGCGCTGCATCTGGTTCCGCTCGACAAGTTCCTCATTCCAGAGAAGGATGAAGCGCGGCCCGTGGAAGATATGGTTTCCGAAGCGCTGGAAAAGCGCGTGGAAATCGAACAGGCCCGCATCAACATTGAGAGCAACAACATTAACCTCAAGGGCATCAAGAGTTCGTTGAAGCCGACCCTGCAAGCGTTCACCAACCTCACCAACAATGGACTCACCGGCGAGCTCTCTTCTCTTGGCGCGACGAATCCTGGGCTGGTGTTTCTTTCCGGAGGCTACGGCAACCTGCTCGCACAGTTGGCGCGCCGCAACTATCCGAACTACTCGGCTGGATTCTCGCTGAATGTCCCGCTGCGCAATCGCGCCGCGCAGTCGGATTTCGCCACCAGCATGTTGGAACTGCGTCAGAACGAACTCGACCTCAAGAAAAACGAAAGCCAAGTGCGGCTCGACATCCACAATGCCGTCATCGGATTGCGCCAGGCGCGCGCCCGCTATGAGGCGGCCGTGAAATCGCGCATTTTGCAGGAACAGACGCTCGATGCGGATCGCCGCAAATACGAGTTTGGCGCAGCGACGCCGTTTCAGGTGGTGCAGGATCAACGCGATCTCGCCAACGCCCGCAGCACCGAAACCCAGGCGATGGCGAACTACACGCACGCGCACATCTCCTTTGAGCAAGCGCTTGGCGTGACGCTCGATGTCAACAACGTCTCGATCACCGAGGCTCTGCAGGGCAAAGTTTCGAAGTCCAAGTCTTTGCCGGATACGCTGCCGGCCAGAATCAGCGTTGGCGGAGGCTTGCAATAATGCGCACCGTGGCCAGCCTGTTGTTGTCGGTTTCGCTTGCGGTGGACGCCCAAACCATTGCACCCATTGCACCGGCACGGCCCGGCGCATCCATCTTCAAGCGTCCCTATCTGCCGGTGCGGACCCCAGCGATCCGGATGAGTAATTCGCAGCGCATTGCGGATCTGATCACACCCGCGGGGCAATTGCATCTCACTGCCCAGGATGCGATTTTGCTCGCGCTCGAAAACAATATCGATATCGAAGAAGCACGCTACGGGCCGATCACAGCCGATTGGCGCTTACAGCGTGCCGAGGCTGGCGGCGCATTGCCCGGCGTTCCCAGTGCGGCTGCCCAAGCCGGACAGGTCGCTGCCGGACAGGGCGTGGCCGGTAGCCAAACGTCCGCGGGCGTCGCCGGTGGCGGTGGACAAGGAGCAGGTCAGGGGGGCGGCAACGCGTCGATCACACAGATCGGCCCAGTCACGCAGAACCTCGATGCGGCATTTCAGGAAACTTCGACCTTTGGACATACGAGCACGCCGCAAGCGAACGTGACGCAATCCGCGACAAACGTCCTGGTCAACGATACGCGCAACCATTCGGGTTCGATTCAGCAGGGCTTCCTCACCGGCGGCACGGCGACAGTTCGTTTTTCACAAAACTACCTCAAAGAGAATTCGCCGACCAACATCCTCAATCCGACGGTCGCACCGAATCTGCAGTTCAGCTTCCAGCACGCGCTGGGCAGCGGCTTTGGCAAGCGCGTCAACGCCCGCCAAATCACGATCTCGAAGATCAACCGCAACACCGCCGATCTGACCTTTCAATCGCGTGTGATCGAGGTCGTCAATCAGGTTCTGGATCTGTACTACACACTCGCCGCGGCAATCGAAGACGAAAAAGCCAAGGCCTATGCGGCCGAGACCGCCGATACGCTGCTCGCCAATGTGAAGCGCCAGATCGAGCTCGGCGCATCCGCACTGCCCGATCAGATCGCCGCGGAAAATGAAGTCGTCACCACCAAGCAGGCGGTGATCAACGCATCGACCACCTTGGAACAACAGGAACTGCGCTTGAAGAACCTGATCAGCCGCAATGGACTCGCCGATCGCGCACTGCTTGCCGCCCGCATTCTGCCGATCGATAAGTTGTCGATCCCGGAGAAAGACGAGTTGCCGGAACTTGAGGACCTGGTGAAAGAAGCGCAGTCGAAGCGCTTGGACCTGATCTCCGAGAAGGTCGGCTTGCAGACAACCGAAATCTCTTCGATTGGCACCGTGAGCGGTTTGTTACCCAATATCCAGGCATTCGGAGCGATCAGCCAGGCAGGCTTGGCGGGAAGGCCGGGACGAGCGTCCGCAAGGCCGGATCCGGCGTTTGTGGGTGGAACCGGCACGGCTCTCGCTCAAGTG
>CAZCPL010000039.1:10424-25949 GCA_964500255.1 uncultured Solibacteraceae bacterium | reverse complement strand
CTCAAGTGTTCACCGGCGATTTTCAGACCCGTCGGATTGGCGTGTTCGCGAGTGCGCCGATCCACAACCGGCAGGCACGCGCCGATCAGGCGATCGACCAGTTGTCGCTGCGTCAGAGCGAGTTGAACTACGCCAAACATGTGCAGCAGATTGAAGTGGACGTCGCCAGTGCGTTGGCAGCTTTGCGTCAGGCGCGGGTGAGGTATGAATTCGCGATCAGGAATCGTGGACTGCAGAAGCAGTTGCTCGATGCCGAGCAGAAGAAGCTGGAATACGGCGCATCGAGGCCGTATGACGTGATCCGGCAGCGACGGGACCTCTCGACCGCACAGGCCTCGGAGATATCGGCCCTGACGTCTTATGTTCGTGCACGGGTGTCTTTGGATCGCACGCTAGGGCGTACGCTTGAGGCGAACAAAATTTCGATTGGTTCGGGGCGGTAAGCATCGGAGCGGGAGGCGTCGGAATTGGTTCAGCCAATCCTGCCGGTCGGACACCATCCAGATCATGAGCAACTCGTCGATCGCGACGGCAATGGTTGTCCTGTGTGGCACCGAAATAAGCCCAGGCGAAGCGGAAGTCGAGAGGAATTCGCCAAAGTGCCGAGGCTTGTACGAACATCGTGCGGCAGCAACACCGCGTTCCGTTGGGCTGCAATGGCAAGAACGATGGGGTCTGGGGTTCCGTCCGGAATGAATTGCTGAGGTAATTCGAAATCCACCAGCGGTTCACGACGCCAAACCAAAGTCCGAGAACGATGTCCCGATCGAGGTTGGCGTCGGCAGGGAACCGAATCTTCACGCCGGAGATTGAGCGCTCTCCCGCGCGAATCGAATTCGCTCCGCCAGGGCATCCGGCTGCGAAGACCGCAAGTCATCCCCAAGCCGTTCTAGCTCTCGAAGATCCTCATCCACACCGACCTGATTTTCCAGGTCAAAGGTCAAGGCTCCTTAGACCTTTACCAAGGAACCGAGCGGAGGATGCTCTCTGGCGCGGTACCTCTTTGAAATGCGAGGACAACACTGTCGAGGGCCACGCGGGACTCCCGTAAATAATAGCCACCATCGCGTTTCTCTACGTAATCTTGCATGAGAGCTACCCGAAAATATCCTTGACCTTGTCGAACAGCCCCTTCGATTCCGGCTCGTTTTCCGTCGGCAACGTATCGCGTAACTGCTCGATCAGTCTGCGCTGTTCGCGTGTCAGCTTGGTCGGAATCCGCACTTCGATGTGCACATAGAGATCGCCACGGCCCCCAGCGTTGAGGAACGGCACGCCGAGTCCCTTCAGGCGGAGGATCGCGTTGTTCTGAGTCCCTTCGGGAATCTTCAGCGACTGGAGTCCATCGAAGGTCAATAGATCGACCTGGGTACCCAACGCAGCCTGCGCGAGATTGATCGGCACCTTGCAGTGCATATCGTTTTCCTGGCGCTCGTAGATCGCATGATCCTTGACCTTCAGAACGACATACAGATCGCCCGGAGGCCCACCGTTGGCACCTGGTTGGCCTTCGTTCTGTAAGCGCAGACGCGTGCCATTGTCCACACCGGCAGGGATGTTGATCTTCAGCTTGCGGTCAGACCGGTTGTAGCCTTCGCCCTTGCAATCCTTACAGGGGCGACGGATGATCTGCCCGCGACCGTTGCACTGGGTGCAAGTCCGACGTACTGAAAGAAAGCTCTGCTGGAAAACTACTTCGCCGCGGCCTTTGCAGATCGGACAGGTAGTGAGACCGTCTTCTGGTTCCGCGCCTTGCCCTTTGCAGCGAACGCAGGATTCCAAACGGGGAACCTGGATGTCCGCGGAAATACCGCGCATCGCTTCTTCAAAACTGATTTCGAGATCGAAGCGAACATCGTCACCACGCTGCGTACGGGTCCTGCGTTTCGCACCGCCGCCACCGCCAAAAATGTCGCCCAGACCAAACGCGCTAAAAAGGTCTTCCAGGTCGGGAGGCGCACCGCCGCCATCGAAGGGACTGCCGCCGCCACCGGGGCCACTGACGCCGGCATGACCAAAACGATCGTAACCCGCCCGCTTCTGCCCATCGCTCAAAACGCTATAGGCTTCGTTGGCTTCTTTGAATTTCTCTTCAGCCGGCTTGTTACCAGGATTGCGATCCGGATGGAACTGCAATGCCATTTTGCGATAGGCGCTTTTCAACGTCTGATCGTCGGCATCTCGTGAGACACCCAGAACTTCGTAATAATCGCGTTTCGCCACGCTCATTTCAGCATCTCACGTCTTTACTTCTTCACCGCGACTTTAACCATCGCCGGACGGAGCAGTTTGCCCTTGAAGTAGAAGCCTTTCTGGTACTCGGCCAGGATCGTTTGGTCGGCAGCCTCGTCTGTGGGAGACATCTCGACGGCATAATGCAAGTTCGGATCGAAGGTCTGTCCTTCTGTGTCAATCGGCGTTAATCCCAGCTTCTTTAGGGTTTCCGAAAACCGCTGATGGATCATCTCGATGCCGCGTGCGTATTCCTTGTCTTGTGTCGGGACCTTGACCGCGCGGTCAAAGTCGTCGACGACGGCCAGCACTTGGCGTACGGCGTCCGCCGCTCCGTGGTCCACCATTTCCGCCTTTTCCCGCTCCACTCGACGGCGGTAATTGTCGAACTCTGCCCGGCTGCGCTGCACCAAGTCTTTCAGCTCATCGCGTTCGCCTCGAAGCTGGTCCATTGCCTGCTGCAAATCGGATGAGGCCGTGGCTGGCTCCATTATTTCGACTACAGGGTCAGAGGCCACTTCTGTTTTGACTTCCGGAGTGTCCATATGAAATTTGGGGGTGAAACACTAGGATACCAGACGGGGCACGAATCACTAACTCTAAAGAGTGGAGGCCGCTTCGCCCACTTGATGGACGGCAGAGATCACACGCTCATAGTTCATACGCATTGGCCCGAGCACGGCCATCTTGGCCGAGACGCCACCCGGCAACATAACCTTCAAGCCAATCACGGCCAGACCCGCCATGCTGGGATGAATCTCGCCTAAACCAAATTGCACGCCCAATTCCCCGGGACCAACTTCAAGAAACCGCTCCAGCAGTTCTAACATACGCTGTTTCTCTTCGAGCGCCAGAAACAGGTCTCGCATACAATCCCGTGTCAAATCGAGATCGATGCCGATGAGATTGCTGGTGCCTTCCAAGTGGACTTCCGCGGAAAAGCCCAAGTCCAGAAGCCCCTCAGCGTAAAGCTCAGTGAGCTTGCCAAGAATCTCATCGTACTGGGCTCGCTCTTCGGCAAGGCGGCGATGCAGTTCCATGCGCATCGAACGCAGCGTCCAACCGGTAAACTCGATATTGATGTAGTTGCAGATGGAACCGAGCTCTTCGCGCGAGATCTTTTGCCGCAAGAAGATCACACGGTTGCGCATCATACGATTGCGGGTCACCACAACCATCAACACACGATTCGGGTCGAGCGGAACCAGTTCCAAATGATCGAGGGTCTGTTCCGTCACCGGGATCGCGGCCGCGATGCCTACGCTGCGAGTCATCTGCATCAGCAGTTGCGAAGACCGTTCCACAAACGATTCCAAAGTCGGCGCGTTGTTCAGACCGGAACGCATGCGCTGCATCTCGGCAAACGACAAACGACGCGCATCCAAACTCTGCACGTAGCTTTCGAATGCTTTCGCTGTCGGCACCCGGCCAGCGGAAGTGTGGGGTTGATCGAGGAATCCTTCGTCGGCAAGATCCGCCATCACATTGCGAATCGATGCGGGGCTCAAATGATCGAGCCTGTCCTTCGCGATACTGCGCGAGGCAATCGGTTCCCCGGTCTCGATGTAAGACTTCACAATCGAGTGCAGGATTTCGAGCTTCCGATCTTGACTGCCACGCACCATTGAGTTACGACAATTCCCTTATCGTCAATTATAGGAGATCGCACGAGCGCGTAGGGATGCTCATAATTTGCGGACTTCCACGTATTGCATTCCGCGCACGGCAGTGCCGCTGTCTGACATCGGTTCCAACTTCGTTTCCAGGTGGGCCTCCAAACGCGAAAGCCCCTTTCTCACGGTCGCGAATTGCACTGTCGCTTCTGACGCGCCGGCGGCAACGGCAACGCTTGCCGTGGAACCGCCCAAGCTCGCCCGCGCCGTTGACAACCCCTTGGCAGGAGCAAACAGCAGACGCGCTTCGTAACGCCCAGCCGCGCGAACATCCACTTCCCAATGTCCGAGGCCGTCCGCGTTCCAGGAGGCTTTCTCGCCCCGCCAGTCCTGGCGCGTCAAGAGCACCGCAGGCTCTAGCGGATCTCCCAAATAGATCTTGGGAGGCGCAAAATCTCTCGTCGCCGATACATCCCGGAACCAGGTTTCGTATTCGCCGCGCATCTTCGCCACGATCGCCGGATTGGCCGAGGCGATGTCCTTCGATTCCGCCGGATCGGTTTCCAGATCGTAGAGTTCGACGCCGTTCACCAGTTTGTAACGCTGATTGCGCGCGGCACAGCTATCGAACAGTCGTCCGCGATCCCCGCGATGCCACTGGAAGAACAAGGTCCGGTCATGCCAATTCTTCTCTTGCCTGATCTGCGCGCCATTGATCAGCGGCATCAGACTCCGTCCGTCCAGCTTCACCTTGGCAGGGAGCTTTGCGCCACAGGCCTCGGCGAGCGTCGGCAAGATATCGATGTGCGCGGCCAGATGCCGATCCACACCGCCCGCAGCGATCTTCGCGGGCCAGCGCACAAAGAACGGCACCCGGATGCCGCCCTCATAAACCGTGCCTTTGATGCCGCGCATCCCCGCGTTGTAGCGCTTGCGCTGCGGCCCGTTGTCCGTCATGAAAATCAGGATCGTGTCGCGCTCGATCTTCAGTTCTTCCAGCTTGGCGATAAGTCGACCCATGTTCTCATCGAGGTTTCGGATCATGCCATAGGTTTTGGCCGTGGCAGCGTCGAACTTCTCGAATCCCACGGTGTAGCGCGGGTCAACCTCAAGCGGATCGTGCGGCGCATTGGTCGCGATGTAGGCGAAGAACGGCTTGTCCCGATGCTTGGTGGCGAAGTCCATCGCACCGTCGAAGAACACATCGGTGCAGTAGCCTTTGCTCTTGAACTTCTCGCCGTTGCGATAGAGCGTCGCGTCGAAGTAGTGATCGCCACCGGGGGGATCGGAAGGCTGCCCGATGCCGCCGCCATGATGCGAGAGCGTCTCCTCGAAGCCTTGATCCTGCGGACGCAAGGGACGATGATCGCCGAGGTGCCACTTGCCAAAGAGCCCCGTGCGATAGCCCGCGCCACGCAAGACTTCGGCGAGCGTGACTTCGTCGTTCCACATCATCGAGCGGCCGAGATAGGTATCGACGACGCCGGTGCGATAGTAATAGCGGCCGGTCATCAGACTCGAACGCGTAGGCGAACAGACCGGATTGACATGAAACTGGTCGAAGCGGATCCCCTCAGTGCCCACGCGGTCGAGATTCGGGGTGGAAAGATCGGGGTTGCCGTGCAGGGAAAGATCGCCAAAGCCCTGGTCATCCGTGATGACCAGAATCACGTTGGGGCGCTTGCCCTGAGCAGCTGTGGCAAGGCATGCGGTCACCGCGCCGAACAACAGATCGCGTCGTGTCATTCGGTGTGAAAAACCTCTTCCATAAACGACCACCACTCGCCGGGCTTGTGATCGGGCATCGGATCTTGCATCGGTTCCATGATGTCCCACCACTCGCGCATCTTGGGAAAGGTGGCCATCTTCGCCATGTCTGCGGCCCAATCGGTGCCGACGTATTCGTAGTAGCCGAAAAGCACGCCCGCGCGCAAGAAGATCGTGTAGTTGTGGACGTTGCACTGCCGAATCACATCGAGCACTTCGGGCCAGACGGCGTCGTGATATCTGCGATACTCCGCTTCGTGTTCCGGACGGACGCGAAGCACCATGCCATAACGTTTCATAACGTGTTCTATTCTGTCACAGCCCCGGTGGCTTCCAGCTTGGAATCCGATAGATAGCCATAGCGATTGATCCAGACGCGTCCGCCGGATGCGCGCCACGCCGTTTCCAACCGTTCGCGATAGTCGGCCAAAGGGCCGTAGCCATGCGCCACCACAAAGATCTTCGATGACCGCCGCCGCGCGAAGGCCACCTTGCGAGCCTGCGATCCCGCGCCAGAGGGATGCGGCTCGTCCGGTTCCGGATAGTGGCAATCTGCGAGCGTGCGGAAGCGATTCTCATCGTCGTCGGCGATATCCATCCAACGCGCTACGGCGCGCACGATCAGCGACTCATCCACCTGCGGATTCGCTTTGACCAGTTGCTCGGCATAGAACGACAGCATCATCGGCCAGTGCATCGTGTACAACTTCATCGCGATGCCATCGCAGATTCTAGAAGCGCCGCCGAAGTCGAATCCAGACGCGAGGGAAAACGGCGGAGGAAACGCGTGGGCGATGAGTTCTTTGCCTTTGGGCACGGCGGCTCGGATCTCGCGCAGATAGTCTTCAACCAGCGCTGCCTTGAATCGCAGAAACTCAAGAATGCCGGGGCGTTCGAGAAACAACGACGCGAGGTCGACACGGCCACCGTCGCGACCCAGCCAAGCCTTCACGCCGTCGTTGGTCAGCTTGCCGTGCAAGTCGCCATAGAGGCGCTTGGCGGCTTCTTTCATCCGCGAAAAATCGAATCCCAAACGCGCAGCTGCGGATTGCGCTTGCGGATTGAAATCGAGAAAGCAGTCGTCAAGATAGTAGGGCGGATACTCGGGCCAGTCGATGCGGATTCCATCCAATTCGGGATACACACGGAACATGTCGCGAATCAGTGCAGCCGTGTACTTGCGGATTTCCGCACTTGCCAGGCTGCCGTTGTTGGCGAGGCGCTGCGGAGGCACGCGCCCATCCGGCAACAGGGGTTTGTCTTCGGTTGAAGGACCCCCAAACTGCACACGATATCCCGGCGGAATCGCGGCCTGCACCTGAAAGTACGTCTGCAACCCGCGAGCCCTGGACGCAGTGACAAACTCACGCAACAACCCGCCATGAGATCGCGTCAGGGCGGTGGGCGGCGATGGCTGATAGCGTAGCCCTTTGAACAGGCGCAAGTCGTGCTCGAAGCTCGGCGCGGTTTCTACCATCAGTTCACGCTTGCCCCAGAGCGATCGATCGAGCAGCCGTACCTTCCCTGCCCCGCCGTCGATCGGTGGTTCGCGCGATCCCCGCTTGGGATCGGTGGCGGGCTGCATGACGTAAGGTGACGTGGTCACCGCCGTCACTCTCGCACGAGTAATGAGATTGCGCAGTACTCCCTCAACCGTCTCACTCTGAATGTACTCAGGCATCACCGTGATGCCCAGAAAACGGGGGGATTTCTGCGCCAGCAGGGGAAATTGCGTTCCGAGGGCCAGCAGGGTGCGACGATTCATTCGAGAACTATCATAACGAGTCCTGGTAGTGGCAGTAAGTACTGGGCATTCCTGGTTGTATCAGGTGCCATATACACTGTGGGAGTGAAACCCTTGTCTCGATTCCTCAGTACAATTTCGTTTGGCAGAATCCGCTGGTGGGCTTCTTCTCGTCCGTGGATCCAGGACAACTGGTAATTTGGACATCCATGGTTCCCCCCGGGCCCGAGCCCGATCGTTTTGCGTCAGGCTTGGACGACGCGCCTTGCGCAAACGGACTCTGTGTCCTCGCACCGCAACCAGCGCCTCCGGGTAACGGCGGCGGACCCAATGGAGCGCTAGCCTGTAGGTATGCTCACTCGGCGTGCTCTCTTCTCAGCCATTGGTGCAGGCTCTGCAATCGCAAGTGCCACGACGTCGAAGGTCCGTTTTGACTTCGTCCACTTTACCGATACGCACCTGCAACCGGAATTGGGCGCGGTAGAAGGAACGCGGCTGTGCTTCGAGCACATCAACCGCTTGAAACCGGCGTTTGCCATCGCGGGCGGCGATCTGGTAATGGACGCCGACCTCAAGCCCAAAGTCCGCGCCCGTGAGTTATACCGCCTCTACATGGACGTCCACAAACGTCTCGCAATGCCTGTCCACGCCGTCATCGGCAATCACGATGTCGTGGGCATGCAGGCCAGCAGCGGTTCCACGGTGGATGATCCGGACTTTGGCAAAGGCTGGTTCGAAGAGCGCTTCGGCCGCCGCTACCGTTCCTTCGATCATCGGGGTTGGCACTTTGTGCTGCTCGATTCGGTGATGGTGGCGAACCGCAATTTCACCGGAGGCATCGACGCCGAACAATTGCAGTGGCTCAAGCGCGATCTCGCCGGGCTCGCACCTCGCACGCCGATCATTGCGGTCACACACATCCCACTCGCATCGGCCGCGTTGCAGATTGTGCCGGATCCCTGGAAGACCGCCGATACCTATCTCATCAAGAACTCAGTGGAGGTCTTGGAGGCCTTTCAACCTTACAACTTGAAAGCCGTGCTGCAAGGGCATACGCATATCCGCGAAACCGTGGTCCATCGGGGCGTGCAGTTTCTGACTTCCGGTGCCGTCTGCGCCAATTGGTGGAAGGGTCCGCGACTCGGGCATCCTGAGGGCTTTGCTGTGCTGCGGGTTCGCGGCGAATCTGTCGAGTGGACCCACCAGACCTATGGCTGGACACCACGCACTTCTTAAGCCTTCGGCGCGTAGCGATGCAGCAGCAGATGTGTCGGATAAAAGATCAGTGCTGGCAGCCCAAACAACAGCAACAGGAACCAGGCCGTGGGAGGCATCCACGTCTGCGCGGCGGTATCGCTCATGCCGTACACGTAGTTGATGTTTACCGGCAGATTCGGATTCGCTGCGGGCGGTGGTGGCGCTGGCATGAGGAAGTAACAGACCGGCAGCAGGATCCAGGCGGTCACGGTCCACAATCGCAGGGCGCGCTTGTCGTAGCCTACGCGCCAGACCAGATACGCGAGGGCGAAGGGCAGCCAGAAGTGGAAAAATGAGAGTCCGCGGGTAAAAAGCGGAAGCCGCTCGTTGAACATGTAGGCGGTCATGCCGGTCAATGGGATGCCAACCGCGGTGGTGAGAAAATCAATAGCCCACAGCACCTGCGGCAAAAGAATCCCAACGGCGGGCGCGGAAATCAGCAGCGCGCTTTCGATCCAGATCGCGACCAGCGTCGTCAGCAGCGCAACGTCGCAGAAGTACAGAAAGTTCGTGGGGCCGTAGTCGCGTAGATAGTTGGGAATCAAAACGGCGCAGAAGACCGTGTAGGCAAGCTTGAACCACAGCGGGATCTTTTCGTTCCTGATCATTTCAATGAGATTGTAGTATGTTGTCCGCGTCAACATAGCCGCGCTACCATCGTTCCTGTGGAATCCGAAAAGCCATATCATCACGGCAACCTCAAAGCCGTGCTCGGTCGCGCCGCGCTAAAACTCGTTGGCGAGACAGGACTCGGTGCCTTCACTTTGCGCGAAGTGGCTCGCCGCGCGGGAGTCTCGCACAATGCGCCCTACCGCCACTTCAAGAAAAAAGAGGACGTCTTCGCAGCATTGGCCACCGAGGGATTCCATCAGCTCAACGAGCGAGTGAAGGAAGCGTTGGCAGAAGGTCCCGATCCGGCCACGCGCCTCAAACTTGCGGCTCGCATGTACCTGCACTTTGCCTTCGAGAATCCGGCGCGCTTCGCTGTGATGTTTCATGCGAGCTTTGACCGGCGCGCTTACGAAGACTATGTTGCCGCGTATACCGAGGCACTCATGGTTCTCACGCAGCTCATCGAAGCCTGTGGCGCGCTCGGGGCGGAATCGGCGGATACTGCCGGTGAAATCCTCTGGGCAAGCGTACACGGCATCGCGGAACTTGGGCTCGCACAACGCCTCAGCCGGACGACGGGTCCTGAACTGCAACCGCTCGTCGATTCCGCGATCGATTCACTGCTACACGGAATGCCCAAGGTATTGGTTCAGCCTGCGAAAAAGGCAAGGAAGGCATCATGACCATTGGATTGCTCGCGCTTGGCCTCGCGGCCGGAGTGCTCGCGGGGATGTTCGGCATCGGTGGAGGGCTCGTCATCGTGCCCGCACTGATCATCCTGTTCAAGATGAAAGAGCTGGACGCGTTAGGAACAAGCTTGGCGGCGCTCATCCTACCTGTGGGCCTATTGAGCACGCTGAAATACCACGAGGCCGGGCACGTCAATTTGAAGTACGCCGGCCTCATCGCAGCGGGATTGTTTGTCGGTGGATACTTTGGCGCGCGCATCGCGCTAGGGCTGCCGCCTGGGATCATACAGCGCCTCTACGGCGGAGTGCTGGCCGTGATCGCGATGCGTATGCTGTTGTTTCCGAAATAAGACTAGGCGCTATACCGGATGTGAATATCCTACGGTTGTTTTGAGGCCCTCTTCTTATTGTATTGCTCATCAAGTTGCTTGGCACGCTTCGAAGCGCATGCCACACATTCGATCCCTTCCGTGCGAGCTGATTCTGCAAAGATAGCACTCGGTGAGCGTTCAGTATAGTTCGCTGGAACCGTGAATAACTCCGCGTTGGGCTCACCGATCACTATATTGGAAACCTCAGTGGTCGTGGTCGCAGACTGACCGGAAGGCGTCGTGGTGGTACCAATCCTCTTGAGCACAAAGCAATCCAGATCGGGTGCGACGTAAGTGTCGAAACGACGCACAGTGCCTGTCTTCGCATCACGCAACTCCTCAGACAAGCGAAGAACCGAATAATTCAAGATCTTCCCCCCGTCTACGACAGCATGAGACGCTCCAGCCAACATTCCATCTTGACAAGACTGGTGGGGAGCCAACGCCCTGCGTGTCACCTCCGCTGTCGTTAACGGAGTTGTGGTGATTGACTTTGTCGAGTTATCAATCCAATGCTTTGTTTAGTGGATAAATCGACGAGATCGGAAAGCACAACTGTCTTGCCATCGCTATACCGTGTTCGTTGAATCGCCGTAGAACCACTGGGCTTGACAGCGAAGACCGTATGCTCTCTTACCGTTGATTCGGTGGAAGCCGGGCTTGTGCTGGTTGTTGTCGCATGAGCGGTGAACGATTTTCTCTCCCCCACCGCTGCTCGGATAGTGGTAATAATACTTCCTTGTATAGCAAGTAGATGCCCCGCCACAATAACCAGTAAGTAGCTGATACTTTTCTTCATGAGTGTTCCCTTCCTCTTGCTTCACGTTCTCTTACGTTGTACAGTCCGCACTGTCGCAGCCGCTTGTCCAGTTCATGCAACTGTAGATATTCGACACACAATATGTGACAATTCCACCGCCTCCACCGTTGGGGCACGAACTGCAATATTCGGTCGCACAACAATCAGTCCATATTCCGCAGTACAGCCAGAAGCAGGTGCATGTGTAACGGACAGCCAGAACTCCTGACGTGTCCCCGCACTCCTGAGCCATCGCAGTTGGGGTGCCGATGGCAAACCCAAGCAAGAATAGCCATGCCAACACTATCGAACGCAAATCCGATGGTTTCTTCCTGTGATTTCCTTTCATACGTGAGGCAAAACAGTCGAATAGAACGAGCGGTCTCCTCATCCGGGAGTTTGCCATATCTAAACTAGAAGGTCAAGGTAAACTATTATTGACTTGTCAACTGCCGCCGTAGGGTTCGTCGGACTAGGTGGACTTAGCGGGCGGAATGGATCCGAATACTGCCATTGACGGTGTGCAGGTTCAACGCGGATCCGCCATTGCCTAGCTTCGCTTTTACATGGCGCGGTGAAAGAGTTCCGGACACTTGCATGGGGAACTCGCTCTCGATCTTGCCGTTCACCGTATGCGCGTCCATCTCTGCGCCAGCGCCTTGCGGCATCGCGACACTGATACTGCCGTTCACGGTGTGGAACTGCAGCGATTTTGCGGGCATGGTTCCCATCGCAACATCGATGTCCCCGTTCACCGTGTGGCCTTCCACAACACCGGAAGCCGTTGCCGAAACCTTGCCGTTGACTGTATGCGCGTTGACGTCGCCCTGCAACTGTTTGGCATCGATGTCACCGTTCACGCTGCGCGCAATGAGATGGACGCCCGCCGGAACCTTCACCGTAAATTCCACCTTGACGTCGTTGTTCTTGACACTCATCTTGCCTTGTTTGCCGGGTCCGCAGGAATTTCCTTCGCCGGGATACACGGCGCAAAGTGTGACACCGCCGTCGTGCGGAACCACTTCAATGCGGACATCCGAAGGGTTGTCCCGGCGAGCGGATTTGATGGCGGTCACTTCGATCGCGCCCGTCATGGAACGTTCGGCATGGATGCCACCGTTGACACCTTTGATCTCAACGGCCTTGCCCGGGGCGACGTTGCCTCGCCAAATGAAATTATCTTGGGCGGATACCGAGACCGCCAGAAGGAAGAGGAAGGGTTTCATGCCCGTGGATACCGGGCTTTTTGGCGAGGGTTACACGTTTCCGCCGCAAATCAGCGTGGCCACGCGCCCGCCGCGCATTTTGTCGGCAATCAAATGCGCGGCGGCCACGCCGATGGCTCCCGATGCTTCGGCCGCGATGCCGAGTTCGCTTTGGATCCGATTCATCGCTCGCTTTGTCTGCGCGTCGCCGATCAGCAGACAGTCGTCCATCAGTTCACGAACATCTGCAACGGCCTCTGGAATCGGCACGCGGACAGCGATGCCATCGGCGATAGTATTCGCTGTCGCGGTATCCACCGCGGTGCCTCGCCTCCACGATTGTTCCATCGAAGGCGCAGCGGCGGCGCAGACACCGACGATTCGCGTACGCGGCGAATGGGCTTTCATCCAGCGTGCGACGCCTCCTAGTAGTGCGCCGTTGCCAAGCGGGATCAATAGGACATCGAGATCAAGGGGCGCAAGTTCGACGCCGATCGTTCCTGCGCCTTCTGAGAATTCCGCCTCTCGGCCGTCTTCGGCGAAGAACAATCCGTGCTGCGCCGCATAGGCTTTGCCCGCGAGCTTTGCGGCATCGAAATCTGCTCCGGCGAGATGCACACGAGCCCCGAAGCGCCGCATCGCTGCGACCTTGCGCGGATTCGCAGATTCAGCCGCGAAGATTTCCACCTGGATTCCGTGGCGTCGCGCGGCGTAGGCCAGACCTTGACCAAAGTTGCCCGCGGATCCAGCAACGAGCCTCCGCGTAGAGGATGGAAGCTTAGCGACAAAGTAATCCGCGCCGCGACCCTTGAACGAACGGATCGGATTCAGGGTCTCGATTTTCAGGTGTAGATCGAGTCCCTCGGCAAAGTTCTGCCATACGATTTGCGGCGAACGCAGAAAGACTGGATCTACAATCTGCGATGCCTCTTCGATGTTTGCGAGCGATAGTCTCACGGCTTGTCACTTTCAAACCGGATCGTGGATTCGCTGCCGAATCGCTTGTAATCCGAGTACTCGATCATGATTCGCATCCTTTGGCTGCCGGTGCGAAAATGCAGTTCGTCGTCTCCATAGGTCTTTACCGGAAACCAGTGCTGGCCGTCGATCTTGCGCCGGATCGTGGTGAAGTGCGGAAACAGATTTTCGTCCTTCGTGCTGCGAATCTGCGGCACCGCTTGACCTTCGCTGCGCACGATGGAATCGTCGCGCCTGTCGATCCAGAGCATACCGTCAAAGAGCCGCTGTCCATCGAGAATCTGCCGAGGACGCACGGAAAGCAACCAGCAATCGACACCATCCATCTCTTCTTCGCCCTTGTATTTGGTCTCGTAGATGAAGAGCGTATCTTTGGTCAACAGCATCGGCTGTACTTCGCGCAGATCACGGAAATCTTCGGCAGTCAGCTTGATGCGTACCAGCCGGTTCCAGGGCTTCTTCACTTCGCGTTCGCTGCGTTTGCCGTCCTCAAGAAAGATGATCTCGCGGACTTCTCCGTACTCTCCAGCCTTCATTCCATTGGAATGAAAATCTTCGACCCGAACGCTTTGCTTGTACATGTACTTGCTGCGCGCGGCCTCTGTCAGCGTCTCGCGGGCGGCAACGCGCTTGACGAGATCCGGAGGCGGATCCGCAGCATAGCAGGATACGATAAAGGCTGCCAGCATGATGCGAAGTTTCGTTTGGACAGTATGCATTTTGTGGATCGTGGCCGGTGTCGCTGGCGTCGTCTACTCGTCTCAACAGAATATACCTTCTCGCATCGCCGCTGCGGCCATTGTGGCGTTGTTGGTAGAAGCCGCGCTGTACTCGATGCCGGGCGTTGCCGATTTCCGCCAGAGGCTGGCATCGATCGGGAGCCCTATCGAACAGGGCGCGTGCTTGTGGATCGCGGCGATGACGCCTTATCTGATCTATTCCATCGGCGCGGGCTGTTTCACCTGGGAATCGTTCGCACTGCTCGCCGCAATCGCGGGATTTCTGTCCTTCTGGTACGCCATCGCGCCCTGGCGCGAGTTACCGATGCAGACCGATCTGCTGCTATTGGCCGTAGCGGCGGGGATCTTGTTGAGCGACGCTTTTAAAACCATCTATCCGCAACTCGCGCCGAAAGCCACGGTGAACATTCTCGGGCAACTGATGCTGATCCGCACGTATGCCTTCGCGTTGCTGTGCATCCGCAAGCATGATCTCGTGGGCTTCGGGTTCTGGCCGTCCCGCAGAGATTGGGCGGTCGGACTGCGGCAGTTCGCTTGTTTCATCCCGCTGGGATTCGCGCTAGCCTACGCAACGGGATTCACCACGTTTCGCGCCTTCGACCCCGCAAAGATGATTCCTGCGTTTTTGCTGACGTTTCTGGGGATTCTTTGGGTAGTGGCGTTGAGTGAGGAACTGTTCTTTCGCGGAGTCCTGCAGCAACACATACAGAGACTCGCAGGTAATCCGTGGATGGCGTTGGTGTTGACCTCGCTGCTGTTCGGCATGGTACATCTACCGTTTCGCGAGTTTCCCAACTGGAAATTTATGGCAATGGCTACCGCAGCCGGCCTCTTTTACGGCAGAGCGTTTCAAGAGACCGGCAGCATTCGCAGCGGCATGGTGACCCATGCGCTGGTGGCATCTATCTGGAAGGTGTTTTTGACCTAGAGCAAAGCGCTCGGACGAGCACTCCAGCCAGTGGCCTTGTCCTTGTGGATCTCCGTCAGATCTTTCATGTGAGCGCCCGCCTGCGTCAACACATGGTGCAGATCGTTGCCGATACTGATAAAGCGGAAGCCCTTTTCGAGAAACTCCGCAACGCGCGAGGTTCCGAAGAGGAACAGCCCGAGAATCACGTTGTTCTTGCGCGCTTCGTCGATCAGGGTCTGCGTCGCAGCCTGCAGTTCAGGCGACGTGTACATCGCCGGGAACTCGTACTTCTCAAACAGCCCCATCGACATGCAGAGATCGTTCTGCCCTAGGAAGAGCATATCCACGCCAGGGACAGCCGCAATCTCCTTCATGTTCACGATGCAATCGGCCGTTTCTACCTGCAGGGCTAGAATGACGTTCTTGTTCCAGTTGCCCGCGTAACCGAGCAAACCGTCTTTGTTCATGCTCCGCTGCGGAAAGTAAACCGAACGGGTGCCGACGGTCGGATAGAGCGCGCAGCTCACGGCTTGACGGGCCTCTTCCGCGGTGTTGATGTAAGGAACGAGGATGCCGTCCGCACCGAGGTCGAGCGCCTGTTGAATGCC
>CAZCPL010000039.1:0-10414 GCA_964500255.1 uncultured Solibacteraceae bacterium | reverse complement strand
GCTCCTCGACCAGGTCGTCGTTCAGCACGCGCACGCCGCCGCTGGCGATCGCGCAGAGCATCGAGGAAAGTTTTTCGTATCCCATTGGGCCATGCTGGATGTCGACGAGAAGCCAATCGTAACCGCTGTGAGCCAACTGCTCGGCAACCGTCGGGCTGTGGGCATTCAGAAAGAGCCCCATCTTGGGGGAACCGCTGCGCAGTTGCTCTTTGAACTCGGCGCCGGAAAGAATCTTTGACATATCCCTGCCATCTTATCGCAGGTTGGCACAAACGCAAAAGCGGCGTGGGACACTTGATCCCAACGCCGCTCTTGCTTCGATTGCTACGAGTGTTTAGAACGTGTAACGCAAGCCCAACTGCAGGTTGCGCATGTTGCCACGGACGCCGCGGATGACGCCAAAGTTGGAACCAAGGCCGGTCACAGCACTACGCGGACCACTGTTGATGTTCGATTCCGGATTGTTGAAATTCGGATGGTTCGGGAAGTTGAAGCCCTCGAAGCGGAACTGCAACTGATGCTTTTCAGAGAAAGGCATCTGGAAGTTCTTGAGCGCCGAGAAGTCCCAACCGAAGATACCGGGTGAGGTACCAACGTTGCGTCCCACGTTGCCAAAGGTTCCGTCCGCGTTGAAGACGAACGCAGCCGGATTCAACCACTGGTTCGTATTGCGGCCGTCGATCATCGCCGCTGCACCGGTCGCGGTGGGACGGTCGAACTGTCCACCGGTGTTCGACGGATCGCCGGATTGCGTCACCGTGAACGGAAAGCCCTTCTGTAGTGTCACGATGCTGCCCAACTGCCAGCCACCGATGAGGGCGTTGGCAAAGCCATTGTCGATGTTCATGGCGCGCCCCTTGCCGATCGGGAGATCGTAGAGGATGCTGGTGACGAAGCGATGGCGGACGTCGAAGCTCGACAATGCGCGTTCGCAAGCACGGCAGTAGCTGTTCTGCGGGAACAGTGTGTCGCCATTCTGGTTACGGATCGCGGAACCGTTGTCGATCGACTTGGCCCAGGTATACGAGAGCAGCGCGGTCAAACCCGCGGAGTAACGCTTGGTCAGCTTCGAGCCCCACGAGTGATAGTTGCCGCTGCCGCCGTTGTCGACAAGCTGGATGCGTCCAAACTCGGGGAATGGCGAACGGGCGGCCAGGCTGAGGCCGGTGGAACGGGGCGCGGGAAGCGTCTCGTTCACCGCACGGAGTGTCTCAAGACGGTGCGAAACGTTGCCGAGGTAACCAGTTTCGAACACGAGATTGTTGCCCAATTCGCGCTGCAGATTTAGCAGGTACTGCATCGAATACGGCGTGCGGCGGTCAACCGGATTGGCGAACGAATATGGGCGGCTGATGTTCGCAACGCCGCCGGCGATCGATGCCAGAGCGTTCGTCCAGCGCAACTGCGGATTCAGCGTGTTGCCGTTGTCGCGCAGGCGTCCTGCAAGATTGCGGGACATGTCGAAGCGCGGGTTACCTGTATCTTGCGAATAGAACATACCGGCACCCGTGCGGATCACCGTCTTCGAGTTCATCTGATAGCTGACGCCGATACGCGGTGCCCAGTCATTGTTGTCACGCTTCACGATGCTGTCGCCGAGCGAGCCATCGCATTTGGTCTGGATTGGGATGTTCGGAAATTCCGAACCCGCAACCCAGCGTAGGCTGATGCCCTCGTAGCAGTTCTGACGGGCAGCACCCTGACGCAAGAAGAACGGATGCAAGCTCTGATCGCGAACAATCGCATTGCGGAAGTCGGTTCCCTGCATGTCGAACGGAACGACCGCATTGAAGAGAGTTCCGGTCTGATCCGTCCAAGGCGGTGAGTTCTCATAACGCAAGCCTAGAGAAAGTGTCAATTTCGAACTGACGCGCCAGGTATCGTCGATGTAAAACGCAAATCCCGTCGCGCGGAACTGGGCTTTCGCGATTGAGACCGCGGCTTCAGACTGATTGATATAGCCGAGCATGAAGTCGGCGAACGGATCGCCGCCAATCGGGCCGACGGTGTTGTTCGCGTTCACGCGGAAGTTGTTCGAAGCCAGACGCTGGAAGCCGAACTGGCCGCGGGCGAACTGGTTGCCGACCTGATTGTACTGGTCATTGCGAATCTCACCGCCGAACTTGAAGCTATGCTTGCCACGGGTCCATGAGATGTTGTTGATGAACTGCATCGCGCGGTTATCGTTTTCGTACGGACCTTCGGAACTGTTGCCGAGTCCCGAATAAATACCCGCGAAATCGACACTTGGGATGCCCCATTGCACCGGAGGACCCGAAGGCAGACCGGTGATGCCGAGCGAACCAACCACGTCGGTGGTGAAGGCCAACTCGGGACCGGTGGTGTTGTAAAACTTGGTCAAACCGAAGCGGAATTCGTTCACCAACGCGTTGGTGATGACTCGCGTGTTCGAGAACATCCATTGGCTGGCGTTGGTGACAATCTTTTCACCGTTCTGGAAGAGATTGCCGTTGAGCTGGTTTTCTTCTGAGCGGCTGTAGCGTCCGAACCAATTCGACTTCGACGATTCCACCCAATCGAAACGCTGAATGAACTGATCCTTATTGATCGGGCGTCCGAGGGAGATTTGATGGTTGTTGATCAGTCCGGCGGAGGGAATGTTCGGCGTCGGATAGAACCCAAGCACCTTCTGCGAGACGGCGTCGAAACGCGAGGTTGGAATACGATTGCCGGCAAAGGGCTGCGCCTTAGTCAGGCTCACACCGTTCTCGGTGGTCACTGCGCGGGTGGCCGGGTCAAAGATGCCATCCGCGATCTGGCTGAAGTCGCCAGTACGCATCTGGGCCGAGGGCAAGCTGAACAGGCCCTGGATAGTGCGCCGTTGCCGAAACCACGCGTAGTTCGACATGAAGAACAGCTTATTCTGTCCGTTGAACAGTTTCGGAATGGTGACAGGTCCGCCAAGGGTGAAGCCGTACTGGTTCCACTTGAACGGATCCTTGGGGGGACGCGCGGTTGTGAATGCGTAGTTCTTGGCATCCATCTTGTCGTTGCGGACAAACTCGAATAGCGAGCCGTGATACTGATTCCCGCCGCCCTTGGTGGAAACGTTGATCTGGGTCGCACCACGGCCGAATTCGGCCGGATAAACGCCGGATTGAACTTTGAATTCCTGCAGCGCTTCCACCGACGGAAAGATCACGTAGGTGTTGAAGTTCGGATCGGTGTTTTCCACGCCGTCCAAAGTGAAGCGGTTGAACTGGTTGCGCATACCGCCGACAGAGATGTTCTGGTTGGCGCGATCGCCGCCCTGACGTCCGTCGGCTTGACCGGCGGACTGGAATCCGGCGCTGACGTTGGGAGCGAGGCCTGCGAGCGAGAGATAGTTGCGGCCGTTGATGGGAAGTTCGACAATGCGCTTCTGATCGACGACCGTGCCGATGGTGGCATTTTCGTTCTGCAGCAGCACAGCTTGCGCCGAGACTTCAACGGTTTCGGAAACTTGTCCAAGAGTCAGCTCGACGTCGATGCGGGAATTCTGTTGCACCTGAACTTCGACGCCAGGACGATTGTAGGCCTTGAATCCCTTAGCTTCGACGCGGAGCGTATAGGTTCCAGGCTGCAAGGCCGGAAAGTTATAGACGCCCGATTCGTTGCTGACGGTTCTACGCGTGGCGTTTGTCGCCGCGTTGGTTAATGTGGCTGTTGCGTTAACGACCGAGGCTCCGGCGGGGTCGCGGACTTCTCCGCTGACATCTCCGAGAGTTTGGGCAAAGACAGAGGAAAACAACATCCCGATACAGATCGCGATGGATATGATTCGACTCATCGTGGAATCCAACTCCTTGATTTTTAACTACTACTATGCGAGAGCAACGTAGGTTTCATGAGCATATCACAAGCAGGCTTACGGCAAGCCTGAACGCAATACGCGACAGGCTCGTCCTGCAAGATCAGATCCATGCGTTGTCCCGCAATCGCGATTCCCGAAGCTCTTTTGGGATAAGGCCAAACCAGAAGCGCTGCTCAACGAGCCCGGCGACGACCACATACCGGGGTTGGCGAAGTGGTCGCGGTATCGGTGTTGACCGCAACAATCGATCCTGCGCCCGGGGGACCAAGTTTAAGCATTTGGTACTCTGTCAACTCGACGCGTGGAACCGTTCTCGATGTGGGATACGGCTGGTTGGAATGCGCTTCCATGGATCGAGAGTTCATTCACGCCAGGGTTGATGTCATCCTGGCAGAATTCGCCCGCAGGCGTCGCTTGAATGCAGTAATGGCGCTGGCCATCGAGCCGAGGCCGTTGCGACTAGCCGCAACATGGCCACGAATTGCCGAGCTTCCCCCAAAGAACGCCACCATCGGCACAGACTCGCGCGCCGCTCCAGTTGTTTACGCTTCGGGGCAGGTTCGACCGACAAGAGCCGAAGCCCACCGTTGTTTCGAATCGTCGACACGATCGCCCCGTCGCCCAACGTGTGCTAACACAGGTCTCACCCTTCTGACTCAAAACCAGATCCGCAGCCGCTTGAAGCGCCTCAGCGTTTCGCGCGAAGAGTTCAGTGACCCTGAATGTCTCACTCCCGATGTCGACGCCACAGGCTGTTGTTACGGCGAAAGCGGCCAGCACCGTAAGCGGTTTCATGGCTTCAAGTACTTCTTCAAGAATTCATAGATTTCCGCACGCGAATCGCGCGCGAGTTTCGTGTCGATGCGATTGAAGTGATGCCCGCCCGGCGGATTCTCATACACCTTCGATTCAAACTGCTTGCCTTCCGCCTTCAGCGCGGACATCAGCCGCTGCACTTCGAGGACGTTCACATCCTCATCGTTTGTCGCGGTATGGATCAGCAGCGGTGTCTTCAGCTTCGCCACATGCGTCACCGGAGACCGCTTCAGATACTCTTTGACATCGTCGTTGGCATCCTTGCCGATGTGATAACTCGAGGAAAACAGCTTGCGGTAGCCGTCGTTCTTATAGCCCATCCGCGCGACGAGATCGCTCACCGGCACGCCTGCGTACGCCACCGCGTAGCCTTCGGGATGATCGAAGATATTCATCAGCGAGATCATGCCGCCATGGCTCCAACCGATGATGCCGACACGCTTCGGATCGATGAAGTTGTAGGCTTCGAGCATCCAATTGCGCGCGGTCCAGACGTCGTCGTTCTCGCGTCCGCCATAGTCGATCGCGCGCCAATAGCCCGCACCGTATCCGGTGGAACCACGATACTCGGGCGCTATCACCGCGTAGCCTTGCTTGATCAGTTCGCGAACGATATGGGCGGAATTGCCTGCCGATCCGGACATGAAGTTGGAATGGACGCCTCCGTGAACGAGGACGACGAGCGGATACTTCTTGGCCGCATCGAGCTTCTTGGGCAGGAACGTGTAGGCATACATGATGAACGGATTGCCCGCGCCTTGGGCGGTTGGGTTGGGTTCCTTGGCGGGCGGCAGGCTGGTGAATACGGCCTTGTCGACATCCGCAATATCGCCGAGCTTCATGTGCCAGAGCACGTCGTCAGCCGCCTTGAGGATCATATCCGCGCGGTGATCCTCGGGTTGAGTGGGAGTGGGCGCGGCGGACGGAGCAGCAGCCTGAGCAAGTAGAGCGAGTACGAGCAGCATTCTCGCAGTGTAGTCGAAAAATCGATGACGATGTCACTTTTCGACGCTCATACTCGCGATTGACTGTAGGACGTCATCGCTTATGAAACAACTAGGTTTTTCGTTATTGACTGGACTTGGGCTGATCGCGCAGATCGATACCGGCACGTTGCGGGATCCGCTGATCGAACCTGTAACTCCGGGACAGAATTGCGTTCAGGGGACGAGTCCCGTCAAGGAGGGCACTGCGACACTAATGCGTGGCGGCGAGAAGGCCGGCGACGACAAGAAGTTCGACGATGGCACTTTCCGGATCTGTGTGTCGCCCGCGTTCGGCGAAGGTGAGAAGCTCTACGTGAAAGTCACATTCAAGACGGGAGGGGCCATCAAGGATTCGAACAAGGTTGATGTGGGATTGAGTCCAACCACGACTTCAACGGACGCGCTGACGCCATTGAGCATTGGCACCTTGAAGGGCGACGACACAGCGATAAAGGGTTCAGCACCAGTGAAAGATGGCTCGGTGCGGGTCAGTATCAACGGTGTCACGGTAGCGGATCCAGTCACGAAGAAACCTCTAGAGACCAAACTGTCGAATGGCAGCTTCAAGATCGAACTGCCGGACGGCGCGAAACTTAAGGAAAACCAACTGGTGGCCGTGACGATGAACATCGTCTCGGCAGACAACCGACTCGAGACCCTCAAGGCCTCGAAAGACGTGAGTGCCGGTGCAAAAGCAGCGAAAGTGAAGATTAATCTACTTCGCTTCCAAGCGGATCAGACGATCATAGCCGGTACGATAACCCAGGACGACGGTCAACCCGCCTTTGCTAGCTGGGTAAAGGTCCAGATCTTCGCGAAGGCTGGCACTGGCCATGAAAAGAATCCATACTTCGAGTCCACCGCCGACTTCGGAGCGAAAGTTTGCGAAAGCAACGTGAAACAGTATGGCGTCTTTTGCGTTTCGGTGGATCGATCCATTGGAGAAGGCGACCTTTTGAAGGTCTCTGCGTCGGCGCGTGAATCGAAAGAAACCCACGAGGCACAAAGCGAGATTGTCGAAGCGCAATCCGCAGTAGCTGCCCCAACTGCCTACTACAACGTAGCGATCTTCGACCTAGCTGAGGGAGACTCGGAACTGCGCGGCACCATGCCGGCAACCGCGGAAAAAGTGGTGCTCAGTATCTTCCGCGGCCGCGGGCCCGGATATGGAACGAACATTCAACTGGCGAGGCTGGAAGCCACGACGGACAAGACCAAGCGTGAGTTCGTCGCGCAAAATCTCGCGCGCTTTTCGGAGGGCCAGAGCGTGGTGGCGGTGGCTCTCGACTCTGCGGGCACGGAGGTCGGGCGCAGCCACGCGGCATCTGTGCGCCCGTTGCGCTACAACTGGGGACGCGTGCGCGCAGACTTTAACGTCGGGGCAGTTCTCGGCCGTGAAAACAAAGGTTTTAGTTCACCGCAACCTTTTGTGCGTTTCTTCAGCGACCAGAACTGGAAGCCTTTCCGTACCTGCCGTGGCTATGCGCCGGAGGATAAGAACACTGATGAAGCTCTCAGGTTCATCATTGGCAACTGTCCTGACCTTCGTCGCGGCGATCCGACCGGAGACACCGGGCGGCGACTGATTTACAAACGTCAGATAGAGAAAATGCAGATGAATACTCCATCTGAAACTGACCAAGCGGCGAGCAGCAAGGACTCAACTGCAGGAGAACCAAAGAAGGTGCCGCTTCGGGAAGCGGAGAAGAACAAGAGACTCCGCGAACAGGTTGACGAGATCCTGCGCTTGCGGCGCCGTAGCCACTGGTTAATCAACACCTACCAAATTGTGGACCTCACGCAAACACCGCGCGTAACCGCCGCGCCTGCAGCAGCCCCGGCCACTCCGCCAGCAATGATGGGAACCGCCACTGCCCCACTGGAATTCCAAATCACTCAGTCTCGTAACCAGCTTTACTTCGAGGGTGGCGTTTATACACCATTCATCCCCTCGATGTTCCAGTGGACGTTTCAAGGGCTTGACAACGCGCTCTACATTGCGCCGATCGCCAAGGCCGGATTCATGACCGTAGACAACGCAACTGGCGATTCCGGACAGGCCGGTGTCTACAAGTTCATGGCCGCAGGCGGACGCATCGGGCACATGGAGATCAAGAACGAGCCGGGCAACGCGCCCGATTCGATCTTCTGGGTTGACACCGTCTTCGGACGCTACGACGTCTATCGCCAATCTGAGTTCCCCGCCGCTGCGACACTCACTCAAAGAGACCTGGACGCTCGCCTAGCCGAAAGATTTCATAACCGGATCGATGTGAGCGGCTACTTCAAGATTCCTGCGAGTCCGTTCTTCTTCACTTTCGGTGGCAACTTTCCAACGAATCCAAGAGACCGAGTGAAAGCGGACGCCCGAATCGTCTTCGGTGCGAGGATCGACATTACCCGACTCTTCGGGCAGATGATTCCGACGCTGAAGCGTTAACCACAACTGGTGGCGGACCTCACGTCCGTCACCGGTTCATGCGACGATCTGTGGAACCAACTCGCCTTCGACATCGGTCAAGCGCATGTCGCGGCCTTGAAAACGGTAGGTCAGTCTCTTGTGATCGAGTCCCGTCAGGTGCAAAATCGTTGCGTGCAGATCGTGCACGGAGACCGGCTGTTCGGCGGCCTTGTAACCAAACTCATCGGTGGATCCAATGATCTGGCCACCGCCAATCTTCGCGCCTGCCATCCAGATCGACATCGCGCCGGGATTGTGATCGCGGCCCATGCCGCGCTGCGAAATCGGCATGCGTCCAAACTCACCCTGCCAGACGACGAGCGTGGAATCGAGTAGGCCGCGACCCGCGAGATCGCTCAACAAACCAGCAATGGGGCGATCCACTTCCGCCGCGTGCTTGGTGTGATTCGATCGGATGTCGTCGTGCGCATCCCACGTGTCGGTGTTCTGATTGCCGAGCCCGCCGTGATAGAGCTGCACATAGCGAACGCCGCGTTCGACCAGCCTCCGAGCCATCAGACACTGTCGTCCGAACGGTTCGGTGATCGCGTCGTCGAGCCCATAGAGATGCTTGGTGGCAGCGGATTCCTTCTGCGTGTCGACGGCCTCTGGCGCAGCACCCTGCATGCGATAAGCGAGTTCATAGGCGGAGATGCGCGCCGCAAGTTCAGAGTTGCCGGGGTTGCGTTCGATGTCGAGTTGGTTCAGCTTTTCAAGCAACTTCAATCGCGTTCTTTGATCCTCCTGAGAGATACTCGCGGGCGGATGCAGATCCATGATCGGATCCCCCGCCGACCGCAGCACCGTTCCCTGATACGCCGCCGGCATGAAGCCAGCAGACCAGTTCGCAGGCCCGCCGAATGGGCCTCCCCGTGCATCGAAAATCACTACGAACGAAGGCAGGCTTTGGTTTTCGGTGCCGAGCCCGTAGGTGATCCACGAACCGACGCTTGGATATCCCATGCGAATCACGCCCGTAGCAAGTTCATAGTGGGCCTGCACGTGATCGTTGGATTTGCCGACCACACTGCGAATCAATGCGAGCTTGTCCGCATGCGCCGCGCTAATCGTTGGGAAGAGTTCGGAGACTTCGAGTCCGCTTTGACCGTAGCGCTTCCAAGTGAATGGACTCGGCATCAGCGGACCAGGATGTCCCTGCCGAACGACAACATCGCCTTTGCCTGTGAGCGGATGACCGGCGTATTTGTCGAGCATCGGCTTGCGATCGAAGGAATCCATCTGGCTCACACCGCCGCACATGAAGAGCGAGATCACGGCCTTGGCGCGCGCCGGATGATGGCCTTGTTTGGCTGCATAGGGACTTTGGCCGTGCAGCATGGACGCGAACGCGAGACCACTGAGTCCGCCGCCTGCTTGAAATAGGAAGTCGCGCCGGTTGATTCTCATCGCAGGTATAAGAACTCGCTGGTGTTGAACAGGACATGCGCAAGGCCATCCAATGAGCCCGACTGCAGATACTCTTGCGCAAGAGCACGCTCGTCTTCTCGCGGTGGGCGGGCCAAGGTGAATTGATACGCAAGATCGATCTGCCTGGCGCGATCGAGCGTCAGTTCTTTGATGCGATTCGCCAAGCGCCCAGCCTGTTTGAGCACGAACTCGTTGTTCATCAGCGTCAACGCTTGCGTCGGAACCGTGGTCGTGTTGCGCCGATTGCAGGTGATGTTCTGATCGGGCAGATCGAAAGCCTCAAACAGAGGAAACGGCAGTCCGCGCTTGCGATAGACATAGACGCTGCGACGCCACGTTTGCGGGCCGTCTTCCTGCTTTTCCCAAATGCCATGCAACATTTGCGCCTTTACTTCGGCAGGCAGGGGCGGAAAGATCGCCGGGCCCCCCATCGCGAGGTTAAGCGATCCGGAAGCGGCGAGGATCTGATCGCGCACGGCTTCTGCCTCCAACCTCTGCGCGCGAAAGCGCCACAGATAAGCGTTGGCCGCATCTTTGCCTTGATTGTCCGCATGATCGAAGCTGGAACTGCGCTGATAAGCATTCGACGACAGGATCAACCGGTGCAAGGCCTTCACATCCCACCCGGATTCCTGAAAGCGCAGCGCCAGCCAATCGAGCAGTTCGGGATGCGATGGCGGCTCGCCCATGCGGCCGAAATTGTCGAGGCTCGCGACGATACCGCGGCCGAAATGATGATGCCAGACGCGATTCACGAACACCCGCGCCGTCATCGGATTCTGCTTCGAGACCAGCCATTCGGCGAGTGCGCGGCGGCGTCCTGAGGTGCGCCCGTGAACTGGCGGCGGCGCGACAGGAGGCGTTGCGCTGACCAGCATCGCGGGAGATCCCGGGTCGCTTTCCGAACCG